>DATNFI010000020.1:0-12648 GCA_035606475.1 Mycobacterium sp. | reverse complement strand
GCGCCAACGCATCCAGCTCGGCGCGCTGGTCCGGGCTCAGGCTGTTGCGGAACCGTTGCGCGGCCGCCGCCCGCTTGGCCAGCGAGTCCAGCAACTCCTCGACATTCTGCGGGTTCTCCGGGAAGAACTCGCCGTGCTTGTCCATGAAGTCTTGGAAATCTTGTTGGGTGTCTTGCCCTTTCGAATGCTTGTCCAACAAGTCATTGAGGTCGTTCAGCATGTCGTTGACCCGCTGCCGGTCCTCGTCGGTGGCGCCCTGCAGCGCCTCCTTCATGCCGGCGAAACGCTGGTCCAGCATCTCACGGCCGAGCAGATCCTTGATCTGGTCGTACTTTTGGCGGGCCTCGTCGCTGCGCCAGCCGTACTCGGAGAGTTCCTGGACGGCCTTGGCCGGCGACGGCGACAGCGAATCCAGTTGCAGTTCGCCGAACCGGGCGTCGTCGTCCAGCGCTCGGGCCAACTCCTTGCGTTCGGCCAGCACCGCCTCGTCGAGCAGCTTCTTGATCTCCTGCAGAGTGCCGTCCAAGTTATTCTCGCGCAACAACTCTCGACGTCGCCGGTTGGCTTCGGCGGCCAGCCGGTCGGCCCCCGTCAGACTCTTGGTGCCCCGGCGCAGCAACTCCGACAGCGCCCTGCGCGGCGAGGTGCCCGCCATCACGTCCTGCCCGATCTGTTCGAGTGCCTCGCGCAGATCCACCGGCGGCGCAAGCGGATCCGGCCCACCGGTGTAGGCCGAATAGCGCGACGAGTGACCTCTAGCCATAGACGGTTTCGCCTTCTCCGGATGCCTTGTCGATGCGCTTGGCCAAATACAGTGCCTCCAAGGCCAATTCGAGCGCAGCGGCACGCTCACCCTCGGATTCCGCGCCAAGGCGCTTGGCGATCGCGTCGATCACCGGCAGCTCGGGCAGCGCAGCCAGCACGTCCTTGGCCGACACCCGCTCACCGGTCGTCACCGCCGAGCCGCCCTCGACCGCTACCACCAGCGGGCCGACGTCGATTCCACCGAGTGCCCGGGATGCGGTGTCGGCGGTGGCGCGGCGCAGCAGGTGCTCCAACACTGCCTGCTCGCGGCCTTCTTCGCCGGACTCGAACTCGAGCTTGCCGCGCAGCACGTCGATCACCGTGCTCAGGTCGACCACGCGGGCCACCGGGTCGGTCTCCCCCAGCACAGCGCCGCGGTGCCGGGCTGAGGCGGCGACGGTTTCGGCGGCGGCAATGGCGAACCGCGCCGACACCCCGGATCGCTGATCGACCGAGTTGGACTCCCGCAGGTAGCGGGCGAACCGGGCGATCACCTGGGTCAGGTACTCCGGCACCTGCGCGGACAGGTGCGCCTCCTGGGCGATCACGGCGACCTCCGCGTCGAGCTCGAGGGGATAGTGGGTGCGGATCTCGGCGCCGAAGCGGTCCTTGAGTGGGGTGATGATGCGACCGCGGTTGGTGTAGTCCTCGGGGTTGGCGCTGGCGACGACCAGCACGTCCAGCGGCAGCCGCAACGTGTAGCCGCGGACCTGGATGTCGCGCTCCTCCATCACGTTGAGCATCGACACCTGGATGCGCTCGGCCAGGTCGGGCAGCTCGTTGACGGCGACGATGCCGCGGTGCGCCCGCGGGATCAGGCCGTAGGCGATGGTCTCCGGGTCGCCCAGGCTGCGGCCCTCGGCGACCTTGATCGGGTCGATGTCACCGACCAGGTCGGCGACGCTGGTGTCTGGGGTGGCCAGCTTCTCGGTATACCGCTCGCTGCGGTGTCGCCACTCGATCGGAAGGTCGTCACCGAGGGTGGCCGCCTTGCGGATCGACCCCGGGGTGATCGGCGTGTACGGGTGCTCGCCGAGTTCGGCACCGGCGATCACCGGCGTCCACTCATCGAGTAGCCCGACCAGGGCGCGCAACAGACGGGTCTTGCCCTGGCCGCGTTCACCCAGCAGCACGAAGTCGTGACCGGCGATCAACGCCCGCTCGAGTTGCGGCAACACGGTGTCGTCGAAGCCCAGAATGCCGGGCCAGATGGCCCCGCCGTCTGCACCCTCGGTCAATCGAGCCAGCAGGTTTTCCCGAATTTCTTGCTTGACACCGCGTTCGCGGTGCCCGGCGGCACGGAGTTCACCAACGGTTCGGGGCAGATTATTCGCAGCGGTCACCACGCCCACGCTACTGACAAATGGAAAGGCCGGGCAATCGCAAGGATCGCCCGGCCGTCCGAGGTGAAAATGCGGGCAGCGACTAGCTGGTGGTCACCGTCGCGTGCTCGTCGCCTTCCTTCCAGGTGATGGTGCCGTGCTCGAACGTCGACTTGTACGAGCCGTCCGGCTCCTTCGTCTCGTCGGCGGTCGGGTAGCCCAGCTTGCCCTGCGAGGCCTGGTTGTCGTTCCACGCGTCGCGGATCTTGCCCCACACGAGGTAGACGGGGCCGCCGTTCTTGTAGATCAGGACGCCACCGTCGTACTGCTGGTAGACGCCGGTGTTGTCGGCGGTGTTCTTCTGGTTGTCGTAGGGCGCGCCCAGGTCCTTCTTCTGCTCGTCGGTGAGGGTCTCGAACTTGGCCAGGATCGGTCCCTCAACCGTGTACATCGTGCCGTTCTTGCCGGCGATCTGCGTTGGGCTGGGCGCGGCCGCCGCGCTCGTCGACGGCTCCATGGCAGCCGACGACGTCATCGCGGATGAGGATGACGAGGACGCCGCCGAACTCGACGAGGAATTACTCGAGTTGTTGGACTGGTGGCATCCCGCACCGAGCAGAGCGAATGCTGCAAGGGCGACTGAGAACGACGCTGTTCTTTTTGTTATCGCGCGCATTATTTCCTCTCGAATACTTTCCGATTCGCGATGGACTCGCCCCGGTTGACGTGCCCGAATTTCGACTCTAGGCCGATCTGATCTTGTGCGGAAGTGGTTTCTGACGACCCGGTCAGCAATCCGAACACGCTCCATCGAGTGGCCCAGACAACTCTGTGTCCAGGCCGGTTCGAACCTCACAGCCGCTGATCCCCAGCTACCCGATACCCTCAGTACCGTGAATTCTCTCGACTGGCGTGAACGGCCCGAGACCTCGCACTTCGGCCCCGCGTCGTGGCAGTCCAGCCTGCTCTCGCTGCTGACCGCGATCTTCGTCCGGCCGCTGCTGGGGGCGTTGACCTTGCTCGGCTTGATGGTCAATCGCTTCAGCCCCGACACGCTGCAGCGGGTGCGCCTCGACGGCATCGACGGCCCGTTGAACTTCATCAAGCCGCTGGCGGGCACCGACGTCGCACGCGTCGACCTGCCGCACTGCCCGGCCGAATGGGTCGTCGCCCCAGAGGCGCGCGACTCGACGTCGCTGATCGTCTACTTCCACGGCTCGGCGCTGGTGACCCTCGGACTCAACTCGCACCGCCGCTTCGTCAGCCGACTGTCACAGGCGACCGGCGCCAAGGTGCTCAATGTGGGCTACCGGCTGGCGCCGCAGGCCAGCATCGACGAGGCCGTTGCCGACGGTTTGGACGGCTACCGCTTCGCGTTGGCGCAGGGGTTCGCCCCCGAGCGGATCGTGCTGGCCGGCGACTCGGCCGGCGGATTGATGGCCGCCGAAGTCGCGCTGGCGGCGCGGGATGCCGGGCTGCCGGTACCAGCCGGGCAAGCGCTGATGTCGCCGCTGACGTCGTCGGACATGGACCTGAAGTATCGGGCTCTGAAGGACCACCGCGACGTGATGTTCCCGTTCATGACGGTGAAGTTCATCTACGACGTGTACGCCACCGTGAACGGCACCCGCCCGCCGCCGATGATGCCGCCCGAGGCCGACCTGCACGGCCTGGGCCCGTTTCTGCTGCAGGCCGGCACCCACGAGATGCTGCTCAACGACACCATCGTGTTCGCCGAACGGCTGCGCGCCCAGCATGTCGAAGTCTGGGTTCAGCAGTGGCACAAGGCAATGCACATGTTCCAGCTGAGCTTCGACGTGAACCCCGATGCCCGACGCGCGGTCGACGAGGTCGCCGCGTTCATCCGCTACGCGACGACCGTGCAGGACGAGATCAGCGCCTGATCCAATCGCCCAATGTGCATCTCACGACGCGTTTGTGGCGTGTCGCGTCGTGGAATGCACACTCGCGGGAAGCTAATGGGCAAAGTGCCGCGCGCCGGTCAGATACAGCGTGATGCCGAAGTTGGCCGCGGCCGCGGTGACTTCGTCGTCGCGGACCGAACCGCCAGGGTGCACGATCGCCTTCACGCCCGCAGCCGCCAGGGTCTCCAGGCCGTCCGGGAACGGGAAGAAGGCGTCGGACGCGGCGACCGCCCCGCGGACCCGATCTCCCCCGCGCTCGACCGCTAGCCGCGCGGCGTCGACGCGGTTCACCTGGCCCATGCCGATGCCGATGGTGGCGCCACCACCGGCGATCACGATCGCGTTGGATTTCACCGCGCGACAGGTTCGCCAGGCGAAGGCCAGGTCGGCCAGCGTGGCCGGGTCGGCCGGCTCACCGGTCGCCAACGTCCAATTGTTCGGGTCGTCGCCCGGCGCGTTGATCTGGTCGCGCTGCTGCACCAGCAGCCCGCCGCTGATCTGACGCCGCTCGGTGTCGTCACCGATCGGCTCAGCGGCGACCAGCACCCGGACGTTCTTTTTCTGCGCGAGCACCTCGACGGCGCCCGGGGCATAGGCGGGCGCGACGATCACCTCGGTGAAGATCGTGCTGACGTATTCGGCCATCTCGACGCTGACCTCGGTGTTGGCAGCGATCACGCCGCCGAAGGCGCTCAGCGGGTCGCATTCGTGAGCCTTGCGGTGTGCGTCGGCGACCGAGTCTGACGAGACGGCGATGCCGCACGGGTTGGCGTGCTTGATGATTGCGACGCAGATGTCTTCGTGGTCGAACGCCGCGCGCCAGGCCGCGTCGGCGTCGGTGAAGTTGTTGTACGACATCTCTTTTCCGTGCAGCTGGTCGGCCTGGGCCAGGCCGGGCCAGCCGCTGTCGTCGACGTAGAGCGCGGCCTGCTGGTGCGGGTTCTCGCCGTAGCGCAGCTGGGTCGAGCGCCGCCAGGTCCCGGCGACCCACTCGGGGAAGGCCGCGGCCGGCTGCTCGGGCGCCAGCGTCGACTCCATCCAGCCGGCCACCGCGACGTCGTACTCGGCAGTGTGCCGAAATGCCAACGACGCCAGCTTCTTTCGCTCCGCGAGCGTGAAGCCGCCGCTACGCACCGCGGCCAGCACTCCGTCGTAGCCGAGCGGGTCGGTCACCACGGCCACGCTCGGGTGATTCTTGGCCGACGCGCGGACCATCGACGGTCCGCCGATGTCGATCTGCTCGACGCATTCGTCCACGCCCGCACCGGATTCGACGGTCTCGCTGAAGGGGTACAGGTTGACCACCACCAACTCGAACGCCGCGATGCCGAGCTGTTCGAGGGCGGCGGCGTGCTCGGGTTTGCGAAGGTCGGCCAGCAGGCCGGCATGCACGCGCGGGTGCAGGGTCTTGACCCGGCCGTCGAGCACCTCCGGGAAACCGGTCAGCTGCTCCACCGGGGTAACGGGAATCCCTTTGTCGGCAATGGTTTTCGCGGTCGAGCCGGTCGAGACGATCTCGACACCGGCGTCGGCGAGTCCCTTGGCGAGTTCGACCAGACCGGTCTTGTCGTAGACGCTGATCAACGCACGCCGAATCGGCCGCTTCTCGTTGCTGCTCATCCGATGGTCGCCTTTCGTCCGCTCCAGGTCATGCCGCCGGTCGCCACCGCGGCTATCACGTCCACCAAGAGTCGCCGTTCGGTGACCTTGATGCGTTCGTGCAGGGTCTCTTCGTTGTCGTCGTCGAGCACCGCAACGGCCTGCTGGGCCAGTATCGGGCCGGTGTCGGTGCCAGCGTCCACCAGATGCACCGTGCAACCGGTGACTTTGACACCGTGGGCGAGCGCGTCGGTCACCCCGTGCGCGCCCGGGAATGCCGGCAGCAGCGCGGGATGAGTATTGAGCGTCCGGCCTTCGAACTTCGAAAGGAAGTGCGGCCCAAGGATTTTCATGAAGCCCGCTGACACCACCAGGTCCGGTGCATGCTCGGCGGCGGCTTCGGTGAGCGCGGTGTCCCACGCGTCGCGGTCGGGATAGTCGCCCAGCCGCACCCGGAACGACGGCAGCGACGCGGCGGCTGCGATGTCGACGGCCGCGCAGTCGCGGTCGACACCGACGGCCACCACCCGGGCCGGATAGTCTCCGACGGCGGCGTCCAGCAGCGACGCCAGCAGCGACCCGGTGCCCGATGCCAGCACGACCACTCGTGCCGGTGCGCTGGGAGGCACGCGGAACGATTGCTGCACAGGTCAGAGCCTACGTGCGCCGACGATGCGGGCCGCTACCGGCCCGAGGTGGAGGCGGACAAGTCATCGGTCCTCGTCGTGAGGCAGATCGATGCCCGACGTGTCGTCGGCCTCGACGTCAGGTATCGGCGGCTCGGCCGGCGGCGGCGCGACGGGGGCCGGCGTGGGCTTCGGGCGGCGCCTGATACCGCCGGCCATCACCACGGTGAGCGCGCCGATCGCGGTGAACCACAGGAAGATCGCGAAACCGAAAGTGCCCTGGTCGATTCCGACCCCGCCGAAGTTGCCCAGCTGGCCACTGCCCGCGTACCCCAGCAGCGCCAGGGCCAGCGCCGCCAGCAAAGACGCGATGCCGACCTTCGCCATCGCATCGGACAGCGGCACCGGGCGTCGCGCGCACTGCTGCCCGAGCGCAACCCCCGAGGATGCCCCGACGATGAGCAGCGCCACCCAGACCGGGCCGAGCGGCGGGTGCGGCGCCGCGGCCAGCACCGGTAGGGCGGGGATGTCCCCGCCGAACACCGTGAACGAGCTGAACGTGGCAAACCCCAGGTGAGCGCTCGATCCCACCGCCATCGCTGCGGTCGCGACGATCAGGTTGGGCACATACAGCACCGACAGCACGGTCAGGCTGAACTGGCCGAAGATCGAATTGGTGATGCCGTACAGGTCCTGCATGGTCGCCCAGTGCACGACCAGTGAGCAGGCCGCGACCATTCCCGAGAGTCCCAGCAGTGCCAGCACGCCGGCCACGGCCGCGCGCAGCGAATCGGCCAGCCAGTACGGCAGCGGCGATGCCGCGAGTGCCCGGCGGCCGACCCGCGACCCCACCCCGATGATCGCGCCGATGGCATGTACCACCAGCACGCTCATGAAGGCGCGCAACGCATTGGGCGTCTGCAATTCGGTGATCACCGACGCCGCGTCGTGAATGACGGCCAGTGCGATCGCGGTGAACAACAGCGGGCCACCCAGCGCCGACGCCACGATCCACCGGGTGACGAACCACGAGGCCGTCGGCGTGGTGGCGTGCGCGGTGGTACGCGCAGTCCCCCACACCATCAGCAGCACCGGCAGCAGCGGCAGCACGCCCAGCTCGCGGCCACCGATCGAAATCGGCACCTGATGGACGCCGAGCCACATGCTCGCGATCGCACCCAGCGCGCCCGTCATGTCGCTGTTGGCAATCACCAACTGCAACAACGTCACCGCGGCGATGACCACCAACGCGACCACCGCAGGGCCGAACGCGACCCGCAGCAGGTCGCGCGCCTGGTGGGCGCCCGGGGCTCGACTGTCCGGGGTCACGGTCTGAGGACGTTACCTACTGATGCCCATGGTCGGCGACCCGCCGCGCCCGGCTCCGCCGAGCTAGCGATCGCCTCCGGCCCGGCAGCCGGCGACTCGCCGCGCCTGGACGCACCCAGTCAGGACTGTGACGGACCCGACGGCGCCTGCGGCTGCTGACCCGAGCCGAACGACTGCTGGCTGTGGCTCGAACCGCCATGGTCGCTGGCGTTGCCCTGCCCTGAGGTGCTGGAGCCGGACGACGGCGGCGGGCTGAAGCTCGGGAAACCCGTTGGCGGCGTGGGCGATCCGTGGGACTGCGCCGAGCTCGGCTGCGGTCCCGGCTGCGCGGCGAAGCCGCCGGTCGTCGGGCCCGACGGGTATCCGCCGTACTGCGTTCCGTAGCCGGACTGCTGGTAAGGAGCTTGCTGCTGGCCGTAGTAACCGCCGTACTGCCCGTAGTACTGGTCGTACTTGGGCCGGGGCGCCGGCGCGGTGATCACGCCCGCATCCAGCAGAAGAGCGCTGATGGCCAGCGCGGCCTGCGCGACACCGGCGGTGACGGCGATCCACAGCCCGGCGCCGCGATCGGTCGCGTCGATGGTGTCCTGGATCAGTAGCAGCGAACCCAGGGAAGCGACCGCGGCGACCGCGGCGAGGTAGTTCTTGGCCTTCGGCAACAGGCTGACCGCGGCCAGCAGGCCGGCCAGCAGCACCAGGTCGACCGGCAGGGTGCTGCCCTTCTCGACGAGCTCGTCGCCGTTGGGCAGTAGGCGGGAAACCATGGGGAAGTAGCTCGCCAGATAGGTCAGCACACCCAGTACCGCGACCGCGATGGTCAAGTAGTGCTTGAGGTTGTTCTCGGCGTCCTCGGACTTCGCGAACGACGGCGATGCCGGAGCCCCATACGAGGCGGGCGACTGCGCGGGCGGATATCCGGGGTTGCCGGGCGGGTAGGTCATGGCTTCTCCTGTGCCTTCCGATGCGGTTGCGGCGCCATTGTCGTGCGGCGCTCATTACTCCCGCGCGCCGCTCCTCGCGAGGCTACCTCTAAACGCTGGATCAACGCGGTGGCGACGGCCTGCGCGGGATTTGCGACGCGAGCCGATCAACCACGCTAGCGCACCTTAGGCGCCACGTCGGTCGCCAGTACCGACCCCGGTAGTTGCCCGCAAGATTGGAACACGTTCTAATTCATCCATGGACTACGGGCTTGTGCTGTTCACCAGTGATCGCGGAATCTCCCCGGCTGCGGCCGCCACTCTTGCCGATAACCACGGGTTTGCGACGTTCTATGTACCCGAGCACACCCACATTCCGGTCAAGCGCCAAGCCGCGCATCCGACCACTGGTGACGAGTCGCTGCCCGACGACCGCTACATGCGCACGCTGGATCCGTGGGTGAGCCTCGGCGCGGCGTGTGCGGTCACGTCACGGGTGCGGCTGTCCACCGCGGTGGCGCTGCCGGTCGAGCACGACCCGATCACGCTGGCGAAATCGATCGCAACGCTCGATCACCTCTCGGGTGGGCGGGTCAGCCTGGGCGTCGGGTTCGGCTGGAACACCGACGAACTCACCGATCATGGTGTGCCGCCCGGTCGTCGCCGCACGATGCTGCGTGAGTACATCGAGGCGATGCGGGCGCTGTGGACCGAAGAAGAAGCCTCCTACGAGGGCGAATTCGTGAACTTCGGGCCCAGCTGGGCGTGGCCCAAGCCGGTGCAGTCGCACATCCCGGTGCTGGTCGGCGCGGCGGGCAACGAGAAGAACTTCAAGTGGATCGCCCGCAGCGCCGACGGCTGGATCACCACGCCACGCGACTTCGACATCGACGGGCCGGTGCGGCTGCTGCAGGACACCTGGGCCGCCGCGGGCCGCGACGGCGCTCCGCAGATCGTCGCGCTGGACTTCAAGCCGGTGCCGGAGAAGTTGGCGCACTGGGCCGAAATCGGGGTCACCGAGGTGTTGTTCGGACTGCCTGACAAGTCCGAAGATGAGGTGGCCGCCTACGTCGAGCGGTTGGCGGGCAAGCTTGCCGCGGCGGTCTAGCCGCTGACACCGACCGGAGGCGCATCGTGACAGCCCACGACGAGCAGGGCAGGCACTTCCCCTATCGCTACGAGGCCCGGCTGGCTCCGCTGTGGCTGGCCTTCCGGGCGTGGCCGACCGCACAGGGCGTCACCGTCACCGACGACGGCCGGCTGATCGCCCGTTACGGGCCGTTCCGGGTCGAGGCGCCGCTGTCTCAGATTCAGGATGCGCATATCACCGGCCCGTACCGATGGTGGACGGCGGTCGGTGCGCGGCTGTCGCTGGCCGACGACGGGCTGACGTTCGGCACCAACGCAGCCCGGGGTGTGTGCATCCACTTCGAACCGCGGATCCACCGGGTGATCGGCCTGCGCGACCACTCGGCGCTCAACGTGACCGTCGAGGATTGCGAAGGGCTGGTCGCCGCGCTGAACGGCTAGCCGAGCGACGCCTGGTTGATGCCCTCGTTGGTCGACTTCACCGTGACCGCGGCGCCCAGCGGGTCGCCATCGGTCATCAAGGTCACCAGGTCTTCGTTCTCGGTGAGCGCCATGAACCGCGAGCCGTCGGCGTCGAGCCGACCGATGATCACACCGGTCGTCGTCGGCCAGTCATAGCGCACTGAGTAGGTCTCAATTGTCGCTGCGCCGTTCGGGTTTCGCGTGACGGGCACCTTCGGCAGCGCGGCGATGTCCTGCTGCAGAGCCTTGCTGCGATCGGCTGCCCACTCGCCGGGTTCGGTGGAATAGATGCCCACCGAATATTTGCTCATCACACCACCGTTGGCGCCGACGAGCCCGAACGAGCCCGGCCTGTCGCGCATGGCGGCCACGGTCTCGGCGATGCCGTGCAACGAATAGCTGTTACCGGGTCCGCCGAAATACGGCAGGCCTCCGGTGAGCGTCAAACCGCGCCGGTCGTCGGCGGTGAGCCCGAACTCATCGCACACCGCGAACACCGGGAACGGGAAGCAGCTGTAAAGATCGAATTTCGCCACTTCGTCGATACCGATGCCAGCACCCCGAAGCGCTTCTGCCACAGCCTGTTTGGCGGAATAGCTGATACTGACGTCGACGCGGTCCAACAGGTCCTGCTCGGTCTGATCGGCATGCCCGCGCAGATACACCCAGTTGCCCTCGGGCACCCCGAGCCGCCGCGCCGCCGACACCGACATCACCAGCGCGGCCGCCCCTTGGTTGACGGTGTCGCGCGCCACCAGCAGCCGCGGATACGGGTCGCAGATCATCCGGTTCTCGTCGGTGACGGTCTCGATCTCCACCACCGACCGCTCCACCGGCGAGGACGAAAACGGGTTCTTGGCAGCGACTTTGGAGAACGGCGCAAAGAGCTCGGCCATCGAGCGACGATAGTCGGCGACGCCGAGGCCGAGTCGTGCTCGCCGGGCGTTGTCGAGCAGCCCATACTGCACCGGCGCCCCGGTCAGCCCGTGCTTGGCGGTGTACTCGCTCATGTACTGCTCGAAGCCGTAGCCACGGTCCTCGAGCTGGCCGCCGACGTGCTCGGTGAAGTCCGGCTTGTCATCGCGATCGGCGAAGTACTTCGCGGTGGACCCGGGCTCGGACCCGAGGATCAACGCGACCTCGATGTCGCCGGCAGCGATCGCCCCGGCGAACTCCGTCATCAGCTTCTGCGGTCCGTTGCCGCCGATCGATTCGAGCACCGCCCGCGCCGGATCGGCACCCACGCGGTTGGCCACCGATCGCAGGTAGTTGTCGGAGCAGCCGAACGGCGGCGAGTTGAACGGCGTGCAGATCTCGAACTGCCGCAGGCCGGCGAACACCTCGATGGCCTGCGCGACTGTGTTCACGTCGGCGCCGGTGTCAGCCAGCGCGGCCCGCACGGCCTCGGTCGCCAGATCGACCGAAGACATGCCGCGGTAACCGGGATCGTCGATGCGTTCGGTGAACTGGCCCACCCCGACGATGACGGGAGTACGGGGATCAACCGCCATTACAGGCCTCCTGAGAAGTGTTAGTTCGTCAGGCTAACCGAAACCTGTAACACGTTCCAATTTCGGGCTCGCCAGCTGGCGCCTACAGGCTTTGCAGGATCTGCCGGGCGAGCGCGGCGGTCTCCGACGGCGTCTTGCCGACCTTGACCCCGGCGGCCTCGAGGGCCTCCTTCTTGGCGGCGGCGGTGCCCGACGAGCCGGACACGATGGCGCCGGCGTGGCCCATCGTCTTGCCTTCCGGCGCAGTGAATCCCGCGACGTAGCCGACGACCGGCTTGGACACGTTGGCCTTGATGTAGTCGGCCGCACGCTCCTCGGCGTCGCCACCGATCTCGCCGATCATCACGATCAGCTTGGTCTCGGGGTCCTTCTCGAAGGCTTCGATCGCGTCGATGTGGGTGGTGCCGATCACCGGGTCACCGCCGATGCCGATCGAGGTCGAGAAACCGAAATCACGCAGCTCGTACATCATCTGGTAGGTCAGCGTGCCGGACTTGGACACCAGCCCGACGGGGCCCGACCCGGAGATGTTGGCCGGGGTGATGCCGACCAGAGCCTGTCCCGGGGTGATGATGCCGGGGCAGTTGGGGCCGATGATCCGGGTCTTGTTGCCCTTGGACTCGTTGTACGCCCAGGCATATGCGCTGTCCTGCACCGGAATTCCCTCGGTGATGACCACCAGCAGCGGGATCTCGGCGTCAATAGCCTCGATGATCGCGTCCTTGGCGTACACCGGCGGCACGAAGATGATCGACACGTCGGCGCCGGTCTTCTCAATGGCCTCTTTCACGCTGCCGAACACCGGCAACTCGACCGGCTCATCGTTGACGTTCTTGTGCGCCACCGTTGTCCCGGCTTTACGCGCGTTGACGCCGCCGACGATGTGGGTGCCGGCCTTGAGCATCCGAGCGGTGTGCTTGGTCGCCTCGGAGCCGGTGATGCCCTGGACGACGACCTTGTTGTCTTTGGTCAAAAAGATTGCCATGTGGTGTTCAGTCCTTTTCTCAGGCGCTCGCCAGCTCGGCGGCCTTGTCGGCGGCCTCGTCCATCGTGGGCACCAG
>DATNFI010000019.1:0-22872 GCA_035606475.1 Mycobacterium sp. | reverse complement strand
TCATTGATCAGCGCGTGCTCGACCGCGGGTTGTTGGCGGCGCAGCCGCTCCAGGGACTCCAACACGTTGAGCCGCTCGGGTGTGGTCAGCACGTCAAACGTCAGATCCACGGCACGCTTCATCGCAGCCCGAAGCACGTCGAGCACCTCGACGACCTCCTCACGGCTACTAGAACGCATGTTCGAACACTAACGACGGGGTCCGACAAGTTTCCGGGTCTGAAACCGAAGTGACGCAAGTGGTTTCAGTGACCAAGCCGCCCTGTGGTTAAGTGGTGGCCGTGAAGAAACTGGCAGTCGCACTGGCTTCGCTGGCCGGGCTCACCGTCACCGCCAACGGCTATCGGCCGTTGAGCAAGCGCGGCTATCTGTCCATGTACGCGTTCAGCTTTGGCGTGTTCGCTACCGAATTGCCACTGCAACTGATCGCCGGCCAGGCGGCGTTGCTGGCCGCGATCACCCGCACGCTGTCGCCAAAGACGCGGTGGTTCAGCTGGCTTGTCTCGGCGCTGTCGTGGCTGGGCCTGCTGGGTCTGAACCGGATCGGCAACCAGGCCGACCAACCGCTCAAAGCCGCCCTCGATGCCGGGCTGGGCTCCGACCGCCGCACCGACTCCACTGACCTGTGGAAGCGACCGGCGGGCGCGGGCACCGCGAAATCGCCGGGCCTGGTCCGGATGGCGCGAATCTACGGCGACTACGCCCACGACACCGACATCGCGTACGGGGAGCACGGCACGCGGAACCATCTCGACATCTGGCGGCGGCCCGACCTGGACCGCGGGGGGAAGGCGCCGGTGCTGCTGCAGGTGCCGGGCGGCGCCTGGATGGTGGGAAGCAAACGGCAACAGGCATATCCACTGATGAGTCACCTGGCCGAGTTGGGCTGGGTGTGCGTCGCGATCAACTATCGGCTGAGCCCGCGCTCGACGTGGCCGGACCAGATCGTCGACGTCAAGCGGGCGCTGGCGTGGACCAAGGAACACATCGCCGAGTACGGCGGCGACCCGGACTGGGTGGCGATCACCGGCGGCTCAGCCGGCGGCCACCTGAGCGCACTGGCCGCCCTCACCGCGAACGACCCGCAGTTCCAGCCCGGCTTCGAAGACGCCGACACCAGTGTGCGGGCCGCGGTTCCGTTCTACGGCCTCTACGACTTCACCCGCAACGAGGCGATCCATCCGCTGATGGCGCCGACCCTGGCGAAGTACGTGTTCAAGCTGAGGCGACCCGACATTCTTGATGCGTTTCGCGCCGCATCGCCTATCACCTACGTATCGCCTGACGCACCACCGTTTTTCGTGCTGCACGGGACCAACGACTCATTGATACCCGTCGAGCAGGGTCGCGCGTTCAGCACGCGGCTGCGTGAAGTCAGCCATCAACCGGTCGCCTACGCCGAACTACCGTTCGCGCAGCACGCTTTCGACATCTTCGGGTCGGCCCGGGCCGCCCACGCCGCGGTGGCCGTCGAGCAGTTCCTGGCCGAGATCTACGCGAAGAGTCAAAGCGGCAGTCCCTCCCTCTCGGCGTCTTCGCGGTAACGGTCGACCCACTCATCGGACCGCTTGTCCGCCTGACGCTCCAGCACCGGCTCCGGCGCAAGTCGCCGATCGAGTCCCAGCGACTCGAGGATATCGCCGACGACCTGAGTCAGGTTGCGCCACAACTCCGGATACGGAATCTCCAGCGGCGAAACGTTTTCTTGGGCGAACCAGGTTCGCCAGCCCGCTTCCTGACTGCGCAGCATCGTGATCACGTGGGCGATGGCATCGGCGTGATAGGTGGCGCGCGCGTCCCGGACCGGATCGGGCCGGCCACGCCAGACCCGGGTCTGCACCGCCCGCCAAAACGACACGGCCTGCGACACCACGTCCGGCCGGTAGACGTAGACCAGCAGCGGGTCTTGGCCGACGACATCACGGATCGCCGACAGCAGTCCGGCACCGGACCGATCGGGTAATCCGGCAGCGCGCTCCAGCAGCAGCGGCGTCTGGTTCCACATCAGCTTGCCGCCCCAGACACCGTTCGGTGTCCGCCCGACCGTGCGGATGTAGTCACGCCAGATCTCCGGCGGGGCCAGGTCGGGCTTGCCCACGTCCAGCGGATCGAGCAGGCTCAGAATCGAGTCGTCATCGACACCGGCGAACCATTCGCGTGGTTGCGGTGACTGGCTGGTTGTCGGGAGGTACTGGAAAAACTCCTGCGGTTCTCCGGCGACTCCCGTCGCGCGCAACGACTCGACCAGAAGGGTGCTGCCGCTTCGCTGAGAAGCCAACACCAGATATGCCGATGGCCGATCTGTCACCCGCGCAGCTTAGCGGACAGAAATTTGCTGCACGGCTTGCAATTACCGTCACGGTGAACAAAACCGTTGCGATGTCGCATCCGGTCACGGGCCCCGCTCGATGGCACGGAGCCCCAGCGAAAGTAGCAGCCGGACATCGGGATCGGTCAGCGATGTTGCGAGCAACGTCTCTATTCGCCGCACCCGGTAGCGCACGGTGTTGGGGTGCACGTGCAGCTGTTGCGCCGCGGCTGCGACGTCACCGAATTCGTCCAGGTACACCCGCAGCGTCTGAACCAGTGCCGGGTCGCGGGCCTGTAACTCGTGGATCCGTGGGTCCACCAGTCGCTGGTCGGCGCCGACCATCGTGATGATCTCGTCGAGCAACACGGTAGTCCGGGCTTCGGCCAGCGATGTCACCGCCGCGAACGAATCCGGATGGCGCTCAGCACTATCCAGTACGCGATCGAGTTCTTCCCGTACCGTCGGCAGGCCGGCCAGCCCCGAAAGCGGCACCGCGATCACCGCCCGCAGCTGCAGGCCCAGTTCAGTCCGCAGTCCGCCGAGCGTGCCGCGAATCCAGGACTGCAGCGACGACCGCTTGGTGGTCTGAGGGAACAGCACGTACACCCGTGACCCCCGCCATCCGACCTGGGCATCGGCACGAAACGCATTGGCGCTCAATGCCAAAACGTCGGTGATCCGGTCGTGTCGGCCGGGATTGTCAAAGGCGACCAACGCGGCCTGGCCGTCGGCAGCGACACCCAACTCGCGCGCGATCGCGTCCACATCGATGGGCTCGCTATCGGCGAGTCCGAGCAATTGCTGCACCCGCAAGACATGGGTCGACGGCTTGGCCCTCAGCCGGGACATGATGCGGGCCGCCAGCACCGCGGCCCCGCGCAGCATTTCCTCGGCATCGTCGGCCAGTGGCCTCGACCCCTGCTGCACCCAGATGCAACCGACGAAAGCCGGTGCGCGACGGGCATCGAAGCCGGGCTGATGGATGCCGACCGCCAGCCGCGGCCGCAGGCCCAACTCCGGTCGCTCGGCGACGCGGACCACGTCGCCGCCGGCGCGTAGCGCGTCGAAGATGCCCCACTGGCCGATCCACCTGAGATGCTCGGGCGGCCCGGCGCGACCCAAGATCGACAGCCGTCGCAAATCGTCGGCCTCGTCGTTGGACGCCGAATACGCCAGCACATGGGATTGCTCGTCCTCGATGCTCACCATGCCGTGAATGCGGTCGGCCAGTGACTGCGCGAGCCCGAACAAGTCGGTGCCGGAATCGTTCTCGGCATCGCCATGGTGTTCCAGGACGTGGTCGACCAGCCGATACAGCCGCTCCCAGCGGGCTTGAGGATCGACCGCCACCACCGCCGTTCCGGTCGCGACGGCACGCTCGACGAGCGCGGCCGAAGGTTCCTTGGCGAAGATGGCCACCGGGGGCGGTCCGGCGGTCGAACTTTCCAGCCAGTGTTGCGCCTCAGAGTCGGGCACGCCGAGCAGGAAGAAGATGTCGGCAGAGTCCGCGCCCCGGCCCATTCCGAGCCGGACGTCGTCGGCGTCGATCAACGCGACCGACGTAACCGTCAGATCGAGGCCGCGAGGCGCCTCGATGAGCCTGGCCACGGTCGTGTCCAGGGCCAACAGCAGTTGTCCGAGTCCCACACCGACGGTCCTCATATTGTCTGATTCTACTAGCCACTTGGGTTAATCCTGTTCGATCGGCCAAGACGACACGGCAGCCGCGCTGAGATCCTGAGACATGGACGCCGTTACCGATGTTCCGCAGCCAGTCAACGAACCCATCCACGACTACGCGCCGAACTCGCCCGAGCGGGCCCGACTCCAGACCGCGCTCGTGCAGATCGCCGATCACCCGATCGACCTGCCGCACGTCATCGGTGGCTCGCATCGGATGGGTGACGGCGACAAGATCGAAGTCGCCGCGCCGCACCGACACTCGCTGAGGCTGGGCACACTCACCAACGCCCAACACCGCGATGCCGCGGCAGCCGTCCAGGCGGCCTCCTTGGCCCGAACCGACTGGGCCGCAACCCCGTTCGATGAGCGCGCGGCGGTGTTTTTGCGCGCCGCCGATCTGCTCGCCGGGCCGTGGCGGGAGAGGATCGCGGCGGCGACCATGCTAGGGCAATCCAAAACCGCGTATCAGGCCGAGATCGACGCATCGTGCGAGACAGCGGATTTCTGGCGATTCAACGTCGACTTCGCGCGTCAGATCCTCGCGCAGCAGCCGCTGAGCACCCGCGGTGAATGGAATCGCACCGACTATCGCCCGTTGGATGGATTCGTTTATGCGATAACCCCATTCAACTTCACCTCGATTGCGGCCAATCTCCCTACCGCGCCCGCGTTGATGGGAAACACCGTGGTGTGGAAGCCGTCGGTGACGCAGACGTTGTCGGCGTATCTGACCATGCAACTGCTCGAGGCGGCCGGACTCCCACCCGGCGTGATCAACATGGTCACCGGCGACGGCTATGCGGTATCGGAAGTGGCACTGGCGGATCCGCGGCTGGCCGGCATCCACTTCACCGGATCGACGGCCACCTTCAAGCACCTCTGGCAGCAGGTCGGCACGAACATCGAGCGTTACCACAGCTATCCGCGACTGGTGGGGGAGACCGGCGGCAAGGATTTTGTCCTCGCGCACCGCTCGGCGCGCCCGGACGTGTTGCGCACCGCACTGATTCGCGGGGCATTCGACTATCAGGGCCAAAAGTGCTCGGCGGCGTCACGCGCGTTCGTCGCGCACTCGGTGTGGCAGCAGATGGGCGACGACTTCCTGGCTGCCACCGCCGAATTGCCCTTCGGCGACATCGCCGACCTGACCAACTTCGGTGGCGCGCTGATCGACCGGCGAGCCTTCGTCAAGAACGTCGCCGCCATCGAGCGCGCGAAAGGCGCAGCCGGGGTCACCATCGCCGTCGGCGGCGAATACGACGACAGCGAAGGCTATTTCGTCCGCCCGACGGTGCTGCTGTCCGACGACCCGACCGACGAGTCCTTCGCCACCGAGTACTTCGGGCCGCTGTTGTCGGTGTACGTCTACCCGGACAACGAGTTCGACCGGGTGCTCGACGTCATCGACACCGGATCGCGGTACGCGTTGACCGGCGCGGTGATCGCCGACGACCGCGAGGCCGTACTCACCGCCCAGAACCGGCTTCGGTTCGCGGCGGGCAATTTCTACGTCAACGACAAGCCGACTGGGGCCGTGGTTGGCCGCCAACCGTTCGGCGGTTCCCGCGGCTCGGGCACCAACGACAAGGCCGGCTCGGCGCAGAACCTGTTGCGCTGGACGTCCGCCCGCTCGATCAAGGAGACGTTTGTGCCCCCGACCGATCACCGCTACCCACACATGGCGCCCGGGGCGATCGCCAGCGCGGCGAAGCCGGGCGCAGCGGGTCGCCCCGATGAGCCCCAGTGATGTCCGGCCTGTTCACCAAAGCGCTGCGACCGGCCATCCTGGCCGCCAGCCGATCGCACGGGTTGCAGCACACCGCCGAACGGCTGCCCGTCGCGCGCAGGGTGGTCGATCGGTTCGTGCCTGGTTCGACGCTACCGGGTGTACTGAACAGCGTTGCAGCCCTGCGTGATTCGGGTCGACTGGTCAGCATCGACTACCTGGGTGAGCAGGTCGCCGATCTGGACGGCGCCAACGCCACGATGACTGCCTATCTGCATCTGCTCGACGCGCTGGGCGCCCGGCCCGATGCCACCCGTGACGGCGTGCGCCCGCTGGAGGTATCGCTGAAGCTGTCCGCCCTAGGGCAGATGCTGGACCGCGACGGCGAAAAGATCGCGCTCGAGCACGCCCACCGCATCTGCGAGCGGGCCGAACAGATAGGCGCGTGGGTGACGCTGGACGCGGAGGACCACACCACCACCGATTCCACGCTGTCGATCGCCGCCGAGCTGCGCACCGACTTCCCTTGGCTGGGCGTGGTTCTGCAGGCCTACCTGTGGCGCACGCCGGGCGACTGCGAGCAGTTCGCCGCGTCCGGCGCCAGGGTTCGGCTGTGCAAGGGGGCCTACGACGAACCGGCATCGGTGGCCCACCGGGATGCCGCCGCGGTGACCGCTGCCTACCTGCGCTGTCTGCGGTTGCTGATGTCCGGGCCGGGGTATCCGATGGTGGCCTCGCATGACCCGGCGATCGTCGACGCGGTTCCCGCATTGGCCCGCGAAACGGGCCGTGACGCGGCCGATTTCGAGTACCAGATGCTGTACGGCGTCCGCGATGCCGAGCAGCGACGGCTCGCGGCGCAAGGCAACCGGGTTCGGGTCTACGTGCCGTTCGGCACCCAGTGGTACGGCTACTTCATGCGGCGACTGGCCGAGCGACCGGCCAACTTGACGTTCTTCATGCGTGCGCTGGCCGAGCGCGGTCACTGAGCGTCGCGTTTCAGGCGACGCCAGACGGTGTCCCGCAGGCACAATGCTGACGCTGTTCGATTAGCGGATCACGCTGCGGATGGGTCAGGCTCTTCCCGAAAAAGGAGGACGGCGCGGTAAAGGTGATGCTGCGGCCGTAGCGGTCGTGTCCGGATCGCATCCCTCGTCGCGACCGCCGTGCTAACTTAGGCGCCTCAAATACAAAAGTTAGGGTGGCCGAATACTTTCTGGACATCCGAAGAGGGATGTCGATGACCGCGTGGATGGCCTCTCCGCCCGAGGTGCATTCGGCCTTGCTGAGCAGCGGGCCCGGCAGCGGTTCGCTGTCGGTGGCGGCCACCGCGTGGCAGGCGCTCAGCGCCGAATACCTGGCGGCAGCCGACGAGATCAGTGATGTCGTGGCCTCAGTGCACGCCGGCGCATGGCAAGGCGACAGCGCCGAATCGTATGTGGCTGCTCACGTGCCCTACGTGGCGTGGCTGCGGCACGCCGGCGCCGCCAGCGCCGCGACGGCGACCCAACTCGAGTCCGCCGCCGCGGCCTACGACGTCGCGCTGGCGGCGATGCCGTCGCTCGCCGAACTCGGCGCCAACCATGCGATCCACGCGACGTTGGTCGCGACCAATTTCTTCGGGCTAAACACGATTCCGATCGCGCTGAATGAGGCCGACTACGCGCGGATGTGGGTTCAGGCCGCGACGACGATGGGTGTCTACCAAGCGATGTCGACGGCGGCTCTCGCGTCGACGCCGCACACCGCTCCGGCCCCTGTGATCGCGAAATCCGCAGCGGCGCAGCCCCCACAGTTCCAGAACCCGCTGCAGCCGCTGCTCGATCAGCTTGCGCCCCTGCTGAAGAGCCTCGGTATCGAAGACGGCACGGTCGCCCACGACCCGATGATCTCCAACCAGCTGACTACCTTCGTGTCGCAGATCCTGCAGAACGTCGGCGTGAACTGGAACCCGGGTGCGGGCACGCTCAACGGACAGGTCTACGACTACTACGCCGACGCCAGCCAGCCGATCTGGTACCTCGCCCGTTCGCTGGAATTGTTCGAGGACTTCCTGAACATCGCCCAGAATCCAGGGCAGTTGGTGCCGGCGATTCAATACATCGCGGCGCTGACCTTGTTCGACTGGCCCACGCATATCGCCCAATTGGCAAGCACCATAAGCCAATCCCCGGCTCTGCTGGTGGCGGCCGGAGCGGTGCTGGCCCCAGCCGGGGCCGCCGGTGGTCTTGCGGGCCTGGCCGGTCTGGCCGTTCCCCTCGCACCGCTGCCGCCCGCGCCGGCTGTCGCGGTGCCGATCGCGCCGACGGTCTGGCCCGCGTCGACGACGGGCATCGCGTTCGGGACGGCCGGCACCGCGCCCAGCTCCGTACCCGCGCACGCTTCCACGGCGAGTCCGGCGACGCCGGCGCCTCCGCCGTCACCGCCGCCCGCAGGCGGGAGCGGATTCGTCGCGCCGTACGCCATCGCACCTCCCGGCATCGGATTCGGTTCCGGGCTCGGCCTCAGTGCCCATTGCCAGGAAACCAGGAGAGCGCCCGAACGGGACAGCGCCGCGGCCGCGTCGGCTGCCCGCATGGCGGCTCGCAGGCAGCGACGGACCCGGCACCGCCAGCACGATGAGTTGCGCGCGCATGCAGACGAATTCATGGATGCCTCGGCGCCGGCGGAGAGTTCGGAGCAGGGCTCCGGCGTCCTTGGCTACGCCGGAACCGAGGCCAGGCGCACCGCCGAGGCAGTGGGATTGGTGACGCAGGAGGATGATTCGTTCGGCACTGCTCCGACGATGCCGATGCTTCCCTCAAGTTGGGGCGAGAGTCGTTAACCACGCCGCGGGCGCGGGCGGTCGTTGGCGAACCCCTGAACAACGTGGGCGCGCACGAAATCGGCGACCACCTCGGGGTCATCCATGTTCAGTGTCGACGACGGTGTGCTGAACAACGAGAACAGGATTCGCGCGAACCATTCGCCGCTGGCCTGGACGTCGAGATCCTTACGCACCTCGCCGGTGAGCTTGGCGGCCGCCAGGTGTGGAGCGAGGAAGTCGACACATTCGCGCAACAGTACGGCCGCGTCCTTGGTCAGTAGCAGGCTCACCGCTTCCTCGTCGAAGTACTTCTCGGACGCGATGGCCCGACGCGCCTGGGTGACGAAAACCGCTGCGCGGACCAGCTTCTCCTCCAGCGAGCCGGCGCTGTCCATCGCGGTGGACATCTGCCGGTAGAACTGTTCGGAGGTGTGCTCGGCGCAGGCTTCGACGATCGCGGCCTTGTCGCGGAAGTACTCGTAGATCGTGCTGCGGGAAACCCGTGCCACCCTGGCGATATCGACGATCGTCGCCTTCTGCAGTCCCTGCTTGCGAAAGCAGGCGTAGGCGGACTCGATGATGAGTTCACGGGTGTCGGCTGCGGCGGCTTGTGTCATGGTCAGCCCGTGGTGAGAATCAGCCCGCTGGTCGGCACCCCGGTGCCGGACGTGACGAGCACGTGCTCGACGTTGTCGACCTGGTTGTGCGATGTACCGCGAATCTGGCGCACCCCTTCGGTGATGCCGTTCATCCCGTGGATGTAGGCCTCGCCGAGCAACCCGCCGTTGGTGTTGATCGGTAGCTCGCCGCCCAGCGACAGTCGTTCGACGGTGGCGAAGTCTTTGGCCTCACCGCGTCCGCAGAATCCGAGCTCCTCGAACTGGGTGAACACGAACGGCGTGAAATGGTCGTAGATGAACGCGGTTTGAATGTCGTCGGGCTTGAGTCCCGAGTCGCGCCAGAGTTGTTCGGCCACCACACCCATCTCCGGCAGACCGGTGATGTCCTCGCGGTAGTAGCTGGTCATCATCTCGCCGTTGAAGGCGGCGCCCTGGGCGGCGGCGGAAATGATCGCGGCGGGTTGCTTGAGGTCGCGGGCGCGTTCGGCGCTGGTGACGACCAGCGCGACACCGCCGTCGCTCTCCTGGCAGCAATCCAGCAGCCGCAGAACGGGTTCGATGATCCACCGCGAATTCTGGTGATCTTCCAGGGTGATCGGACGCTGGTAGAACCACGCGTCGGGGTTGGTGGCGGCGTGGGCCCGGTCGACGACGGCGATCCGGCCGAAGTCCTCGTTGGTCACCCCATAGGTCGACATGTAGCGCTGCGCGTGCAGCGCGACCCACGCCGCAGGGGTGAGCAATCCGAACGGGGCGTAATGCGCCATGAACAACGGGGTCTCGGCGCTGGTGCGTCCGCTGCCGCCGAAGCGCATCCCGGAGCGTTCGTTGAAGGCGCGGTAGCAGACCACCACATCGGCGACGCCCGCCGCCACCGCCATCGCCGCATGCGCGACGGTGCCGGCCGCCGCCCCGCCGCCGTGCGGAACCCGGGAGAAGAACGTCAGATCGCCGATGCCGACGTTGCGGGCCACCTCGATCTCGTCGCTGGAATCCATCGTGAACGTGACCATGCCGTCGACGTCGCTCGGCGACAGGCCCGCGTCATCGAGCGCGGCGCTGACCGCCTCGCACGCCAATTGCAGCTCACTGCGGCCGGATTCCTTGGAGAACTCGGTCTGACCGATACCGGCGATGGCGGTGTTCCCGGCCAACAACGACGCACTCATGCGCGGGTCCCGTCGAGCAGGCTGAGGACCGCGGTCCCCGAGACGTGGTTGCCCAGGCTGTTGGCGGCGTGGAACGCGACCTCGACGAAGTTCTCACCATCGGTTCCCTCGGTCTTGCCAGTCACGTTGCCGGTGAAATGCAGCGGGTCGTCCGGAAAACACGGCACACCAAGGCGAATCGCCAACTTGGTGACCATCGCCTCGGGGCCCGCCCAGTCGGTGAGGAACCGCACGCAGTACCCGTTCGAGGTCAGGATGTTCATGAACAGGTTGGGCGAGCCCTGCTGTTTGGCGTAGGCCACGTCGTGGTGCACCGGCATGAAGTCACGCGACGCGATGGCGCCCGCGACGATCATCGTGGTGGTCACCGGGATCTCCATTGCAGTCACCTCGTCACCGATGTTGATGTCGGCCCACTTCAACGTTGAGGTGCGGGATTTGGCGGTCGTCATGGCCGTCCTTCCGGATATGTGCTGCCGAGGTGAACCAGCTGTTGCGTGGCACACCCCAACGTGAGTTCGTTGTGCTTGGCCCACAAGAAATATCGGTGCAGCGGGTAGGTGGTGTCGATCCCGATGCCTCCGTGTACGTGCTGCGTTGTGGCGGCGATCCGGGCGCCGGCCTCGGCGGCCCAGAACTTCGCGACGCGGGCCGCCCGCTGGGCCGGCCGCCCCTGCTCGATCAGCCAGGCCGCGTGCCAGGTGGTCCAGCGGATCGCCTCCAGGTCGATGAATCCGTCGGCCATCCGCTGCTGCACCGCCTGGAAGCTACCGATCGGGCGACCGAATTGCTCACGGCCGCTGGTGTATTCGGCGGCCATCCGCAGCGCGCGGTCGGACACGCCGACCTGGATGGCGCACAGGCCGACCAGCGCGCGGGTGTAGAGCGACTCGACCAGGCCCTCGCCGTCGAGCTTGTCGGTTGCGGCGGAGACTTTGGCGCCGTCCAGAAATACATCGGCGTGCGGTTCGCGGTTGGTGGTCGACACCGACCGGATCTCGACGCCGGGCGCGTCGGTCGGCAGCAGGAACAGCCCAGCGGATCCGTCGTCGATTGTCGCAGGGATCAACACGGTGTCGGCGAGTTGGCCGAACGAGACCAGCTCCTTGACACCGTCGAGGCGCCACGAGTCGCCGTCGCGGCGGGCCGTGGTGACCGGGCGGGTGGGGTCGGAGCGGCCGGGCTCGTGCAGCCCCGCGGACAGGATGCGGCTGCCGTCGATGACGCCGGGCAGAAACCGTTGCTGCTGTTCGGGATTCCCGTGCCGGGCGATGCTGTCGGCGCCCAGCAGCAGCGTCGAGTAGGCGGGCACCGGCGCCACCGTCGACCCGACTTCGGCCAGCAGCACACCGAGTTCGACGAAGCCGCCCCCTGAAACGCATGAGCCGCCCAACGACTCCGGTAGCGCGGTGCCCAGCAGGTCGACACCCGCCAGCTCCTTCCACAGCGCGGCGTCGTAGCGCAATTCGCCCGCTTCGAGCTCGGTCAACCGTTCCGGGGTGGCGCGCCGCTCCAGCACATCGCGGGCCAGCTTGCCGACCGTCTCCTGCTCCTCGGTGAAGGTGAAGTCCATGTCACCCAGCCGGCCGGAACTGGTGCAGCACAAGTTCTCCATCGAATTCCTGGAAATACACCTCCACCGGCATCCCGACCCGAACATCGGCCGGGTCGATGCCGGTCAGGTTCGACACGATCCGGACGTTTTCGTCGAGCTGGATCAACGCGACGATGTAGGGATAGTCGAAGAACGGGAACTGCGGCTGGTGCGGCATCACGTAGCTATAGACGGTGCCGCGACCGGACGACTCGATCGCTTCCCAGTCCAGCGAGCGGCATGTCGGGCACATCGGCTGCGGCGGATTGCGCAGCGTCTGACATCCGTTGCAGCGCTGGATCAACAGCTTGTGCTCGCGCAGCCCGTTCCAGAAGAACTCGGTGTCCGGGCTGACGGCCGGGGCGAGTCGGGTCGCCATCAGTTGGCCGGCTTGAATCGCAGGACCCGGAAGCGTTGCTTACCAAGCACTTCGCCGTGCTGGTCGGTATAGGTGAGCACCCAGGTCACGAAGAAACCGGTGCCCAGCGCCGTCGTCTTCTCGTCGGAGACGTCCTCGTACACCGACGTCGCGCTGATCACGTCACCGAGTTTGGGGTAGCGATTGATCTCGAATTCCGAGTTGGTCGCCACGATGCTGGTGTATCCGGCCTCGTCGAGAAACGCCGTGGGATTGTTGGTGATCTCGACGGGGGAGCCGCCGCGCTCACCGATTCCTTCGAGTTTCGGCGCCGGCATCGTCCAGGTTTGCAGCATCACCGGTGGCGACACGATGCCCCCGAATCGGGACTTCGCCGCGAACTCCGGATCGAGGTAGACCGGATTCATGTCGGCCAGCGCGTACGCCCAGTGCCGGATCATCGGCTGGTTCACCGGATCCGGGGCCAGCGAGGGCTTGTCCGAGCCACCGGTCGGCGTGCCGACGAGTGCCTTCAGTTTGGCGTGCACGTCAGTGTCGGTCATTAAGCCGCTCCTCCTGTTTTCTCGGTTGCTCGAAGGTCGCGTGGAGCCCGCGGCATGCCAAGTCCGGCCATCGCGATGATGTCGCGCTGGATTTCGTTGGCACCGCCGCCGAACGTGCTGATCACCGCGACCCGGTAGGCCGATTCCAGCGCACCGCGCAGCGGGGCGTCGGCGCCGCGCCGTAACCCGTTGTGGTCCAGCACTTCCAGCAGCTGGCGAGCTACCAGGGGTGCCAGCTCGGTGCCGAAGACCTTGGCCGCGGACGCGTGCCCCATGTTGAGAACGCCCTTGGTCATCGCGGCGTTGACCCGAAGGTTGATCAGCTTGTACGCCGCGACTTCGGCCTCGACCCGGGCCAGCGCCTGCTGGACCCAGGGTTGGTCGATCACCCGTCCGTCGTCGAGTTCGGTGTCGCGCGCCCACTGCAGCGTCTGCTCGAACAGCGGCTCGAGCGCGCCGAGGTTTCCCAGCGCCGCGCGTTCGAAGTTCAGCTGGGTGGTGATCAGCTGCCAGCCCTGGTTTTCACCCGCCACGATCGCGCTGGCCGGCACCCGGACGTTGTCGTAGAACGTGTAAAAGGTCGAGACGCCGGGCATGGTGTGCAGCGGCTGCCAGGAGAACCCGGGCGACGAGGTCGGCACGATGAAGATCGAAATGCCCTGGTGCTTCTTGGCATTCGGGTCGGTGCGGGCGGCCAGCCAGATGTAGTCGGCGTAAGCCGCGCCGCTGGTGAACATCTTCTGACCGTTGATCACGTAATCGTCGCCATCCCGCACAGCCGTCGTGCGCAGCGACGCCAGGTCGCTGCCGGCGCCCGGTTCGGAATAGCCGATGGCGAATTCGACGGTGCCGTCCAGGATGGCCGGCAGAAACTGTTGCTTCTGTTCCTCGGTGCCGTAGTGCATCAGCGTCGGCCCGACGGTGTTCAGCGTCACCAGCGGAATCGGCGCGCTCACCCGCCGGGCTTCCTCGGCGAAGATGAACTGCTCGATGGCTGAGAAGCCGCGTCCACCAAACTCTTTCGGCCAGCCGACGCCGAGTAGGTCAGCCGCGGCCAGGGCCCGCACACATTCGCGGACCGCCGGCCCGCCCTCCATCCGTTCGCTGACGGCCGCTTGGCGCTCCGGCGTCATCACCGTCTGCATGGTCGCGCGGATCTCGTCGCGCAGCTGCTCCTGCTCCGGGGTGTAGTCGAGGCGCATCGGTCAGACGCCCAGCCTGACCGGCATCCGCTTGACCCCGGGCACCATGGTGGCCCGCATCCGGTCGACCGCGCCGACCAATTCGAGGCGCGGGTAGCGGCGCAACAGCTCCTCGAACATCACTCGTGCCTCCAGGCGGGCCAATTGTGCTCCGATGCAGGAATGTTCGCCGCAGCCGAACGCGATGTGCGGGTTGGGCTGGCGGGTCACCGTGAACTGCTCGGAGTCGGGACCGAAGACGTCCTCGTCGCGGTTGGCCGAGCCATACAGCATCACCACCACGTCGCCTTCGGCGATCCGCTGGCCGCGGATCTCGACGTCGACCAACGCGGTGCGGGCCATGTGCACCACCGGGCTGTTCCAGCGCAGCATCTCCTCGACCGCAACCGGTATCAGCGACGCATCGTCGACCAGCAGGCGTTGCTGATCCGGATGGGTGATCAGCGCTAAGGTGCCCAGCGCGATCAGGTTGCGCGTCGTCTCGTTGCCGGCCACCAGCAACAGAAACGCGAAATTCAGCAGGTCTTCGTCGGTGAGCCGATCGCCGTCGATTTCGGCGCCGGCCAACACCGAGAGCAGGTCGTCGCGCGGGTCGACTCTCCTTGCGCCGATCAGCTTTTGGAAATATTCGAACAGCTGGCCGGCGGCCACCAACGGGTCGAGTTCGATCTCCGGGTCGGCGGTTCCGGTGGCCGCGTCCGACCACGCGCGGAACTGCTCCCAGTCATCCGGTGGGGCGCCGATCAGCTCGGCGATCAACCGGGTGGGCAGCGGAGCGGCGATCGTTTCGGCGAACTCGTGCACGGAGTCCGGTTCCAGACCGTCGAGGATGCCGCGCACCAGCTCGCGAATTTTGGGTTCGAGCACCGAGACGCGGCGGCGGGTGAAGCCGGAGTTGATCAGCTTGCGCATCTGCCGGTGCCGGGGCGGATCGGTGAAGATCAGGCTTCCGGGCTGCACCGGGGTCGGCAGCGCGGGGTCCGGGATGGTGACGCCCTGAGTGGACGTGAAGGTGGCCGGGCTGCTCGAGACGTACCGGACGTCCTCGTATTTGAGCAGTGCCCAGAAGTTGGTGACCTCGTTCCAGCACACCGGCGAGGTCGCGCGCAGTTCGCGGTATGCGGGATAGGGATCGCCGGCGTAGAAGTCCGGGGAGTGCAGCGGGACATCCGAGATCGGCTTACTGGTCACCCAGGCCTCCTCGCCAACGATGGTCGTACAAATTCCATCGATCTGTCTGGTTGACTCTGTCTACTCTGGCGGTACCCACGATGTCAATATGCTTGCCGTTGAACTGAAATAGTCGCGTATCCGGAACGAGCATTGACGACAGCGGGCGGGCAGGTGTAGACCAATCGTTGAGCCGCCGGAAGGACAAGACATGGCTGACCCACGCTCATTGATCGACACCTACGCGGTCTACATCGACGGCCAGTGGGTCGACCCCGACCGGGCCGCTGGAGACGGGGGCCGCTACGACGACGTCAACCCGGCCACCGAGGCGGTGATCGCCTCGGTGCCCGACCCCAGCCATGCCCAGGTCGATGGTGCGATCGCGGCGGCCAGGGCGGCGTTCGACTCCGGACCGTGGGCCGACATCGGTCCCGAGCAGCGGGCGGGGTACCTCAACCAGCTCGGCGAGGCGCTGCTGGCGCATGCCGACGCGTTCTACGAACTGGCGCAACAGGAATGGGGCTGCACGTCCAACGAGCGCGTCATCCACGTCGAAGGCCCGGCGTTCGCGGCACTCAACGCCGCCGAATTGGCCACCCATCCCGTCGAGGAGCCGATCGACGCGTTCGGTGCCGCCGGAAAGACACTGCTGCGCTACGAGCCGCTGGGCGTGGTGTCGATCCTGACGCCGTGGAACTTCCCGCACACCCTCAACGTGATGAAAGTCTGCGCCGCGCTGGCCGCGGGCAACACCGTCGTGCTCAAGCCGTCGCCGCTGGCACCGCTGGCCGGCCTTGCGCTGGCCCGAATCATCGACGAGCACACCGATATTCCGGCGGGCGTGGTGAACGTCGTGACGCCCACCGACATCGAATCCAGCAGGCTGCTGACCGTCGACCCGCGGATCGACATGGTCAGCTTCACCGGCAGTTCGGTGGTCGGGCGCGAGGTGATGGCCGCGGCCGGAGCGAGTATGAAGCGGCTGCTGCTCGAACTCGGCGGCAAGTCGGCCAGCATCGTCCTCGACGACGCGTCCCTCGACGACGAGACGTTGCGGCGCATGTTGTTCGAGTCGTGCTCATTTCACGCGGGTCAGGCCTGCATTCTGCACAGCAGGCTGCTGCTTCCCGACACCATCCACGACGAGATCGTCGACCGGCTGGTCGCGCTGGCTCAGTCGGTGAAGGTCGGCGATCCCACCGATCCGGACGTCACCATGGGGCCGCTGATCAGCGATGCGCAGTGCAAACGCGTTCAGGCACACGTGAATCGGGCGCTCGATGACGGCGCCAAGGTGGCCATCGGAGGCGGTCGGCCGGCCGGTTTCGACAACGGGTTCTACTTCGAGCCGACGATCCTCACCGACGTCACGCCCGACTCGACGATCGCGCAGGAAGAGGTGTTCGGGCCGGTGCTCTCGGTGCTGCGCTACCGCGGCGACGACGAGGCGGTGCGGATCGCGAACAACTCGCAGTACGGTCTGTCCGGTGCGGTGTGGGGCACCGATGTCGAGCGTGCGGTGGCGGTGGCGCGCAAGGTGCGTACCGGCCAGATCGCGGTCAACGGGTTCGGGCCGGGCGGTGCGCCGTTCGGCGGTTTCAAGCAGAGTGGGATCGGCCGGGAAAGCGGCGGCATCGTCGGAATTCGTCAGTACATGGAACCGAAGGCCATGGGACTGCCGGCGTGACGCCAACAGCCCTGAGCGGGCTGCGCGTCGTCGAGATCGCCGACGAGATCTCCGGCCCGTACTGTGGCAAGCTGCTCGTCGACCTCGGCGCTGATGTCACGAAAGTCGAAGCACCAGAAGGTGATCCGTTGCGCCGGTGGGGCCCGTTCCCCGGTGACGAGCCCGATCCCGATCGGGCCGGTCTGTTCGAGTACCTCAACGCCGGCAAGCACACGGCAACACCGGACGACGCCGGTGAGTTGATCGCCGGCGCCGACGTCCTGATCGACGGGCACGGCATCGAAGTCCTGCGGCATGCACGCCTGGTCGCGGTGCGGATCTCGAACTTCGGGCGACACGGGCCGCTGCGCGACCGGGTCGCCACACCACTGACCATGCAGGCCCTGTCGGGCTGGATCAGTGCGCGCGACCCCGACCGGCCGCCGGTGCAGGCCGGCGCCCGGATCTCCGAGTACGTCGCGGGCGCCTATGCCGCCCTCGGGGCCCTGACGGCGCTGCGGATCGCCCCGGTCGGTCAGGTGACCGAGGTCGACGTCTCGGTGCTGGAAGCGCTGCTGTCGACGTTGCCGTACCCGATGCTGATGTCCGAGCGCATGCGTGCGCTGGGGCTGCCCACCAATGTTCGCCAGGCCCCGATGCTCGGTGTGGTGCGCGCGGCCGACGGCTGGGTCGGCATCAACTGCCTGACCGGTCAGCACTGGCTCGACGTGTGCGACATGCTCGAGCTGTCCGAGTTCGGCGAGCAGCAATTCGCGATCATGATGGGCGGCCCCGAACGCGCCGAGTTCTATGCGGCGGCCCAGCCGTGGCTGGACGAGCGGACCGTGGACGACATCGTGGAACTCTGTCAGGCACTGCGGATTCCGGCGGCACCGGTGGCCGACGGCGCCCATGCGCTGGACAATCCGCAATACGCCAAGCGTGGGTTCTTTGTCGAACGCGGCGGCAAGGACTGGTCGTTTCGCCAGCCGGGCCCACCATTTCGGCTCTCGAAAACGCCGGCCGGGGCTGCGCCCACGCCGCAGCCACAGCGACCCGCCGAGCCGGTCGCTGACCCGTCGCAGCCCTTCGCCGGACTGAAAGTGCTTGACCTGAGCACCTTTTGGGCGGGCGGATACCTCACCTGCTACCTGGGCGCGTTCGGGGCCGACGTCGTCAAGCTCGAGTCAGTCCAGCGTCCCGACGGATTCCGCTACTCGGGCGCCCAGCCGTTCGAGGGCGAGGATTGGTACGAGCGCAGCCCGCTATGGCAGGCCACCAACCTCAACAAGCGCGACATCACGCTGGACCTGAGCTCGCCGCGGGGCCGCGAACTCGCCCGCCAACTCGCCGCCCACGCCGACGTCGTCGTGGAGAACTACTCGCCGCGGGTGGTCGAGCAGTTCGGGTTGGACTACGACTCGCTGGTCGCCCTGCGCCCCGACATCATCGCCGTCCGCATGCCTGGTTTCGGCCTCGACGGTCCATGGCGCGACTACGTGGGCTGGGCGTTGAACATCGAACAGGTCTCCGGCATGACCGCGGCCACCGGCTATCCCGACGGCCCGCCGTGCAACGTCCAGGGTCCGGCCGACCCGATCGTCGGTGTGCACGCGGGGGTGGCCCTACTCGCCGCGCTCGAGCATCGACGTCGCACCGGCGAAGGCCAGCTGATCGAGATCGCGCAGATCGAGGTCGGAGCCGCCGTCACCGCCGAACCGGTGATCGACTTCTCGATGAACCGCATCGTCCGTCCGCGGGAGGGCAACCGACGGCGCGGCGTCTGGCAGGGCGTCTACCCGACCGACAGTGTCGACACGTGGGTGGCGCTGACCGCGCGCGACGACCGCGAGCGGGCGCGGTTGGCCGACGCGCTCGGGGTAGCCGGCCTGCCGGATGATCACGACGCCTTCGACGAGGCCGTCGCTGCCTGGACGCGAACCCAAGCAGGCTCGAAAGTCGTTGCAGCCCTTCAGGAACGGAATATCGCCGCCGAAGTTGTGACGACGCCCGACGACATGTACGAGCTGCCGGGGCTCGACGCGCGCGGCTTTTACGAAGAATTCGACCACCCGGTGACCGGCTCGCACCGCTACCCGCGGTGGCCGATGCGCCTGGTCCCGGGACCGACGCGTCATCACCGCTTCGCCGCGCCCACCCTCGGCCAGCACAACGACGAAGTCCTCGGCGGGCTCGGGCTATCCGGTGACGACCTCAACGCGCTGCGCCGCGACCGGGTGATCGGTGAACGGCCGATGGGCTAGCCTGCTCACGTGCTGCTGACCTCGCTGAACCCGTCCGTTGTCGCAGGTGGCCACGATCTCGAGGACGCCCTCCGGTTCGGGGACGGCACGCTCAGCCGCAGCGACGTCGTCGGGGCCGCGAACTCGGTCGCCGAACGAATCCGCGGCGCCGGCGTGATCGCGGTGCTGGCCATCCCCACCGCGCCGACCGCGCTGGCCATCGCCGGGTGCCTGATCGCCGGGGTGCCGGTGGTCCCGGTGCCGGCCGACGTCGGGCAGACCGAACGCCGCCACATCCTCACCGATTCCGGCGCGCAGGCGTGGCTGGGCCCGGTGCCGCGCGAGCCGGAAGGGCTGCCGCACATTCCGGTCCGGATGGGCGCGCGGTCCTGGCACCACCAGCCCGAGCCGTCGCCGGACGACACCGCGCTGATCATCTACACCTCGGGTACCACCGGCCCGCCCAAAGGGGTGCAGTTGAGTGGCCGCGCGATCGCCGCGGACCTGGATGCGCTCGCCGAGGCCTGGCAGTGGACCGCCGACGACACACTCGTGCACGGCCTGCCGCTGTTCCACGTGCACGGTCTGGTGCTGGGACTGCTCGGATCGCTGCGAGTCGGAAATCGCTTCGTGCACACCGGAAAACCGACGCCGGATGCCTACGCGGCCGCTCGAGGGACGCTGTATTTCGGTGTGCCGACGGTGTGGTCGCGGGTGGTCGCCGATTCGGCCGCCGCCGAGGCGCTGCGCGCGGCGCGGCTGCTGGTGTCCGGCAGTGCCGGGCTGCCGGTGCCGGTGTTCGACCAGTTGGTCCGGCTCACCGGGCATGCGCCCGTCGAGCGGTACGGCGCCACCGAGTCGCTGATCACGCTGTCGACCCGCGCCGACGGCGAGCGGCGTCCCGGCTGGGTCGGTCTGCCGCTGGCCGGTATCGAGACCCGCCTGGTCGACGACGACGGGAACCCGGTGCCGCACGACGCGGAAACCATTGGGCGACTACAGGTTCGGGGACCGACGCTGTTCAACGGCTACCTGAACCGGCCGGACGCGACCGCGGAGGCGTTCGACGCCGACGGCTGGTACCGCACCGGTGACGCCGCGGTGGTCGACCGCGACGGCATGCACCGCATCGTCGGCCGCGAGTCGGTCGACCTGATCAAGTCCGGCGGATACCGCGTCGGCGCCGGCGAGATCGAGACCGTGCTGCTCGGTCATTCGGGGGTGGCCGAGGCGGCGGTGGTCGGATTGCCCGACGACGACCTGGGCCAGCGCATCGTCGCGTTCATCGTCGGTGACGCGCAGCCGCAGGAGCTGATCGATTATGTGGCCCAACAGCTTTCGGTGCACAAGCGTCCGCGTGAGGTCAGGGTCGTGGACGAGTTGCCGCGCAACGCGATGGGCAAGGTGCTCAAGAAGCAACTCCTGGGCTGATCGCGCGGCGAGTGTGACAGCGGCGCCGGTTTCTCCTACCGTCGTAACGGTGCGGACATCCGAAGCGACATCGCTGCGACGGGTCGCCGCCGCCTGCCTGGTCGGCTCGGCGATCGAGTTCTACGACTTCCTGATCTACGGCACGGCCGCGGCCCTGGTGTTCCCCACGGTGTTCTTTCCAGATCTGAGCCCGACCCTGGCGACCGTTGCCTCGATGGGCACGTTCGCCAGCGCGTTCGTCGCCCGGCCGATCGGTGGGGCCACCTTCGGCTACTTGGGCGATCGGCTGGGCCGCAAGCGGACCTTGATCGCGACGCTGCTGATCATGGCGTTCGCCACCATCTCGGTGGGTCTGGTGCCCTCCACAGCGTCGATCGGAACCGCGGCGCCGCTGATCTTGATCGCGCTGCGACTGGTGCAAGGGTTCGCCGCCGGCGGCGAGTGGGCCGGGTCGGTGCTCCTCAGCGCGGAGTACGCGCCGGCGGGCAAGCGCGGCCGCTATGGCATGTTCACCCTGCTCGGCGGCGGGACCGCCACCATCCTCACCTGCCTGACGTTTCTGGGCGTCAACGTCAGCATCGGGGAGAGCAGCCTGGCGTTCATGCAGTGGGGCTGGCGAATTCCGTTCCTGATCAGCGCCGTGCTGATCGGCATCGCGCTGTATGTGCGGCTGCGGATCGACGAGACCCCGGTGTTCGTCGAGGAGCAAAACCGCAACCTGGTCCCCGAGGCGCCGATCGCGGAATTGCTGCGATTGCAGCGGCGCGAGATCGTGCTGGCCGGCGGCAGCATCTTGAGCGGCATGTGCTTCGTCTATATGGGGAACACGTTCATGCCGCTATACGCCCACTCCCACCTCGGCTACAGCCGCACCTTCATCTGGTCGGTCGGCGCCGCGGGCGGGGTGGCGAGCCTGACATTCGTCGCTGTGTCGGCCGTCCTGAGTGATCGGGTGGGGCGCCGCCGGATGATGTTGTGCGGCTGGGCCGGCTGTGTGACGTGGTCGTTCGTGGTGATTCCGTTGTTGGACACCGGAAAACCGATCCTGTACGGGGTCGCGATCGTGGGTATGTTCGGGATCACCGCGATCGGTTCCGGGCCGACGGGCGCGTTCATTCCGGAGCTGTTCGCCACCCGGTACCGCTACAGCGGATCGGCGTTGGCGGTGAACCTGGCCGGCATCCTCGGTGGTGCACTGCCGCCGCTGCTCGCCGGAACGCTGCAGGCGACCTATGGCAGCTGGGCGATCGGCCCGCTGCTGACCGTGATGGCCTTGGCCAGTTTCGCGTGCACCTATCTACTGCCGGAGACCAGAGGGACCGAGCTGCGGTCACCGTACACGGCCGCGCCCGCCGAATTCGAATTGTCCGACGACGCAGCCTAATTCCCGGTTCAGACCAGCATGTGCTTGGGCATCACCGTGGGTTTGACCCCGTAGCGCGGGGTGGCGAGACCGTAACCGCCGCGCCCGGTGGTCGCCGCGGCGGGCATGCCGGTGGCGACGTTTGTCACGCCGCCCTCGTCGACGTCGGCCGTCCAGGCGGCGGCGGTCAACGGCTCGGTGGTCGACTCTGGCGTGGCCGCCGACCAGGCGGCGGGCACCGACATCCTGCCGACCGTCGACGCCTGGCCCACGCCGGCCACCACCGGCGTCGCGGCCGGAGTGACGGAACCCGCCAGGGCCGGGGCCAGTCCGGCGCCCAGCGCTGCCGGGGCCACGGCGGCAGGAGCGCCAGCGGCATTCGACTCAACGCCGGTCACGATCGCCTGGAAACTGTTCCATGCGGCGGCGTTCCCCCCCACACCGATGAGTGCGACGGCATCGTTGTAAATGCCGATGTTGCTTCCCGAACTGATGAGATCGTTGAGGAAACCGTTGGAGGTCGACGAGGCGGCGGGGGAGCCCAACTCTTGCATGGCATTGGGCAGGGCGGAGACCAGCTGGTTGAGTTGGCTCTGGGTGCCGGCGGTTGAGACCGCCGCGCCCTGGGCGACGGTGCCGCCGGGATTGGTGGTGGGCGCCGGGGACTTGAGCGGGTCCAGCGTTCCGGCGCTGGCCGACGCGGCGGCATAGCCATACATGGCGGCGGCATCCTGAGCCCACATCGCGGCGTACTGCGCCTCGTTGGCCAGGATCGCTGGGGTGTTCTGGCCCAGGATGTTGGTGGCGACCAGCGCGGCCAGTTGCGCCCGGTTGGCCGCGATCAGCGGCGGCGGCACGGTCATCGCGTAGGCGTTCTGGTAGGCGACCGCCGACGCGGTGGCTTGCGCGGCGGCACGCTCCGCGGCTGCGGCGGTGGTGTTCATCCACGCCACATACGGCTCGAC
>DATNFI010000018.1:0-22056 GCA_035606475.1 Mycobacterium sp. | reverse complement strand
ACGCCCGGACCCATCCCGAACCCGGAAGCTAAGCCTGCCAGCGCCGATGATACTACCCACCCGGGTGGAAAAGTAGGACACCGCCGAACACACACAACACACCCGTGCCCCCCAAAAACCCTGGGGGGCACGGGCATTTGTGTCTTACGACTGCAATACCGGCTTCTTCCAGAAGAGCAGATAGCGCCAGAAGATCAGCCGGCGCACGCGTGCGTCAACAAGGATCGCGGCCGCCCGCCCGGCAACTTCACGAGTCGTCAGCTCGGGAGCTAACACGACAGGCATCATCGAGTGCGTCGAGTCCTTCGCGAACCAATCGCCGTGCCCGACGGCGCGCGCGAACAAAAATACGGCACCCAGCAATCGATGGCCAAGTGCCGCAACGATCTCCGCGGGGAGCTCGGCGCGCAGATCCTTACGAGGTAAAGCGACGGCGGCCAGCACGCCTCCGGGGCGGAGTAGTTCGGCGAACCTCGGTAGCGCGGTTGTGAGATCCATATGGTGCAGTGCCGATATCGAGAAGATCGCGTCATAGCTGTTCTCGGGCAGCGGGTGTGTCATGACGTCGCCCAGCATCCATGTCACGTTGTCGGTGGTGCGTTGGCTGGCGACCTCGATCATCGCCGGCGAGCGGTCCAGGGCATCGACACGGTCGACGTGCCCAGCGAGTCGTGCCGCGAATGCTCCAGCGCCGCAACCGATATCGAGCACACGACGACTGTGCGGCGGCAGCTGGCGGAGCAGCAGCCGGTGGTAGAAGGCGTTGTGATCCCAGTCGAGCACCGTCGCGAGGTTACCGGACGGTGGGGTCAGCGGACTGAATCACTCGGCCGCGGGCGCGCGATGAGGCGGCCTTCATCCGGGCGACGCCGTGCTGTAGCAGGGGCGAGCGCGTACAGCCCGTATCCTTTGTCGGGATGTACTGACGAGGTGAAGGGTTCGAGTGGGCGACGACAGGCAGAGCGACAGGGACCGGCGACCGAAGAGATCGCCGCGGCCCCAACCCGCCACTTCCGGCCCGGGCCGAGACCGCAGAGCACAGCCCAGAAATGGCTCGGAGGACGACCACAAGGGACCGCCGATTCCGCGCGAGATCGAGGCTAAGCAACTTGCACCGGAAATCCGCCGGGAACTCAGCACTTTGGACCGGGCCAACGCCGACGCTGTGGCGCGACATCTGGTCGCCGCGGGGGAGTTGCTCGACGAAGACCCAGAAGCTGCGCTGAGCCACGCGCGGGCCGCCCGGGCCCGCTCCGGCCGGATCGCCGCCGTTCGCGAGGCGGTCGGAATCGCGGCATACCAGTGTGGCGATTGGTCCCAGGCCATCGCGGAGCTGCGGGCGGCACGCAGGATGGGCAGCAAGTCCCCGCTGCTTCCGCTGATCGCCGACTGCGAACGTGGTTTGGGCCGCCCGGAACGGGCACTCGAGTTGGCCCGTGGCGACGAGGCGGCGAAGCTCACCGGCGACGAGGCCGACGAGATGCGCATCGTCACCGCCGGGGCGCGCGCCGACCTCGGTCAACTCGAACAGGCCCTCACGGTGTTGTCGACCCCGCAGCTGGACCCGACCCGCACCGGCACGATCCCGGCCCGGCTGTTCTACGCCTACGCCGAGACGTTGCTGGCGCTCGATCGCGGCGACGAGGCGTTGCAATGGTTCCTGCATGCCGCCGAAGCCGACGTCGAGGGGGCCACCGACGCCGAGGAACGCGTGAGCGAGCTTGGCTGACGTGGGAACGCTTGCGCAGGAACATGATTGCCTTCTTCTCGACCTCGACGGAACCGTCTTTCGCGGCCACGAGCTGACTGAGGGTGCCGCCGCGGCGCTGGAAAAAACCCCGGGCCGGGCGCTGTTCGTCACGAACAACGCGTCACGCAGTGCCGGCGAGGTCGCCGCCCACCTGCAGGACCTCGGGCTACAGGCGGCCGACGATGACGTCGTCACCAGCGCGCAAAGCGCGGCCCACGTGCTGGCCAACCAACTGACACCGGGGTCGCGGGTACTGATCGTCGGCACCGAATCGCTGGCCGCCGAGATTGCTGCCGTCGGCCTCACACCGGTGCGGCTCTACGAGGACCAGCCCGACGCTGTGGTGCAAGGCCATTCACCCGACACCGCATGGGCAGACCTGGCCGAGGCGGCCCTGGCCATCCGAGCCGGCGCGGTGTGGGTCGCCGCCAACGTCGACGCCACCCTGCCGACCGAACGCGGCCTGCTGCCCGGCAACGGGTCGATGGTGGCCGCGCTGAAAGCAGCGACCGACGCCGACCCTCAGGTCGCGGGCAAGCCCGCGCCGACACTGATGCTCGATGCGTTGGCACGCGGCGACTTTCGGACACCGCTGGTCGTCGGCGATCGGCTGAACACCGACATCGCCGGCGCCAACGCCGCTGAACTCCCCAGCCTGATGGTGCTCACCGGAGTCAACTCCGCGCGCGACGCCGTCTTCGCCGTGCCCGAGCAACGCGCGACGTTTATCGGGCACGACCTTCGAGCGCTCCACCAAGACGCACAAGACCTGGTGGTCGGCCCTCAGGCGGCCTGGCGGGTCGATACCGACGGCAGCACACTCACCGTCAGCACCTCCCAGAACGACGACGGCGACGGCCTGTCGATCGTCCGTGCCGTTGCCCATGCCGTCTGGTCGACACCGGCCACGACCGTCAAAGCCGGCGACGACACCGCACACGCGGCCCTGCAACGGTGGTCTTTGACGTAAATCCCGTAGCGTGGAACAGCGATGAGTCGCGGCGGCGACGATAAACAGAGCAGTGCGATCCCGATAGGCAGGAGGAGCGGCGCCATTCCAACCGACCCTGAAGAGATTCGCGCACGGATCGACGCCATCCTCGCCGAGCTGCCGGATCCCAGCAACCCCGAGAAGATGCCCGCCGAAGCCGATCTTGAAGAGCTCGCGCGCCAGCTTTCCGAGGCGCACGACATGCTGGTCCAGGCGCTGGAGTCGGCGGAGAAGGCCTGAGGCCACCGTGGCGCGGCGCACCCGTGTTGATGCCGAGCTGGTCCGTCGCGGGCTGGCCCGGTCACGCCAGCAGGCCGCGGAATTGATCGGCGCCGGCAAGGTCAGCATCGACGGGATGCCCGCCGTCAAACCGGGCACCGCCGTCGCGGCCACGGCGGCCCTGAAAGTCATCGGCGAGACGGAACGCGGCTGGGTGTCGCGCGGTGCCCACAAACTCATCGGCGCCCTGGACGCGTTCGGGATCGACGTCACGGGCCGACGGTGTCTCGACGCGGGGGCCTCGACCGGGGGGTTCACCGAAGTCCTGTTAGACCGCGGGGCCCGACAGGTGGTCGCCGTGGACGTCGGCTACGGCCAGTTGGCCTGGTCGCTGCGATCCGACGACCGGGTGGCGGTGATCGAGCGGACCAACGTGCGGGAACTCACACCCGAGGCGATCGACGGCAAGGTCGAGACCATCGTCGCCGACCTGTCGTTCATCTCGCTGGCCACCGTGTTGCCCGCGTTGACTGGATGCGCGTCATCCGGCGCGGATATCGTTCCCATGGTGAAGCCGCAGTTCGAAGTGGGCAAAGGTCAAGTGGGAGCCGGCGGGGTCGTCCACAGTCCCGAGCTGCGGGCGAGCGCCGTGCTCAGCGTCGCCGCTCGCGCCGAAGAGCTGGGCTGGCACACCGTCGGAGTCGCCCCCAGCCCGCTGCCGGGCCCGTCGGGCAACGTTGAATACTTCCTGTGGTTACGCGCCGAAACCGATCGGGGTTTGTCGACTGATGAGCTGGAAGCTACGGTCCGTGGTGCGGTCGAGGCAGGTCCGCAATGACGGCTGAGCGCACCGTACTGCTGGTGGTTCACACCGGGCGCGAAGAAGCGACCGAGACCTCGCGCCGCATCGAAAAGGTGTTGAGCGACAACAATATTGGACTTCGCGTGCTGTCGGCCGAAGCCGTAGATCGTGGGCCGGTGCCACTGGGGCCGGACGACATGCGTGCGTTGGGCGTCGACATCCAGCTCGTCGACGCCGACCCCGACGCCGCCGATGGCTGCGAACTGGTCATCGGGCTGGGTGGCGACGGCACCTTCCTGCGGGCCGCCGAACTCGCCCGCAACGCCGACGTGCCGGTGCTGGGCATCAACCTGGGCCGGATCGGCTTCCTCGCCGAAGCCGAGACCGATGCCATCGACAGCGTCCTGGAGCACGTGGTCGCGCGCAGCTACCGGCTGGAAGAGCGCCTGACGCTGGACATCACGGTGCGGGTCAAGGGCCAGGTCGTCACGCGCGGGTGGGCGCTCAACGAGGCCAGCCTGGAAAAAGGCCCGCGGCTCGGCGTACTCGGCGTCGTCCTCGAAGTCGACGGGCGGCCAGTCTCGACGTTCGGGTGCGACGGGGTGCTGGTGTCGACGCCGACCGGATCCACGGCCTACGCGTTCTCCGCGGGCGGGCCGATCCTGTGGCCCGACCTCGAAGCGCTGCTGGTCGTCCCCAACAACGCGCACGCGCTGTTCGCCCGGCCGATGGTCACCAGCCCGGATGCGCACATCGCCATCGAAATCGAAGCCGACGGGCACGACGCTCTGCTGTTCTGCGATGGCCGCCGCGAGATGCTGGTGCCCGCCGGTGCGCGGTTGGAGGTGCAGCGCTGCGACGCCTCGGTGAAATGGGCCAGGCTGGACAGCGCGCCGTTCACCGACCGTTTGGTGCGCAAATTCCGGCTGCCGGTCACCGGCTGGCGCGGACGGTAACCCGTGCTGTCCGAGATTCGGATCGAGTCGCTCGGTGCCATCAGCGTCGCGACAGCCGAATTCGATAGTGGCTTAACGGTTTTGACCGGCGAGACCGGCACCGGCAAGACGATGGTGGTGACCGGACTGCACCTGCTCGGCGGCGCCCGCGCGGACGCGAACCGGGTGCGCTCCGGGGCCGAGCGCGCCGTCGTGGAAGGTCGGTTCACCACCGCGGATCTCGACGACAAGGCCGCCGCGCTGCTCGACGAGTTGCTGGACGGCTCAGGCGCGGAACGCGACGAGGACGGCAGCATCATCGCGCTGCGATCGGTCAGCCGCGACGGGCCTTCGCGCGCCTACCTGGGTGGGCGCAGCGTGCCGGCGAAATCCCTGAGCGAGTTCACCGCCGAACTGCTGACGCTGCACGGGCAGAACGATCAGCTGCGGCTGATGCGGCCCGACGAGCAGCGCGGGGCGCTCGATCGGTTCGCCGGCGTCGACGCCCGCCTGGAGAAGTACCGCAAGCTGCGTGACGCCTGGCAGACGGCCCGCCGCGACTTCGTGGATCGCAGCAACCGGGCACGCGAACTGGCGCAGGAAGCCGATCGGCTGAAGTTCGCGCTGACCGAGATCGACACCGTCGATCCGGCTCCCGGCGAGGACGACGCCCTGGTCGCCGACATCCGTCGGCTCTCGGAGTTGGACGCGCTGCGCGAGGCGGCGTCCGGCGCGCGCGTCGCGTTGGCAGGCGCAGGGGACGACGCCACCGCCGATCCAGCCGCGCAGGCTGCCTGTGCGGCCGACTGTCTGGGGCGGGCCAAGGCGGGGCTGGAGTCGACCGATGACTCGATGTTGCGAGCGTTGGCGGCCCAACTCGAAGAGGCGCTCACGGTGGTCGGCGATGTGTCGCAAGAGCTCGGCGGGTATCTGGACGACTTACCCTCGGACGCCAGCACGTTGGACGCCAAGCTGGCCCGGCAAGCCGAGCTGCGCACACTCACCCGCAAGTACGCCGCCGACATCGACGGTGTGCTGCGGTGGGCCCGCGAGGCGCGTGAACGACTGGCCCAGCTCGATGTCTCCGAGGAGGCGTTGGCCGGCCTGCAACGGCGCGTCGACGAACTTGCACTCGAATTATCAACTGCTGCAGCTGAACTCAGCAAAGGTCGTAGTCAGGCCGCTAAACGGCTGGCAAAGGAAGTCACCCGTGAGCTGTCGGGCCTGGCGATGGCCGACGCCGAGTTCACCATTACGGTGTCGACCATGCCGGCCACGGCCGACGATCCCGCGGCACTGACGCTCGCCACCGGCGCGCAGGCACATGCCGGTGGCGACGGCGTCGACCTCGTCGAGTTCGGCTTCGCGGCGCACCGGGGAATGACGGTGCTGCCGCTGGCGAAAAGCGCCTCGGGCGGCGAACTGTCGCGGGTGATGCTGGCCCTGGAGGTCGTCCTAGCGGCCTCGACGACCGGCACCACGATGGTGTTCGACGAGGTCGACGCCGGCGTCGGCGGTCGGGCGGCGGTGCAGATCGGCCGGCGGCTGGCCCGGTTGGCCCGCAACCGGCAGGTCATCGTGGTGACCCACCTGCCGCAAGTCGCGGCCTACGCCGACATCCACCTCATGGTCGACACCAACGGCAAGAACGGCGCCAGCGGAGTTCGTCGTCTCGACGGCGACGACCGAGTGGGCGAACTCGCCAGAATGCTGGCCGGACTGGGTGATTCGGACACCGCGCGCGCCCACGCCCGCGAGCTACTCGAGGCCGCGGACTGTGACCGAATTGCGACCTAAACCGGCCGTCAAGCCTGTGACAGATGTGACACGATATAACTTCTGAGGCTTTTGTTACGGCGCGCCTCCCCGTCCATTCTCGGGTTCCCCGACAGAATCGCCTCCATGAGCGTGACCACCACTTTGTCCTCATTGTTGTCCCGCAACACCTCGCGGCCGGGCGTCGTCGGCACCGCACGGGTCGACCGCGACATCGACCGGCTGCTGCGCCGCGTGTGCCCCGGCGACATCGTGGTCCTCGATGTGCTGGACCTGGACCGGATCACCGCCGACGCGCTCGTCGACGCCGAGATCGCCGCCGTGGTCAACGCTTCTCCCTCGGTGTCCGGTCGCTACCCCAACCTCGGACCCGAGGTGCTGCTGGCCAACGGCGTCACGCTCATCGACGAGACCGGCACCGACGTCTTCAAGAAGGTCAAGGACGGCTCGAAAGTCCGCCTCCACAACGGCGGTGTCTATGTCGGGGACCGCCGACTCATCCGCGGCACCGAGCGCACCGACGAAGAGATCGCCGGCCTGATGCAGGAGGCCAAGAGTGGATTGGTCGCGCATCTGGAAGCCTTCGCCGGCAACACCATTGAGTTCATCCGCAGCGAGAGCCCGCTGCTGATCGACGGAATCGGCATTCCCGACGTCGACATCGAATTGCGCCGCCGCCACGTCGTCATCGTCGCCGACGAGGACGACGCCGCCGACGACCTCAAGCGGCTCAAGCCGTTCATCAAGGAGTACCAGCCGGTGCTGATCGGGGTCGGGACTGGCGCAGATGTGTTGCGCAAGGCCGGATATCGCCCGCAGCTGATCGTCGGCGACCCCAGCAACCTGAGCGCCGAAGTCCTCAAGAGCGGCGCACAGGTCGTCCTGCCGGCCGATGCCGACGGCCACGCACCGGGCCTGGAACGCATTCAAGATCTCGGTGTCGGGGCAATGACGTTCCCCGCCGCCGGTTCTCCGGCCGACTTGGCGCTGCTGCTGGCCGACCACCACGGCGCGGCCCTGTTGGTGACCGCCGGCCACCGCGCCAACATCGAGACATTCTTCGACCGGACCCGCCAGGACAGCAACCCGTCGACCTTCCTCACGCGGCTGCGGGTCGGCGAGAAGGTGGTGGACGCCAAAGCCGTTGCCACGCTGTACCACAACCGAATCTCCGGCGGCGCGATCGCGTTACTGATCCTGACCATGCTGTTGTCAATCGTCGCCGCGCTGTGGGTTTCGCGTACCGACACGGTGGTACTGCATTGGGCCGCCCTGTACTGGAATCACTTCCTGGTCTGGCTTCAGCACTGGATCCATTAGGACGGTAGCGACGTGATATCTCTTCGCCAGCATGCGATTTCGTTGGCCGCTGTATTTCTGGCGCTGGCGGTGGGAGTCGTACTCGGCTCGGGTTTTTTGTCCAACACAATGGTCTCCGGGCTGCGTGACGAATCCCGGAATCTGCACAACGAGATCAACGGACTCAACGACCAGAAAGCTCAACTGAACGCAAAGCTCGGTTCTGCCAACGCCTTCGACACGCAGCTGGCCGGCCGGATGGTGCGTGACGCGCTCAACGGCAAATCGCTGGTCATCTTCCGCGCTCCCGACGCCAAGGACGAAGACGTCGACGCGGTGGCGAAGATCGTCACTCAGGCCGGGGGAGCAGTGACCGGCACGGTCACGTTGACCCAGGAATTCGTCGATGCCAACTCCGCGGAGAAACTGCGCTCGGTGGTCAACTCGTCGGTGCTGCCCGCCGGCGCCCAGCTGAGCACCAAACTGGTCGACCAAGGCTCTCAGGCCGGCGACCTGCTGGGCATCGCTCTGCTCATCAACCGCGATCCCGCCGTCCCGCCCGTCGACGACGGACAACGCGACACCGTGCTGGCGGCGCTCCGCGACACCGGTTTCATCTCGTTCTCCGAACACGGGAACCAGCGCATTGGCGCATCGAACGCGGCCGCGGTCATCACTGGCGGCTCGTTGAACAACGACGCCGGCAACCAGGGCGTCAGCGTGGCCCGTTTCGCCGCGGCGCTCGCTCCGCACGGTTCGGGTGTGATGCTGGCCGGACGCGACGGTTCATCGGACGGGCCGGCCGCCGTCGGGGTGGCCCGCGCCGACGCTTCGGTGACACCGGTGATCAGCACCGTCGACAACCTCGATGCCGCGTCTGGCCGCGTGACAGCGGTCCTGGGCGTGGCCGACTTGATCAACGGTGGTCGCACCGGTCAATACGGCACCGGCCACCGCAACACCGGCCTCACCGTCACCTCGTAATCGCGCGGTAGCCGCGCCACCGGGCGTGTCAGCGACGATGCGGCGGAGTGTTTGTTAGGGTGGGTTTCCGTGGGTCGGCAGGCCCAAAGCTGGAAAACAGCCCTCACCAGAGGCTAGCCCTGCGCCGTCTTCACGGAGGTCGCCACATTGCGAAAGCATCCGCAGACCGCCACCAAGCATCTCTTCGTCAGCGGTGGGGTTGTCTCGTCACTCGGTAAGGGGCTGACCGCAAGCAGCCTCGGGCAGTTGCTGACCGCTCGCGGGCTGCAGGTGACGATGCAGAAGCTGGACCCCTACCTCAACGTCGATCCGGGCACCATGAACCCGTTTCAGCACGGCGAGGTATTCGTCACCGAGGACGGCGCGGAAACCGATCTCGATGTCGGCCACTACGAGCGCTTCCTCGACCGCAATCTGTCCGGCTCGGCGAATGTCACTACCGGACAGGTGTATTCGACCGTCATCGCCAAGGAGCGTCGCGGCGAGTACCTAGGTGACACGGTCCAGGTCATTCCGCGCATCACCGACGAGATCAAGAGTCGCATCCTGGCGATGGCCGAACCGGGGCCCGATGGCCGCCGACCCGATGTCGTCATCACCGAGATCGGTGGCACCGTCGGCGATATCGAGTCGCAGCCCTTCCTCGAAGCGGCGCGTCAGGTTCGCCATGACATCGGCCGGGAAAACGTCTTCTTTCTGCACGTGTCCCTGATTCCGTATCTGGCGCCGTCCGGCGAGCTGAAGACCAAACCCACCCAGCACTCGGTGAACGCGCTCCGCAGCATCGGTATCACCCCCGACGCTTTGATCCTGCGCTGCGACCGGGACGTGCCCGAGCCGCTGAAGAACAAGATCGCGCTGATGTGTGACGTCGACATCGACGGAATCATCTCCACTCCCGACGCGCCGTCGATCTACGACATCCCGAAAGTTCTGCACCGCGAGGAGTTGGACGCCTACGTGGTGCGGCGGCTGAACCTGCCGTTCCGCGACGTCGACTGGACCGAGTGGGACGACCTGCTGCGCCGGGTTCATGACCCGCAGGAGACCGTGCGAATTGCGTTGGTGGGCAAGTACATCGACCTCTCGGATGCCTACCTCTCGGTGAGCGAGGCGCTGCGGGCGGCCGGATTCAAGCACCGCGCCAAGGTCGAGATCCGCTGGGTGGGCTCCGACGACTGCGAAACCGCAAGCGGAGCGGCCGCGGTGCTCGACGACGTGCACGGCGTGCTGATCCCCGGCGGATTCGGCATCCGCGGCATCGAAGGCAAGATCGGCGCCATCTCGCACGCGCGCGCCCGCGGATTGCCGATTTTGGGCCTTTGCCTAGGTATGCAGTGCATCGTCATCGAGGCCGCGCGTTCGGTCGGTCTGACCGGAGCCAACTCGGCGGAGTTCGATCCGGACACCACCGACCCGGTGATATCCACCATGGCCGACCAGGAAGAAATCGTCGCCGGCGAAGCCGACCTCGGCGGCAGCATGCGATTGGGCGCCTACCCCGCAGTGCTCGAGTCGGGTTCCATTGTGGCCCAGGCATATCAGGCGACCGAGGTCTCCGAGCGACACCGGCACCGCTACGAAGTCAACAATGCGTACCGCGATCGCATCGCCGAGAGCGGCCTGAAATTCTCCGGGACCTCTCCAGACGGGCACCTGGTCGAGTTCGTCGAGTATCCGCCGGAAATGCACCCGTTCGTCGTCGGCACGCAGGCACACCCCGAACTCAAGAGCCGCCCGACCCGTCCGCATCCGCTTTTCACCGGCTTCATCGGGGCGGCGATCGAATACAAGGCGGCCGAGCGACTGTCGTTGGAGATTCCCGAGCAGCGGGCCAACGGCAGCGAGCAGCACGAAGACGCGGAGTCATCGCTGCCTGAGCCCGAACCTGTAACCCGTGGGTGAGCACGCCTTCGAGACGGTGTCGTCCGAATTAATTCATACCGGCAAGATTTTCGCGTTACGGACCGATCGGGTCCGGATGCCGGGCGGCAATGTCGTGACACGGGAGGTCGTCGAGAATTACGGCGCGGTAGCGATCGTGGCCATCGATGACGACGGCCGTATTCCGATGGTGTACCAGTATCGCCATCCTTTCGGGCGGCGGCTGTGGGAGTTGCCTGCCGGGCTGCTGGACATCGACGGCGAGGCACCGCAGCTGGCCGCCGCCCGTGAATTGCGCGAGGAGGTCGGCCTGCAGGCCGATAACTGGCAGATCCTGCTGGATCTGGATTCCATGCCGGGCTTCAGCGACGAGTCGGTACGGGTGTTCCTGGCAACCGGCTTGAGTGAGGTCGAACGACCCACAGCGGCCGACGAAGAAGCCGACATGACGATGCAGTGGTATCCACTGGCCGAGGCCGTGCGGCGGGTGTTCAGTGGCGAGATCGTCAATTCCCTTGCAGTGAGCGGGATCTTGGCGGCGCATGCGGTCGCCGAGGGGATCGCCGAGCCACGTCCGGTCGACACGCCGTGGACCGATCGGTCAACCGCGTTGTGGGCACGGAGGGCGGCCGAATGACGACGCTGGCGGCGCCGCTGGAGGGCCAGCTACAGGGGTATCTCGATCACCTGACGATCGAGCGCGGTGTCGCGGCCAATACGTTGAGTTCCTATCGTCGGGATTTGCGGCGATACTTCGAACACCTGACCACCCGCGGCGTCGACGACTTGGTCAAAGTTACCGAGGACGATGTCAGCGAATTCCTGATGGCGTTGCGCCGCGGCGATCCGGATGCGGGTGTTTCGCCGCTGTCGGCGGTGTCGGCCGCGCGGACCTTGATCGCGGTGCGTGGTTTCCATCGATTCGCCGCGGCGGAGGGCCTGGCCGAATTCGATGTCGCACAGGCGGTCAAGCCACCGACGCCGGGGCGCCGGTTGCCCAAAAGCCTCAGCCTCGATCAGGTCCTCGCGTTGCTGGCCGGCGCCGGCGGCGACAGCCCGTCCGACGGACCGCTGACACTGCGGAATCGCGCGCTCCTCGAACTGCTGTACTCCACCGGCGCGCGAATCTCCGAGGCGGTCGGCCTGGACGTCGACGACGTGGACACCCACGCCCGGTCGGTGCTGCTGCGCGGCAAGGGCGGCAAGCAGCGCCTGGTTCCGATCGGGCGGCCGGCGGTACAGGCGTTGGAGGCCTACATGGTTCGTGGGCGCTCGGAGTTGGCGCGCCGCGGGCGTGGCACCCCGGCGATTTTCCTCAATGCCCGCGGCGGCCGGCTGTCGCGGCAGAGCGCATGGCAGGTGCTGCAGGACGCAGCGGAACGCGCCGGAATCACTTCGGGTGTATCACCACACACGTTGCGGCACTCGTTTGCGACCCATCTCCTCGAAGGCGGCGCCGATGTCCGCGTCGTCCAGGAACTACTCGGGCACGCGTCGGTGACCACGACGCAGATCTACACGATGGTCACCGTGCACGCGCTCCGCGAAGTGTGGGCCGAAGCCCACCCGCGGGCGCGTTAGCGACCCAGGTACTGCGACTCGAGCACCAGATCCCAGACCAGGCTCTGGTATTCCAGGTGCGCCTTGTGCTCAATGGTTTTCCATAACGTGCCTTCATGCTGTCGCATGTATTCGCGGTACTTGGGCGCGCCGGGAATCCGCACATTGTCGGCCACCGCGATCGACCCGGGGTGCAGCCAGCCCCGGTCGAGGATGCTCTGCAAATCGACCAGATACGCGTCCTTGTCGTGGTCGAGGAACACGAAATCCAAAGCGCCAGAACTGAATTCATGATCGTCGGCCAGCGCGTCGAGGGTGCGTCCGCCGTCGCCGATGGTCCCGACGACGCAGGTGATCCGATCGGCAACTCCCGCGTGCGCCCAGATCCGACGGGCATTTGCCGCGTTCGCCTCGGCAAGCTCGACCGAGTACACCTTGGCGCCCGGTGCGGCCCGGGCGATGCGCAGTGCTCCGTAACCGCAATAGGTGCCGAGTTCGAGAGCCAGCTTCGGGTCGGCCCGCCGGACCGCCGCGTCCAGCAGTGCACCCTTCTCATCGCCGACGTTGATCAGCATCGACTTCTCGTAGGCGAACCGGTCGATGGTCGCGATGACGTCGTCGATATCGCCGGCGCGAGCGTTGCTGAGCACGTACTCGACCGCGGCGGCTTCGCGCCCGTCACCAACCTGGCCGGTGATGGTGATGTTGCGAGCGCCGGTAGCCATCCGCCAGAACGACCACCGCAGCAGAGGGACGCGCTGCTTCAGACTCATGTTCGCCACCCTAGCCGCTGGACGATCGAAGCGGACGCTCCCAAATTCGCAGGTGACGTTGTTGCGGGTCTACCGGCGACAGCGCTCGTAACAGTTACACTTTCGTGCCATGTCCGCCGTTGCCCGATCGCCGCACGAACGGCGTTGGAGCAGCGCTGATGACTGACGACGCCGATGTCGGCTCCGGAGTCGGCCTGACCGGGCGTCCACCGCGGGCGATCCCCGAGCCCAAGCCGCGCTCGTCGCACGGGCCCGCCAAGGTCATCGCGATGTGCAACCAAAAAGGCGGCGTGGGAAAGACCACGTCGACGATCAACCTGGGTGCCGCGCTGGCGGAGTACGGCCGCCGGGTGTTGCTGGTGGATCTCGACCCGCAGGGCGCGCTGTCCGCCGGCCTTGGTGTGCCGCACTACGAGCTGGACCACACCATTCACAACCTGCTGATCGAACCGCGGGTGTCGTTGGATCACGTGCTGATGCACACCCGCGTCAAGAATCTGGACCTGGTGCCGAGCAACATCGACCTGTCGGCCGCGGAAATCCAGCTGGTCAACGAGGTGGGCCGCGAACAGACACTGGCCCGCGCATTGCATCCGGTGCTGGACCGCTACGACTACGTGCTGATCGACTGCCAGCCGTCGCTGGGCCTACTCACCGTCAACGGCCTGGCCTGCTCCGACGGTGTCATCATCCCGACCGAGTGCGAGTATTTCTCGCTACGTGGTTTGGCGCTGCTCACCGACACGGTCGAAAAGGTCCGCGACCGGCTCAACCCGAAGCTGGAGATCAGCGGCATCCTGATCACTCGTTACGATCCGCGGACCGTGAATTCCCGCGAGGTGATGGCCCGCGTCCTCGAGCGCTTCGGCGACTTGGTGTTCGACACGGTCATCACCCGCACCGTCCGCTTCCCGGAGACCAGCGTCGCCGGCGAACCGATCACATCGTGGGCCCCGAGATCGGGCGGCGCCGTCGCCTACCGCTCGCTGGCCCGCGAGGTGATCGACCGGTTCGGCGCGTGACCGGCGGAGCGACCTGCGAGGCACAACCCCAGAACGGCTTCCAGGTCAAGCTGACCAATTTCGAGGGACCGTTCGACCTCTTGCTGCAGCTGATCTTCGCTCACCGTCTGGATGTCACCGAGGTGGCGCTGCACCAGGTCACCGACGACTTCATCGCCTACACCAAGGCCATCGGCGCTGAGCTGGAGCTGGAAGAGACCACCGCATTCCTGGTCGTGGCCGCGACGCTCCTCGACCTCAAGGCGGCCCGGCTGCTGCCGTCCGGCCGGGTAACCGACGAGGAGGACCTGGCGCTGCTGGAGGTTCGCGACCTGCTGTTCGCCCGGCTGCTGCAATACCGGGCGTTCAAGCACGTCGCGACGATGTTCGCCGAACTCGAAGCCGCCGCTCTGCGCAGCTATCCCCGCGCGGTCGCGCTGGAGGACCAGTTCGCCGACCTACTGCCCGAAGTGATGCTCGGAGTAGACGCCCAGACCTTCGCCGAGATCGCCGCCACCGCCTTCACACCGCGGCCGGTGCCGACCGTCGCCACCGAACACCTTCACCAGGTGCACGTGTCGGTTCCGGAGCAAGCCAAGCGGCTGCTGTGGTTCCTGGAGCAGCGCGGGGTAGGGCAGTGGGCGTCGTTTTCCGACCTCGTCGCCGAATGCGAACCGATCGAGATCGTCGGCCGCTTCCTGGCTCTGCTCGAGCTGTATCGCTCCCGGGCGGTAGCATTCGACCAGTCAGAACCGCTTGGTGTGCTCCAGGTTTCGTGGACCGGAGAAGAGCCGACCAGCGCAGAATTACGGGACGAATACCAATGACCTCCAACGACGATGCCGAAGTGAGCATCGACGTACCTGAGACCGAGGGGGCCGACGTCGCATCCGAGACGAACCTGGGCATCGACGTCGCGACCGCCCCGGAGCTCGAAGACGGAGAGTTGGGCGGGGTGCTCGAGGCTCTGCTGCTGGTCGTCGACACACCGGTGACGGTTGAGGCGCTGGCCGCCGCCACCGAGCAGCCGGCCCATCGGGTAGCGGCGAAACTGCGGCTGATGGCCGATGACTTCACCGAACGCGACAGCGGCATCGATCTGCGTGAGGCCGGCGGGGGATGGCGGCTGTACACCCGGGCCCGATTCGCGCCCTACGTGGAACGACTGCTGCTGGACGGATCCCGATCGAAGCTCACCCGGGCCGCTCTGGAAACACTGGCCGTGGTCGCCTACCGGCAACCGGTGACGCGGGCGCGGGTGAGCGCGGTCCGCGGGGTGAACGTCGACGCGGTGATGCGCACCCTGGTGGCGCGCGGACTGATCACCGAAGCGGGCACCGACGCCGACACCGGCGCGGTGACATTCGCCACCACCGAGCTGTTCCTGGAACGCCTCGGCCTGTCATCGCTGACGGATCTTCCCGACATCGCACCCCTGCTTCCCGATGTCGACATGATCGATGACCTCAGCGAATCCCTCGACGAGGAGCCACGTTTCGCAAAGCTGGCCGGCGGCCACGTCACCGGCGATCAGCCGTTGGCCTTCGACGTGGATCAGTGATGAACACCGCCGGCGAACCGGACGGGGTTCGCCTTCAAAAAGTGCTGTCGCAGGCCGGGATTGCGTCGCGGCGGGTCGCGGAGCGGATGATCACCGATGGCCGCGTCGAGGTCGACGGGCAGGTGGTGACCGAACTTGGCACCCGGGTCGACCCCGATGCCTCGGAGATCCGCGTCGACGGCGCACGGGTGATCCTCGACGAATCCCTGGTGTACCTGGCGCTGAACAAGCCTCAGGGCATGCATTCGACGATGTCTGACGACCGCGGCCGACCGTGCATCGGTGACCTGGTGGAGCATCGGGTCCGCGGCAACAAGAAGCTCTTCCATGTGGGACGGCTGGACGCCGACACCGAAGGCTTGATCCTGTTGACCAACGACGGCGAACTCGCGCATCGGCTGATGCACCCGTCCTACGAGATACCCAAGACCTACGTCGCCACGGTGAACGGTACGGTGCCCCGTGGCCTCGGCAAAAAACTCAGGGCCGGAATCGAATTGGATGACGGGCCGATCGCTGTCGATGACTTTGCGGTGGTGGATGCCGTGCCCGGTAAGACACTGATCCGGGTCACACTGCACGAGGGGCGCAAACGAGTAGTGCGCCGGATGCTGGCTGCGGTCGGCTTTCCGGTGCAGGCTCTGGTCCGCACCGACCTCGGGGCGGTGACGCTGGGCGACCAGCGCCCGGGCAGTATTCGGGCGTTGCGCCGCAACGAGATCGGCGAACTCTACAAAGCGGTAGGGCTGTGAGCGCAGCGAACGGTTCTGGGCCGAACGTAGTCATCGCCGTCGATGGCCCGGCCGGCACCGGAAAGTCCTCGGTATCACGAGAACTGGCGCGCGCGCTGCACGCCCGCTACCTCGACACCGGCGCCATGTATCGCATCGCCACGCTGGCGGTGCTGCGCGCCGGCGTCGATCCGACTGATCACGACGCCGTGCAGTGCGTCGCGGCTTCGGCGAAGATGTCGGTGGGCCACGACCCCGACGAAGACCGCAGTTACCTTGACAGCGAGGATGTTTCGTCAGAGATCCGGGGCGCCGAGGTCACCAAGGCGGTGTCGGCCGTGTCCTCCGTACCCGCGGTGCGCGCCCGGCTCGTCGACTTGCAGCGCCGCCTGGCCGACGGACCGGGCAGCGTGGTGGTCGAAGGACGTGACATCGGCACGGTGGTGTTGCCGAACGCCGACCTGAAGATCTTCCTGACCGCATCAGCCGAGACGCGGGCACGCCGTCGCAATGATCAAAACGTCGCCACCGGCCTGCCCGACGACTACGACAGCGTTCTCGCCGATGTGCGACGCCGTGACCATCTGGACTCCACCCGCGCGGTATCGCCGCTGCGCGCAGCCCCGGATGCAGTGGTCGTCGACACCAGCGAGATGACCGAGACCGACGTGATCGGCCACCTCTTGGATTTGGCCAAGCAGCGAAGCGAGGCCACCAGTGACTGAAGACGGCACCTGGGTCGACGAAAGCGACTGGGAAGCAAACGAATTCATCGATGCCGTCGACGACGAAGTCAGCGGCCCGCCGCCAGTGGTGGCGGTGGTCGGGCGGCCGAACGTCGGCAAGTCGACGCTGGTCAACCGGATCCTGGGCCGACGCGAAGCCGTGGTCCAGGACATACCCGGGGTCACCCGCGATCGCGTCTCCTATGACGCACTGTGGATCGGGCGCCGGTTCGTTGTGCAGGACACCGGCGGATGGGAGCCGGACGCCAAGGGCCTGCAGCAACTGGTGGCCGAGCAGGCTTCGGTGGCGATGCGGACCGCCGACGCCGTGATCCTGGTGGTGGACGCCGTGGTGGGCGCCACCGCGGGTGACGAGGCGGCCGCACGCATCCTGCGCCGCTCCGGCAAGCCGGTGTTCCTGGCCGCCAACAAAGTCGACAGCGACAAGGGCGAGTCCGACGCCGCCGCATTGTGGTCGCTGGGAATCGGTGAGCCGCATGCGATCAGCGCGATGCACGGTCGCGGCGTGGGCGACCTGCTCGACGCCGTCGTCGACGCACTGCCGGAGGTCGCGGAGGCGGGCTCCAGTCGGGGCGGCCCACGGCGGGTGGCCTTGGTCGGCAAGCCCAACGTCGGCAAGAGTTCGCTGCTGAACCGGCTGGCGGGCGACGAGCGCTCAGTGGTGCACGACGTCGCCGGTACGACCGTCGATCCGGTCGACTCGCTGATCGAATTGGACGGCAAAATCTGGCGATTCGTCGACACGGCCGGCCTGCGCCGCAAGGTTGGGCAGGCCAGCGGCCACGAGTTCTACGCCTCGGTCCGTACCCACGGAGCGATCGACGCCGCCGAGGTGGTGATCGTGCTCATCGATGGTTCCGAACCGCTGACCGAACAGGATCTGCGGGTACTGTCGATGGTCATCGAGGCCGGACGGGCGCTGGTACTGGCGTTCAACAAATGGGATCTGGTCGACGAAGACCGTCGTTACCAGCTGGACAACGAGATCGACCGCCAACTGGTGCAGATCCGCTGGGCCCAGCGAGTGAACATCTCCGCCAAGACCGGCCGCGCCGTGCAAAAGCTGGTGCCGGCCCTGGAAAATGCGCTGGCGTCGTGGGATGCCCGCATCGGCACCGGTCGATTGAACACCTGGATCAAGGAAGTCGTGGCGGCGAACCCGCCGCCGGTGCGCGGCGGCAAGCAGCCGCGCATCCTGTTCGCCACGCAGGCCGCCTCTCGGCCACCGACCTTCGTGCTTTTCACCAGCGGCTTCTTGGAGGCCGGCTATCGCCGCTTCTTGGAACGACGCCTGCGCGAGACGTTCGGCTTCGACGGCAGCCCGATCCGGATCAACGTACGGGTACGCGAGAAGCGGAAGCCGAAGTCCCACTGACTGTGACGTAATCGTCGAAACCGGGCCAGCTACCGTCGTTTCGGTGTCACTGACTCACGCGATCCTGATCATCGTCGCCGGCCTCGCCGCGGGCGCGATCAACGCCGTGGTCGGGTCGGGCACGTTGATTACGTTCCCGACACTGGTCGCGATGGGCTATCCGCCGGTCACATCGACGATGTCAAACGCCGTGGGCCTGGTCGCGGGCAGCGCGTCGGGAACGTGGGGCTATCGCCGCGAACTCGGCGGCCAGTGGAATCGGCTGCGCTGGCAGATCCCGGCATCGGTCCTTGGCGCCGTCCTGGGCGCCTGGTTGCTGCTGCATCTGCCTGACAAGGTGTTCGCTCAGGTGGTGCCCGTGCTTCTGGTCGCGGCGCTGGCGCTGGTGGTGGTCGGACCGCGGATTCAAACCTGGGCACGGCAGCGTGCCGAGGAGGGCGGCCGCGCCGCCGACGAGGTGTCCCCACGTCGGATGGCGGCATTGGTGGCCAGCACGTTCGCCATCGGTGTCTACGGCGGTTATTTCACTGCGGCACAAGGCATCATGCTCGTCGGAGCCATGGGTGCGCTGCTACCCGAATCGGTCCAGCGCACCAACGCGGCGAAGAACCTGCTGGCGCTACTCGTCAATATCGTTGCGGCGCTGGCTTATACGCTCGTGGCGTTTCACCGGATCAGCTGGCCGGCCGCCGGTCTGATCGCGGCAGGCTCACTGATCGGCGGCTGGCTGGGCGCGCACTACGGCCGCCGGCTGCCGCCGAATGCGTTGCGCGCCACGATCGTTGTCGTCGGCCTGATCGGGCTCTACCGGCTCCTGGCGGTTTAGCGGCTCAGCCCTTTTGCACGACGTTGTCGAATCCCGAGTTCCCGACCTTCGGCGATCCACTGTGATAGGTGACGTGGTTGCCGGAGCCGGAGGCTTGGATCGCGTCGGCGCTGTCGACGGTGACCTGGTTCTGGATGCCGGACACGTTCACGCTGATGCAGCGCCCGGTGATCGTGACGTTGTTGGTGATTCCGCTGATGCTGACGCTCCCCCCGTTGCAGGCGATGGTGCGCACTTCGTTGATACCGGACACGGTGATGTTCCCGCCCGCCGGCGCTGTCGTCGCTGAGCTCGGCGCGGACGGTGGCGCCACCGCCGTCGTACCCGGCACGCTCCCGGACGGCGATGGGCTCATCGAGGAAATGCCCGGGGTGGGCAAGAGGGTGGTCAGCCCGCCGCGCGTCACCTGGTGGGCACTGAAGAGGAAGATCGCAATCGGTAGAGCGATCATGCCAATGACGAACAGCGCGAGCAGAATCCAGAGACCCCGGCCCTGTCGTCGGGTCCCCATCGAAGGGCTCTGATACGCGCCGCCGTAGGGCATCGCAGGCGGCGGCATCGGTGGACCGGATGGCGGCGCCCACTTGCCGGGTGACGGATTCGCCGAGGCCTCGGAAGCGCGGGCGGCATCGGCCAGCGGCTGCTCCAATTCGCGAATACGGGCTTCCGCATCATCCTCGGAATTCATCTGTCGATGCTCGCATACCTGGAACCCGGCGAATAGGGCATTCGCATTGGGTAGTTTCTGGATCGTGCCCGACTTAGCCAACCGCCAGATCCTGCTGCGTCACCGCCCGAGTGGTCTCCTCCGGCCCGAGGACACCGAACTGGTGACCACGCCGGCACCTGAGCCTGCCGAGGGTGAGGCGCTCGTCCGCACCACCTACATCGGACTAGACGCCGCCGTGCGAACCTGGCTCAACGACCAACCGGGCTATCTGCCGCCGGTGCAGTTGGGCGAGGTCATTCGCGCCGCCGGGATCGGCGAGGTTGTGGCATCGCGGTGCGACGCGTACCAGGTCGGCGATGTGATCACCACGCTCACCGGCTTCCAGGAATACGTGATCATCCGTGACGACGTGTTCAGCACGCCCATCCCCGGGGAGAGCGATCAGCTCGCAATCATGTCGGTCTACGGCCCGACGGGTGCGACGGCGTACATCGGGATGACCGATGTCGGCAAGCCGCAAGCCGGCGACACGGTGGTCGTGTCGGCGGCCGCGGGCGCCACCGGCTCGATCGCCGGGCAGATCGCCAAGATCGCCGGCGCCCGAGTGGTGGGCATCGCCGGCGGGCCGGAAAAGTGCCGAGCTGTGGTCGAGGACTTCGGTTTCGACGCGTGCATCGACTACAAGAACGACGACCTGGCGGCGGCGCTCAAACAGCACTGCCCCCAACGCGTCAACGTGTACTTCGACAACGTCGGCGGCCCGATCCTCGACGCGGTGCTGGGCCGGCTCGCGATGAACGCACGAGTTGTGTTGTGCGGCATCATCTCCAGCTACCTCACCGGCGACCACCCGGGCCCGACCAACTACGTCAACCTGCTGTCGAAGACCGCGACCATGCAGGGGTTCAATGCGCTCGATCAGTGGGGCCGCTTCGACGAGGCCTCGGCGGCGCTCCGCAAGTGGGGGCACGAGGGCCGAATCACGGCCCGCCAGACCGTGTTTGAGGGCATCGAATCCTGTGTCGACGCCCTCAACGGGCTGTTTACCGGGGCCAACATCGGCAAGATGCTGGTGAAATTGAGCGAGCCGACGACTTAGGCCAGCTCCTGGATCCGGATCATGGTGCCGGCGGGATCACGTACGGCACAGTCGCGAATTCCGTACGGCTGCTCGGTGGGCTCCTGAACGATGTCGGCGTTGCCGGCCTGTAACCGTTCGAACGTGCCGTCGAGATCCTTTGTGGCCAAGACGATCATCGCGTAGGTGCCCTTGGCCATCATCTCGGCGATGGTGCGTCGCTCGTCGTCGGTGATGCCGGGGTTGGCGGTCGGCGGACTCAAAACGATGGACGTGTCGGGCTGATTCGGCGGGCCGACCGTGATCCAGCGCATTGCGCCCTTGCCGACGTCGAGGCGGACCTCGAAGCCGAGGGTGTCGCGATAAAACGCCAGCGATTCGTCGGGATCGTCGTGGGGGAGCATGCTCGAGTGAATGGTGATGTCCATGACGGTCACGCTAGGTGCAGTGCGGTGGCGGGCGCTTCTCGATTCCTGACCGGTTTGGTCACCTGCTTCTCGACGCATGACGGCAGGCCCGCGTCGACGTGCGCCGTCTGCCCCCGGTACACGCTGGGCGACACGCCGACCAGCTCGGTGAATCGGGTGCTGAACGTACCCAGCGATGAGCATCCGACGGCGAAGCAGACCTCGGTCACGCTGAGATCGCCACGCCGGAGCAGCGCCATCGCGCGCTCGATGCGCCGCGTCATCAAGTAGGAGTACGGCGACTCGCCATAGGCGATTTTGAATCGGCGGCTGAGGTGGCCGGCAGACATGTTTGCGTCGCGGGCCAGCGCCTCGACGTCCAGCGGCTTGGCGTACTCGCGGTCGATCCGATCCCGGACACGGCGCAGGCGCGCGAGGTCGCGCAGGTGCTGATCATCGTTGGATCTGCTGGCCACTCGCGCGATCGTGCCACGTCACGTTGGGGTTGGGGTCGGCTTCGCCGCCTGCTGTAGGCTTCCCCCTGCTGCCGGTTCGGCGGCGACGGGCTGTGGCGCAGTTTGGTAGCGCACTTGACTGGGGGTCAAGTGGTCGCAGGTTCAAATCCTGTCAGCCCGACCACAAAAAGAGTCTCTGACCTGGCTGTTTAGATTGCGCGTCGATCGCACAA
>DATNFI010000017.1:0-22325 GCA_035606475.1 Mycobacterium sp. | reverse complement strand
TGGTGCCGGATTTGGCACTGATGTCGGCCAGCCGGTGCTCCAGGTACCCCTGGGCCTTCAGCAATGTTCCGGCGGTGACGGTGTTGATGGTCTTCGACTGGTAGCCGACGACGACGTCGACGACATCATCGGACTTGGTGGTGGCATCGAGCGAGCAGGCAGACAGCGTGGCGGTGAGCGCAGCGAGCAGCACCGCGAGAGATTTCTTCATGAGGGTCCTCAGCGACTCAGCGAATCAGGTAGGGCATGTTGACGGTGACGGCGCCGGTCGGACACCGAGCCGCGCACGGGCCGCAGTACCAGCATTCGTCGACGTGCATGAAGGCCTTACCGGTGTCGGGGTTGATGGCCAGCGAATCCAGCGGGCAGATGTCGACACACAGGGTGCAGCCGTCGATGCACAGCGATTCATCGATCGTGACCGGAACATCGGAACGGTTGTTGACCAAAGTCATTGCGTGTTCCTTATCAAGTTGCCGCGCATGGTGATTCGATCTCCGCGCATCCGGATGTACTCCAGGTCCACCGGCGTGTCGTCATCCAGGCTGGTGAGCCGTTCCAGCATCAGCAACGGCGCGCCGTCGGGCACCTGCAGCGCCGCGGCGGAGTGCGCGTCGGCGGGAATCGCCTCCAGCGCCAACGATGCCGCGCCCAACGGCCGTCCGGTGAGCTGTTCGATGAGCGCGAAGATGTCGTTGCTCTCCAGCGCGTGCGTTAACACCCGCGCCCCGATCTCCGGCTCGAGATACGTCACATCGAGGCTCAGCGGCAGGCCGCCCAGATAGCGCAGCCGCTCGATGAAAACCACGTGCTGTCCGGGTTCCAGCCGCAACCGCTGCGCCACCGTCGGCGGCGCGGACACGGCCATCGCGGCGCGCACCTCGTTGCGGACCTCGCCGTAGCTCTTGAACGTCTCTTTCAGGCCCAGCAGTGTGTCGAGACCGTGGTCGTATTTGCGCTGCGCGACGTGGGTGCCGACCTTGGGTCCGCGCTCGATCAGCCCTTCGTTTTTCAGCGTGGTGAGTGCTTCGCGAATGGTGTTGCGCGACACCGCGAATTCGGTAGCCAGCGCCGTCTCGCCGGGCAGGCTGTCGTCATAGGTGCCGGAGTGGATCTGGTGGCGCAGCACGTCGGCGACCTGGCGCGCCCGATCGGCACGCGGTTGACGAATCGGCAACGGTACGGCTTCACCCACGCCGTCAAGCTATCGACGTTCGGACGCGGATCCTGGTCGGCCGATTTTCATCGGAATCGGGTCCCGGCGATTGCGCCGGTCGACGCCGCACGCAACCAGCTAAAACCCATCGGGCGCGAGCCATTGCGCCACCTGTGCCCCGGTGCGGTTTTTTCCGATCCCGATGAGCAAAATTTGGCGCGCCGTCCTGGGCCGTTGACCTTTTCCGCTTGGTTCGCACAGCCGACGGCAGCTCCCAAAGGTAACGTTCTCCTGGGTATCTGCTGAGAGTTGGGTGGGAGAATGCTGTTCTACCTGTCGGGTGCGGTCGAGGTCCGCGTCGACGACAGCCCGGTGGCACTGGGCGGGCCCAAACAACGGTGTGTGTTGGCGGTGCTGCTGGCCCACCACGGCACGGTGGTGAGCATCGACCGGCTGATCGACGCCGTGTGGGGGGACGCCGCGCCGCCCAAGGCATTGGTGTCGCTGCGCTCATACATCGCGAATCTGCGCCGCATCCTCGACCCGACGACCGAACCCGATCATCAACGGCTGGTGTCGCATTCCCACGGCTATCAGCTGAACCTGCTCGGCGACGATTCGGTGGACCTGTTCAGGTTCGAGAGCCTGGTGGCGGCGGGGCGTGCTGCGTTGATCCGGCAGGACGCTGACGCAGCGGTTGGCCTGCTGCACAATGCGCTGGCGCTGTGGCGCGGTGACCCGTTCGGCGAGTTCGCCTATCACGAGTTCGCCGCCCCGGCGGTGATCCGGTTGGCCGCACTGCGAACCACTGCCATCGAAGCCGCGTTCGATGCTGCTCTCCAACTCGGTGCCGGCGGCGAACTGGTTCCCGAGATCGAAGCCGCATTGAGCGAACACAGTTTGCAAGAGCGGCTGTGGGGACACCTGATGCTTGCCTTGTACCGGGCAAACCGAACCGCCGATGCGATTCAAGCCTACGAACGGGCGTGTGCCACATTGGATCGCGAAATCGGTGCCCCGCCGGGCGAAGGTCTGCAGACCCTGTTCGACAAGATCCGGCACGGGTCCCCCGAACTGCGCGTCACACCGGCCCGACAGCTACCCGACCCGCCTCAAGAGCTTGCCGCTGCGCCCGCATTCGTCGGCCGCGACGCCGAGCTCGGCGCCATCGCCGCGGCGGTACGCCGCGCTGACGGCGGCGTCGGCGGCCTCACCATGCTGACCGGGGACAGTGGCATCGGCAAGACGACTTTGGCGCAGGTGGCTGTCGACGGCGCGCGCGCTGCGGGCATGACGGTCGCCTGGGCCGGCCATCCCAGCGGAATCAAGCTGCCCCTGCTCTGGACCTGGATCCAGCTGTTACGGCAGCTGGGTACCGAACTCGGGGCCGACGGCCGCACGGCGGTGCTGCATCAGGCACCGGGTGTTGTTGATGCCCTGGTTCCGGAGTGGAACGAACGTGACGGCCTCGGGTCGGCAAACCGCTTGGCCGCGACCGGTTTCGCGCTCGTTGAGGGGATCGTGTCCGCGCTGCGCGCATTGTCGGCCCGCACGCCACTGCTGTTGGTCATCGACGATCTACAGCGCGCCGATCCGGCGTCGATCAACGTGTTGGTCCTGCTGGTCGGGCAGTTCCCGCGGCTGCCGATTCACGTGATCGGTAACTGGACGTTTTTCGGTGCCGATCGACCGATGAATCGGTCCGCCTTCGAGCGCCTCATTCGGCCCGAGCACGCCGGCACGGTGCGCCTGGGCGGCATCGACCGCACCGACGCCGCGAAGCTCATCGATGCGGTCGCCGGCACGGCGATCCCAGCGACCGTCGCTGAGCATGTTTGGCACCAAGCCGGCGGAAATCCGTTCTACATCAAGGAACTCGCGCGCGCTCTCGGCACCGACCACAGTCCGACGGGGCAAGCCCCGGCGCTGTCGGATGCGGTGGTTGGAGTCGTTGGCCGACGGATCAGCGTGCTGGATCGACCGTCTCGGCGGGTCTTGGCGGCGGCGGCCGTCGTCGGACCCGAATTCGACGTCGCGGACTTGGCTGACATCGTCGATTTGTCCGTTTCCACCGTCCAGAGCCGACTGCGGCCGGCGTACGAGCGGGGCCTGCTCGACGAGCTGCCGGCGCGACCGGGCTCCTACCGATTCAGCCACGGGCTGGTTCGGGACGCACTTATCGCGCAACTCGCGACCACCGATCGCACCACCGTGCATGCCGCGATCGCCACCACTCGGACGCCAACGCTGGCCACTGCTGCCTACGAACACGTCATCGCGACCGCCGATCATGCCTGGCGCGCTGGCACCGAATTGGACCCCGACTCCGGTCTCTACCTGCTCGAAACCGCCATTCAGCGCGCCCTGAGTCGGTCGGCATACCAGGACATCGCCGGTTTGGCCGAGCACGCACTGCAGATATGCGAGCGGCTACCCGCCAAACCAGAGCACCTCGATCGGCAAGCCACCCTTTGGCTGCACCTGGCCGGCGCCAGGGGCATTCTCGAGGGACAAGGCAGCGAGTCTGCCGCCGCCGCGGTTCAGCGTGCCTTCGACATCGGTCGAGAAGTCAAGGGCCGCAGCTTCTATGGCGCAATCGCGATGCAGTGCTTGATGTTGTGTGCCCACGGCCGGATCGACGAAGCCGAGATCATCGCCAACGGGTTGCGCGAACAGTACGAGCAGTCAAGCGATCCCGACATCGGAGTCGTCAACGACTTCGCTCACATCATGATGTACTCGCTGCGTGGCGACGTCGAACTGTTGATCGCCACCGGCCGGCACATGATGGACGCCTATCCGCCACCCCAGACGGTCACCGACCCGTTGCACTTTTTTCATCCGAGGGTGTACTGCTGGATGGCACTGGCCGAAGCCGTCCGCGGCGATCGCGATGCCATGCGTGAATACCAAAGTCGCGCACTGCATCTCGCGCAGAGCCGTGGCGACGTGTTCAACATATTGGCGGCGAAACTGGTCGAAGTCGAATGCTCCGCCATCCTCGGTGTCGTCGACGGCACTGCCGAGCGGGCCGACGAGGTCGACCGCGAGTTCTGCGCCGCCGGTGGCCATCAGTGGGGCGCGGCTGCGCGGATCATCAGTGTCTGGGCGCAGACGCTGCACACCGGGGACGGCGACGCTGACGTGGCATTCGACGCGTTCGAGGCGCTCACCTGTGACGGCACCACCGCAATGAACCCGCTGTTTCTCTGTCTGCTGGCCGACATCGAGCTACATCATGGCCGGATCGACAGCGCCACGGAGTTGTTGCAGCGGGCCCGGCGGGTGGCCGACGCCACCGGTGAACACGCCTCCGATCGCATGATCGAGGAACGGTTTACCGCGTTGACGGCCCCGACCGCGCAGCCCCGGCTCGTCACGCCTTGACGCTTGCGCCGGGCAACGCCTCCCGCCACTGACGCCAAATCGAACGGTCGGTCATCAGGTCGAGCATGGCCCCGAAACCGGACGGATATACCAGCGACACAAGCCATTTGCGGGAATCGCCACAACTGATCTCGCATCCGCCCCGGTAAAACTGCCGGAGCCATTTGACCGTCACCGCGGAGCGCGGGAACTCAAAAATCGCGGCCTCCTCACCAGCGTCGAGCTTGGCCTTGAAGTCGCTTTGACCCAACTCCTCGTCGACCCACTTCGAATATTCGGAGGCAATACATCGCACGTCAGTGTCGGTCAGCTCCAATTCGACGTTCACCCACCAGGAATTCGCGCGACTCTTGAGCAGATACGCCTTGGTTCGTGGTGGTGCGCTCGCCATCTAGGATCCGTCCGGATTGATCGCGATGGATTTGTCGATGCCTTCCAACCCGTCGAACAGCGCCTGACTCTGGCTCTGGTCGCTGGTCCCGTTGATCTGAAGCACGTAGAGGCCGCCGCTGCCCTGGAAGACGACAGTCTCCTGCCCCGAGGCCGCCTTTACGCCTTTCAGGTCGTAGGTACCGGCGATCCGGTAGGCCGGAAATCCGGACACCGTGGCGTTTTCCTCGCCGGCCGGTGCAAATCCGGGAAGGTTTTTCATCTCACCGCCGGCGAGCTGCAGCAATTTGTCCGGATCCACCGAGCCGTCGAGTCTCGACACCAGAGCGATGATGTTCGGTGTGTATCCGGAGTCCGCCGCCCCGGCGCCGCCGTAGACGAGCGCCCCGTAGGCGTAGTCCGGGGTGGCGTCGCCGGCACTTTGCCAACCGTCCGGAAATTGGATCTCGATGCGCGGGGCGCCCGGATCGCCTCGGTGGATCTGCGTCTCGGAGACGTGCTGGTCGCGGATGTAGTCCGCGATGGTCGGGTTGGTGGCGGCCGTAGCGGCATCACGCAGCTTGCGGGGCTGCAGTTTGTTCGGCGACGACGCATCCGGCTTGACCGATGACGTCGCAGCGCTACTGGAGCTGGCCGAGCTGGACGCGGTCGAACTCGCGCTCTTCTCTTTGCTGGTGCAAGCGCCCAGCGACACGCTGAGACATACTGCGGCGACGACGGCCAATACCGGCCGATGCGCGAAAGGCATCGTGACTCCTTCGGGTCGGGTGTCGGACGTCGGCAACGCCCGCGGCCGTGACGGTATGAGCGTCGGATTGGAATCTCGTTGAACCCGATGACGCCGAAGGTTGGAACGCCCGCTGCTACCCGGTGATTGAACGCGTCGACGCGACATTGAGCGATGAAGCGTCGCGGTGGCCGTTGGACGCAAGCATCGCCTGCCGCGCCGTGGCGATCCGTTTCAGGGCGTCCCCGGTGAACACCGACAAACCCAGATCGGGGTTGTACCCGTGAATCTCCTTGACGTCGAGTTGAGCAAGGAAGTAGAGGATCTGTTTGGAGACGGCCTGCCCGGGCACCAACACCGGAAAGCCCGGCGGGTAGGGCACCACGAATCCGGTTGACACCAAGGACTTCCCATCAGCTAGCCGCCGTCCGGCCTCCCCGATCATGACGTGCTCGCGGTCGTTGTCCTCGTAGCCGGCATAGAACGCCGAACGCATGTCGCCGAATGAGCTGGCCTCGTCGGGCTTGAAGGCGCCGTCGAATTCGCTGAAGTCCGGCAGCGCCGGTAGATCCTCGGTGATCTCCTCGACGTGACGCTGGTGCAGAGCGCGGTCGTCGCGGCTGGCCTCGGCTTCGGTGTGGTCGAAATCGGTAGCGATCCGGCGTAGCACGTCGAGCAGGTAGTGCACGCTCGACCAGGTCACCCCGATCGTGAAGATCAGCAGCACACTGTTGATCGACGTCTTGTTGATCTGGATGCCGAACCGATCCATCAAGACCTTCTCGCGGAAGTCGTAGCCGTTCATGCCCGTCTTTCCGATGAACAGGGTGACCCGCGTCGGGTCGAGAACGAACTGGTCGGACCGCCACGCCTCGTTCCAATCCGCCAGCGCGCCCTGACGCACCTGCCGATACGAACTGACCGCCGAGAGCCTGAATTCGTCTGGCACCAAGTCGGATTCGTCAAGGATGCGGAACCACTTACTGATCAGCCGGTCCTTGCGGACGCGGTGTCGGAAGACCAGCGCCATGTCGTAGACGTAGCGCACCATCTGGAAGCCCTCGATGTCGACCTGGCGGCGGGCCAGATCCAGCGAGGCCAGCAGTTGCTGGTTGGGCGATGTCGAGGTGTGCGTCAGGAACGCCTCACCGAACGCGTCGCGGGACTGCGAATTGAAGTCCTGGTCGCGGATGTGGATCATCGACGCCTGCCGCAGCGCCGACAGCGACTTGTGGGTCGAGTGCGTGGCGTAGACCCGAACCCGCGCCTTGCCGGGGTCGGGAAGCAGCCGATGTTGATCCCACTCGCTGCGCGGGACGTCTTGCATCGACGCACGCCACTGCAGGTACTCCTGGGCGTAGGCCGGCGAGCACAGCATCGATTCGAGTTGTTCAGCGGACACCATCGCGGTGCGTTGCCGCGCCCATGGCACCGCGGTGGCGAACGCGTACCACGCCTCGTCCCACAGGAAGCAGATGTCCGGCTTGATCGCGAGCACCTCCTCCATCACCCGCCGCGGGTTGTAGACGACGCCGTCGAAGGTGCAGTTGGTGAGCAGCAGCATCCGCACCTTGCTCAACTGCCCGGCGGCCTCGAGGTCCAGCAGCGCCTTCTTGATGGTCTGCAACGACACCGCGCCGTAGATCGCAAACGGTTGCAGCTCATAGGCATCCAGGTACAGCGGGTAGGCGCCGGCCAGCACCAGGCCGTAGTGGTGCGACTTGTGGCAGTTGCGGTCGATCAACACGATGTCACCCGGTCGGGTCAGCGACTGCACGACGATCTTGTTCGCGGTCGATGTTCCGTTGGTGACGAAGTAGGTGTGATCGGAGTTCCAGGTGCGCGCGGCCTTGTCCATCGCTTTTTTGATGTTGCCGTGCGGGTCCAGCAGCGAGTCCAATCCGCCCGAGGTGGTCGACGTCTCGGCCATGAAGATGTTGCGGCCGTAGAACTCCCCCATGTCCTGCAGAGTCTTGGAGTTGAAGATGCTCGCGCCGCGGGCGACGGGCAGCGCGTGGAACTGGCCGGCCGGGCGGGCGGCGTAAGCTCGCAGGGCGTCGAAAAACGGTGTGGCATAACGGTTTCTGATGCCGGCAAGCACGGTGCTGTGTAGGTCGGTGACGTCGTTGAGCCGGTAGAAGGTCCGGTCGTAGACATCGGACTGGTCCTCGGCCTCGGCGGCGATGGACTCGTCGGTGAGCAGGTAGAGGTCGATGTGCGGCCGCAGTTCACGGATCCACTCACCGCACTCGACCCAGTCGTGGGTGCGGTCGGTGGCGACCACGTCGTCGTTCGGACCGAGCAGCGTGGTCATCAGCGGCACCCGGTCGTGTGAGCGCAGTGGAATGTCGTGCCGGATGATCGCCGCCTGGATCTCCCCGTTCAGCGCGACCGCGGTGATGGCGTCCTCGACGCTGGAGACCACCAGCAACTCGAACTGGACGTCGTCGCTGACGTCGCGGATCGCGCGCAGGCTCTCGGCGAGCCCTTCGGGCGCGTTGTGCGGGGCGTCGTCGGCCAGCAGCACGGTGTAGAACTGTTGCTCCTTGGCGCGCGCCACCAGTTCCTGGTCGGCCAGCGACGCCGAGGTGTCGAACAGCGCTGCCCGGTCGCCGTATTCGGACAGCAGCCGCACGGCCAGCGAGACCTGCTCGGCCAGGCTCACCGTGGCGAGCTGGTCCAAATAGCCGCAATAGGCCGCGAGATTCTCCGGACCCGGGTAGATCCAGTAGCGCTCGTAGGCCTTGAGCCGGTTGAGCAGACGCCGCACCCGGGCGGCCTCGTGGGTGGTGTCCATTCCGGCCCGGTCGACGGCGGCGAGTTGGTGGCACGCGTCATCGAGCAGATTCCAGGTATCGACGCGCGAGTACGACGGGTTCGCCACTGCCGCCAGCGCGGACACGCACAGCCGTTTCGGGTGCCTGCCGTCTCGGTCCATATCGCCAGTGTGTCCCTCCGTTAACCTGCGCGAGGCCGTTTCGGAGAGTCGCCGAGCGTGCATTCACGGTGGAATTTCCGACGAAATCTCGCCGTGAATGCACATTGGGCGAAAGTCAGGATTCCCATTCGTCATCGTCGGCTTTTCGGCCGCGGGCGATCGGAATCCAGCGCCGCGCCGGCGCGACCTCGGTGACGTCGGACAGCGATCGCACGACGGCCTGGGTGAGCGCCATGATCGCCGCCATCACCGGTAGCAACGGGCGAAACGGGGTGGCGGCCGAACGAACCGTCTCGATGCGGCGGGCCAGGATCAGGCGCTCGATCGAGTGATACAGCCATGCGCCGACGCCGAGCGCATAGATCGCCAGCGCCGCCGCGACCGCGGCCTGTCCGTAGGCCGCGCACAACACCGCGCCCAGAATCACCGTCGCCGCCAGGACGCCGGCGATCAGAACGCGCAGTTCGAGCCGGGTCATGACTCCGCGGTGGGCTCAGGGCCTGTTTGAATCGCCTGGGCCGCCGCCCGGATCTGCGGGGTCACCAGCATCACCTGACCCAGCACGCCGTTGACGAAACCCGGTGAGTCGTCGGTGGACAGCTCCTTGGCCAGCTCCACCGCCTCGTCCACGGCGACCGGCGCCGGCACGTCGTCGGCGTGCAGCAGCTCGTACACCGCGACCCGCAGGATGGCCCGGTCGACGGCCGGCAGCCGGTCCAGCGTCCAACCCTGCAGGTGCGAGGAGATCAGGTCGTCGACATGAGCGGCGTGCTCGGTGACGCCGTGCGCCACCGTCACCGTGTACGGATGCGGCGGCGCCACATCGTCATTGGACTCGGCCAGCGCGGCGCGGGCGTCGGCCGCCTCGGCCGGGGTCAATCCGCGGGCCTCGGCCTCGAACAACAAGTCGACGGCGCGCTTACGCGCCTGGTGCCGTCCTTTAACGGGACGAGCGGGCCGGCTCACGCGTTGACACGTCCCAGGTAGCTGCCGTCGCGCGAGTCGACCTTCAGCTTGTCGCCGGTGTTGATGAACAGCGGCACCTGAAGCTCGGCACCGGTCTCGACGGTTGCCGGCTTGGTGCCGGCGCTGGAGCGGTCGCCCTGCAGGCCGGGCTCGGTGTGGGTGACCACGAGTTCGACCGTCACCGGCAGCTCGATGTACAGCGGTGCGCCGTTGTGGAATGCGATCTGCACGGGCAGACCCTCGAGCAGGAAGCGGGAGTTGTCGCCGACCAGCGATTCCGGCAGCGAGTGCTGCTCGTAGTCCTGGCTGTCCATGAATACGAAGTCGGAGCCGTCGCGGTAGAGGAAGGTGGTGTCGCGGCGGTCGACCGTCGCGGTCTCCACCTTCACGCCGGCGTTGTAGGTCTTGTCGACAACCTTGCCGGACAGCACGTTCTTCAGCTTGGTGCGCACGAACGCCGGGCCCTTGCCGGGCTTGACATGCTGAAACTCGATGATCTGCCACAGCTGGCCGTCGATCACCAGTACAAGTCCATTTTTGAAATCGGCAGTGCTTGGCACGGTCGGTGAATCTCCTAGCGGATGGTCAGTTATCCAGGAATCAGGCCTGTATCTGGAGTGGTGCGAGCAAAGCGCGCACCCGAAGAGCTTACCCGCGCCCGGTCCTGCGATACGCCGCCGAACTCACCACCGCCGGTACGCCACGAGCTGCCGCTGGCCGAGGAAGCGCTTTCGCAAAATTCATTTTCGTTGCCGCCGGCTAAGAGGTACCTTACAAGAACCTTAGAGGTGCCATGTCCCCACCTAGAAGGCACACATATCTGCGTGTCGTACGGAGGACGGGACAATGGCTGGTCGGGGCTCGGCGAAGAAAAGTCAGCAGGCGAGCAAGGCGAAGGCCCGACGCCGTCGTCGTCAAGCCGCGGGCCTAAGTGGTAGTGCCAGTGCGTTTTTGGCGTTCGGCCTCGGCCCGCTGGCCACCGCGCCGGCGGCCCGTGCCGATGGGTTGGACGCGATCATTGATCCCGTCATCAACTCCATCCTGGCTTCCCTGACGGATTCGATGCCGGGTCTGGATCCGCTCCTCGGTATTGATCCTTCCGCGAGTTTGGATGCGGCCTTGCCCGCCGCCGACCCTGCTGCGTCGTCGGTTGCCGGTATGTACGAGGCGGTCTGGTACGACCCAGGCCACGCCTTCGACCAGCAGTGGATTGACGGCACAACCTTCTTGGGCTCGCTCACCGTGTCGTATGACAACTTCATCAACGGGCTCTCCGCCGACTTCGGCGGCCCGATGCTGATCGGCAACGGCGCCGACGGCATCGACGGGGGAACTCTCGCGCAGGCCGCGGGTGGTGCCGGCGGGTTGTGGTTCGGCGACGGCGGGACCGGCGGCACCGACGAGTTCGGTCAGGGCGGCGTGGGCGGCATGGCCTTCCTGGGCAACGGCGGGGCCGGCGGCGACGGCGGCACCGATATCGATGCCGCCGGTGACGGTGGAGCCGGCGGCGCGGGCGGTGACAGTGCCTACGGCATCGCCGGCGGCGGTGGCGACGGCGCCGCGGGGGTCGACGGCGGCAACGGTGGAGCGGGCGGCGCCGGTGGCGACGCGACCGGTTCCTTCTTCGGTAACGGCGGCGATGGCGGCGACGGCGGCACCGGCGGCACCGGCACTACCGGCGACCTGGGCAACTTCACCACCGGCGACGGCAACGGCGGCACCGGTGGCGACGGCGGCACCGGAGGGGCCGGCGGGGCCGGCGGCCACGGCGCCACGTTCCTCGGCGACGGCGGCACCGGCGGCGACGGTGGTGGCGGCGGCAACGGCGGGATCGGAGGCAACGGCGCGACCGGCGACTTCAGCCTGGCCAACTCCGACGGCATCGGCGGTAACGGCGGCAGCGGCGGCCACGGCGGCGGCGCCGGGGTCGGCGGCAACGGTGGCGCGAGCGGCTTCTTCGGCGCCGGCGGCGACGGCGGCGACGGCGGCCTCGGCGGCAATGTTGGCGACGGCGGTCAGGGTGGCGACGGCGCTGCGGGTGATGCGGCGAACATCAACGGCGGCAACGGCGGCAATGGCGGCTCCCCCGGCCAGGTGGTCGGCCTCGGCGCTGACGGCGGCGACGGAGGCGCGGCCGGCAGCTTCTTCGCCACGGCGGGCTCGTCCGGGACAGCCGGCGACGACGGGTCGTTCGGCACCGGCGGCATCGGGGGTGACGGTGGGGCCGGTATGGCAGGGACGGTCGGCACCAACATCAGCGAAGGCACCGCCGGCGGCGACGGAGGCAACGGAGGCACTGGTGGAGCCGGCGGGGTCAACGGCGACGGCGGCGCGGGCGGTCACGGTGGAGCCGGCGGTGCCGGAGGCAACGGCTACAACGGGGTCACCAACGCCAGCGGGCAGGGCGAGAACGGCACGGACGGCGGGCTCGGTGGCGGCGGTGGCACCGGCGGCGACGGCGGCGCGGCCGGCACCGCAACCGGGAACGCCGGCAACGGCGGCATCGGTGGCAACGGCGCTAGCGGCGGCAACGGCGGCAACGGTGGTAACGGCGGCAACGGCGACGCCACCACACCCAACGCCGGAGACGGCGGCAATGGTGGCAACGCCGGCAGTGGCGGCGGCGGCGGCAACGGCGGAAACGGCGGCGACGTGGCCGCCACCAACACCACCGGAACCGCCGGCAACGGCGGCGACGGTGGCGCGGCCGGCAGCGCGGGCACCGCCGGCAACGGCGGCACCGGCGGACTCGGCTACTCGGGCGGCGCCGGCATCACGGCCGGCAACGGCGGCGACGGCGGAAACGGCGGAAACGGTGCCGACGCCGGCAGCGTCGGCAGCGGCGGCGACGCGGGCACCGGGGGCATCGGTACACCCAGCGCAGGCAATGACGGCGCAAGCGGGGGCCCCAGCTCCGACGGCGGCAACGGTGGCGGCGGTGGTAACGGCGGCAACGGCAACGGCACCTTCGGGTCCTTCCCGCAGGGCGGCGGGACCGGCGGCACCGGCGGCCACGGCGGGGTTGGCGGCACCGGCGCCCTATACGGGAACGGTGGCGACGGCGGCGACGGCGGCACCGGTCAGAGCATCGGCACCGGCGTCGGCGCCACCGGCGGGGATGGCGGTGCGGGGGCCGCGGGCACAGACACGGCCGCCGGCTACGGCGGCGGCGGCGGGGGCGGCGGCGGAGGCGGCTCCATCACCGAAACCAACGGCGGCTCCGCCTCTGACAACACCGCCACCGGCGGGGCAGGCGGGGCGGGCGGCGCCGGCGACAACACCGCCGCCGGCGGGGCAGGCGGCACCGGCGGCACGGCCATCGTCGACAGCGACGGCGCAGGCACCTCCATCACCGGCGGCACCGCCATGGGCGGGGCGGGCGGCAACGGCGGCGCCGACGGTGGCACCGGCGGGGCGGGCGGCTACGGCCACCTGTTCGCCCTCAATGGCGCCTCCATCTCAGACAGCACCGCCACCGGCGGTGCCGGCGGCAACGGCATCGACGGCGGGGCCGGCGGGGCCGGCGGAGGGGCCAATGTCCAACCCGATTTCGGCGGCTCCATCACCGGTAGCACCGCCACCGGCGGCGCCGGCGGTTACGGCACCGGCGCCGGCAGCATCGGCGGCGACGGCGGACACGCCGACGTAGTAACGGTCCTCGCGCCCGGCACGGTCACTGACAGCACCGCCACCGGCGGCGCCGGCGGCAACGGCATCGACGGCGGCACCGGCGGGGCCGGCGGAGGGGCCGGAGTTGACGCCTACAAAGCGGGTAGTTCCATCACCGGCAGCACCGCCACCGGCGGCGCCGGGGGTAACGGCACCGGCGTCGGCAGCATCGGCGGGGCCGGCGGAGGCACCAGGATCGAAGCGTTCAACGGCGCACCGATCACTGACAGCACGGCCACCGGCGGCGCCGGCGGCGGTGGTGTAGACGGCCACGCGGGCGGCAACGGCGGCTATGGCTCCGTGATAGCCGATCCCAGCGGCGCCAGCGGCACCGCCATCGGCGGGGCCGGCGGCGCCAGCGGCACCGGAGCGTTCGGCGGCGCCGGCGGCGACGGCGGCGACGCCGTGGTGCAGGCCGGCGCGCCCGACCCGGGCAGCGCTATGGGCACCGCCACCGGCGGGGCCGGCGGGGCCGGCGGCAGCGGCACCACAGCCGGGGCTGACGGCGGAGCCGGCGGCAACGGCGGCACCGGGGTAGTCGACACGACCGGTGGCTCCGTCAACGCAAACGGAACTGGCGGCTACGGCGGGGCCGGTGGCAACGGCGGCACCACCAGCGGTGCGTTCGGCGGCGCCGGCGGCAACGGTGGCGATGGCGATGCCAGCGGCACCAGTGCCGGCGTCGGTGGCCACGGCGGCAGCGGCGGCGACGGCAGCACCACCGGCACCGGCCACGGCGGGAACGGCGGGGCCGGCGGCACGGGCATCGGCGGAACCGCCGGCAACGGCGGCGACGGCAGCGACGGCAGCGGCAACACCGCCGGCGGGAACGGCACGACCGGCGCCAACTTCCCGTAACGGTCCCCCGACGACGGCACCGCGCCGGCTAGTTCAGGATCGCCAGTTCTTTCGGGAACCGGGTGAGCAATTCCGTTGTGTGCCTAGATATTTCGTCCGCCACCACCAGCGTGTCTTCGATGCGGACGCCGCCGCGGTCGGGCAGATAGACGCCGGGTTCCACGGTGACCACGGAGCCCGCACGTAGTGTGCCGGCGGCGGTGGCGTTGATCCCCGGCGCTTCGTGGATCTGCAGGCCCACCCCGTGGCCCAGGCCGTGACCGAAGTGCGCGCCGTGCCCGGCATCGACGATCACGCCGCGCGCGGCGGCGTCGACGTCGGCCAGGCTGGCGCCGGCTTCCAGCGCCACCCGGCCGGCCCGCTGCGCGGTGCTGACCAATTCGTATATCTCCAGCTGCCAGTCGGCGGCCTTGTCGAGCACGAAGGTGCGGGTCATGTCGGAGTGATATCCGCCAACCAGGGCGCCGAAGTCGATCTTGACGAAGTCGCCGGCCGCCAGAACCGCATCGGTCGGCCGGTGGTGCGGGATCGCCGAATTCACTCCGGTGGCCACGATCGTCTCGAACGAGACGCCGTCGGCGCCGTGCTCGAGCATCAGCGCCTCCAGCTGGCGGCCTACCTCACGTTCGGTGCGGCCGGGCCGCAGCCCGCCGTGTTCGATCAGGTCGGCCAGGGCCGCGTCGGCGGCCTCGCACGCCAGCCGGAGCAGCGCCACTTCGCCGGCGTCTTTGATTTCGCGCAGTGCCTCCACCGTCTGGGCGGCGCGGACCAACTCAGTGCTGCCTGCGGCGGCCGCCAGCGCGTCGTGGCCATCGACCGTGACGACGTGGCTCTCGAATCCCACCCGGCGAGCGTTGTCTGCGGCCGCGCGGCCGGCCAGGTACGGCCCGCAGGCCCGCTCGATCGCCACTTCCAGGTCGGGCGCCTGCTGCGCGGCCTGGGTCCGGTACCGCCCGTCGGTGGCCAGCACGGCGTCCTCGCCGTCGGCGAACACCAGCAACGCCGCGTTCGACCCGGTGAATCCGGACAGGTAGCGGACGTTGATCAGGTCCGTGACCAGCATCGCGTCCAATCCCGCCGCGCGGAGTCGAGCTCCGAGAGCGGCTCGCCGCTGGGAATGTGTCACGCCGGCTGACGCTACTCGCTACGCTGTGGCCCCATGACTAACTGGATGCTGCGTGGCCTAGTGTTCGGCGCCGCGATGGTCGTCGTTCGGCTGTTCCAGGGAACGCTGATCAGCGTGTGGCAGACGCAGGCCACCCTGATCAGTCTCGTGCTGCTCGTTCTGTTCATCGCGGGCGTGGTTGCCTGGGGTTTCATCGACGGCCGCGAAGACGCCGCCGCCAGCCCCGACCCGGACCGCCGCGGCGACCTGGCGATGACATGGCTGTTGGCCGGTTTGGTCGCCGGCCTGGTCAGCGGAGCGGTGACCTGGCTGATCTCGGTGTTCTACAAGGCGCTCTACGTCGGCGGGCTGATCAACGAGCTCACCACGTTCGCAGCGTTCACCGCCCTGGTGGTGTTTCTGGGCGCGATCAGCGGTGTGGCCGTTGGTCGTTGGCGGGTGGACAAGACGGGCGCCTACAAGCCGCAGAGCGGCGCTGCCCGCGGCGATGAAGATCGTGCCGACACCGACGTGTTCGCCGCGGTGCAGGGGCAGGCCGCCGGCGAAGGTGCCGTTGCCGAATGGCCTGAGGAGCAGACCAGCGCGGTGGCGACCGCCGAGGCTCCGGCAGCCCCCAGCGAGGCGGAGACGACTGAAGTTCCGGCCCACGAGCAGGCCGAGCCGGCCACCGAGCACATCGAGAAGCCGAAGACCGACTAGACGTTCAGGCTGGCCAGATAGCGCAGGGCCAGCGCGTATCCCTGTACGCCGCAGCCCACGATCACGCCGCTCGCGATCGGGCTCAGGTACGAGTGATGCCGGAATTGTTCGCGCGCAAAGACATTGGAGATGTGCACCTCAACCAGAGGCGCACTCAGTTCCGCGCAGGCGTCGCGCAACGCGATCGACGAGTGGGTCAGCCCGCCGGCGTTGAGGATCACCGGCTCCTTGGCGTCCGCGGCCTGATGGATCCAGTCGAGCAGCTGAGCCTCGCTGTCGCTTTGCCGCACAACGACTTTCAACCCAAGATCGGCCGCTTCGCGTTCGACCAGCGCGACCAGGTCGTCGTGGGTGGTGTCGCCGTAGACCTCCGGCTCGCGGCGGCCCAACCGCCCGAGGTTCGGACCGTTGATCACATTGATGGTCGCGCCGCTCCTCCTCATCGCTGCGCTCTGCATCGTCGCCGGCGGGATGGTGCTCATCGAGTGCCCACTTCCGCGTACGCCGCAGCCAGCAGCGTCGGGTCCGGGCCCTCCAGCCGGCCCGGCTTGGCCAGCCCGTCGAGGACCACGAACCGCAAGACACCAGCCCGGTTTTTCTTGTCGCCGGCCATCGACTCCATCAGCTGTGGCAGCGCGTCGGCGTCGTAGCTCGTCGGCAATCCGATCGAAGTCAGGATGTCGCGGTGGCGCTGCGCGGTGGCGTCATCGAGACGCCCGGCCAGCCGGCCCAATTCGGCGGCGAACACCATGCCCACCGAGACCGCGGCGCCGTGACGCCACTGATAGCGTTCCCGTCGCTCGATCGCATGACCCAAAGTGTGGCCGTAGTTGAGGATTTCGCGCAGCTCGGCTTCCTTCTCGTCGGCCGCGACGACTTCCGCCTTGACCGCGATCGCGCGCCGGATCAACTCCGGCAGCACCTCCCCCGACGGGTCCAGCGCGGCCTGCGGGTCGGCTTCGATCAGGTCCAGGATCACCGGGTCGGCGATGAACCCGGCCTTGACGACCTCGGCCATGCCGGCCGCGATTTCGTTGTGCGGCAACGTCTGCAGGGTGGCGAGATCGACCAGCACGGCGCTCGGCTGATGGAAGGCGCCGACCAGGTTTTTGCCGGCGTCGGTGTTGATGCCGGTCTTGCCGCCGACCGCCGCGTCGACCATCGCCAACAACGTGGTCGGCACGTGCACGATCGACACGCCGCGCAACCAGGTCGCTGCGGCGAAGCCGGCGACATCGGTCGCGGCGCCGCCGCCCAGGCTGACCAGCGCGTCTTTGCGGCCAATGCCGATGCGGCCCAGCACTTCCCAGATGTAACCGACGACAGGCAGGTCCTTACCCGCTTCGGCGTCCGGGATTTCGATCTGGTGCGCGTCAATGCCCTTGTCGACCAAGTGGTTTCGGATGGCTTCGGCGGTCTGCGTCAGCACCGGCTGGTGCAAGATGGCGACGCGGTGGCGGCCGGCGAGCAGGTCGCCGAGTTCGCCGAGCAGGCCGCTGCCGATGACGACCGGGTAGGGCGGATCGACGTTCACCTGCACGGTGACCGGCTCGCGGGGCTCCGTCATTTCTCTGCCTCGGCGCCGCCATGTCTGCGAGCGGCGGCCAGGGCGGCCGGGGTCGCGGGCGTCGGCGGCGGCCCGGTCCGGGGCTCTGGCACGCTGAGCGTCTCGGGGGCCGACGGGCGGCGCCACGGTGGCCGGCGTCGAGTGTTCGAGGCGCTGCCGAACTTCGGGTCTTTCAGGCGGCACACGATGTGGCGGACCACGGCGCCGGGGTTACGACGGTTGGTGTTCACCCGGATCGTGGCGACCTTTCGGTACAGCGGGACACGCTGGGTCATCAGCGCGCGGAATTTCTCGGCGCGGTCAGGCCCGGCAAGTAGCGGCCGCACGGTGTTACCGCCGGTGCGCCGAACCCCTTCGTCCGCATTGATTTCCAGGTACACGACGGTGTGGCCGGCCAGCGCGGCGCGCACTCCCGGGGTGGTGACGGCGCCGCCGCCCAGCGACAGGACGCCGTCGTGTGAGGCCAGCGCCGACCGGATCACCTCTTCCTCGATCCGGCGGAACTCCGCCTCGCCGTCGGTGGCGAAGATGTCGGCGATGCGGCGGCCGGTCTGCTCCTCGATGGCCGCGTCGGTGTCGAGCATCGCGACGTCGAGCGCCTTGGCCAGCCGTCGACCAATCGTGGACTTACCGGATCCCGGCAGTCCTACGAGCACAGCTTTGGGGGCCATTTACCCGGACGCCCGTACTTCGGTGACCGGTTCCCGCTCGGCGACCGAGCGCCGGTAGGCCTCGATGTTGCGGCGGGTCTCGGTCAGCGAGTCGCCGCCGAACTTCTCCAGTGCGGCGCGGGCTAATACGAGCGCCACCATCGTCTCGACGACGACGCCGGCGGCCGGCACAGCGCAGACGTCGGAGCGCTGGTTGATCGCGACGGCCTCGTCGCCGGTCGCCATGTCGACGGTGGCCAGCGCGCGCGGCACGGTGGAAATCGGCTTCATCGCGGCGCGCACTCTTAGGGGCTCGCCGTTGGTCATGCCACCTTCCAGGCCGCCGGCCCGGTTGGTCGAGCGGATGACGCCGTCGGGGCCGGGGTACATCTCGTCGTGCGCGCGGCTGCCGCGGCGGCGGGCGGTGGCAAAGCCGTCGCCGATCTCGACGCCCTTGATCGCCTGGATGCCCATGACGGCGGCGGCGAGTTGGCTGTCGAGGCGGTTGTCGCCGCTGGTGAACGACCCCAGTCCGATCGGCAGGCCGGTCACGACGGCTTCGACGACGCCGCCCAGGGTGTCGCCGTCCTTCTTGGCGGCTTCGATCTCGGCGATCATCGACGCTTCGGCGGCCTTGTCGAAGGCCCGCACGCCGCTGTCGTCGATCGCGGCCAGGTCGCTGGGCTGCGGCGGCGGTCCGTCATACGGCGTGGAGTCGCCGATGGAGATGACGTGCGAGAGCACCTCGACGCCGAGGGCTTGGCGGAGGAACTGGCGGGCGACGGTGCCGGCGGCGACGCGGGCGGCGGTTTCGCGGGCGCTGGCCCGCTCCAATACCGGTCGGGCGTCGTCGAATTCGTACTTGAGCATGCCGGCGTAGTCGGCGTGGCCGGGCCGCGGCCGGGTCAACGGCGCGTTGCGCGCGACTTCCAACTCCGCGGCGTCGACCGGGTCGGGGGCCATCACGGTCTCCCACTTCGGCCACTCGGTGTTGCCGACCTCAATGGCGATCGGCCCGCCGAGTGTGACGCCGTGACGCACGCCCGCCAGCACAGTGACCTGGTCGCGCTCGAATTTCATCCGGGCGCCGCGGCCATAGCCCAGGCGGCGGCGGGCCAGCTGGTCGGCGATGTCGTCGGAGGTGATTGTCAGCCCAGCGACCATGCCTTCGACCACGGCCACCAAAGCGCGACCGTGGGATTCACCAGCAGTAGTCCATCGCAACACGGGTCCCATCTTCCCACGACCGGTCTCGACAAGGAAAAACGTCGCAATCTGAGGCGCTACCGTCTGGGGCGATGGCCAAGTCGATCGTCGCTCATTCGCCGAAGAGCTGCCAGTACGCGTCATACGCATCAGCGCGAAGCTCTTGTTCCCCCAATTGCTGCAAGTATCGCCGCAATTCGGGATGTGCGGCCAGCAGTTGCCACCGCGGGTCGGTGTCCGGACCGTATCTATCGGCACTTATAAATAAGTACTGCAGAATGTCGAATTCATCGCGCGCAAGTATATCTACGGACGTTTTAAACATTTGAAGATAGGCGGTCTGAAACTCAGCAGCTGAAACTTCGTCGTTGATGAACCGCGAAATAAGACTTTCGTACTTCATAGCATTCCGTGAGGCCGGTAACCCGACTGACACCGTCAAAAATATCTCTTCGGTTCCGAGTGCTTCTACAACCGCAACCTGAATGCCTACCTTTAGCCAGCGGCTCTGGACAGCGATTAGCCGGTTGCGAGGAGCGGACAACAACAAGCCGAAAGACGCTGGCGGTTCGGCACCGTCACGGTAATACTCTCGATAAAGCAGTATTGCATTCGCAAACCAACCAAATACTTCATGCTGATTTGGGAGGAACAGATGCGCGTTGCGCAATTCGGTTAAATAGCCTCTTGCAGGTGGATCGGTCAAGCATGGGTTGGTTAAATTATCTAAGTCGCGGATCCAATCATTGAAGGCATCCTTACTGTGATTATTTGCGAATTTAGCTGGAAAATTCCAAGCCTCAGCAAACATATAGAAGAGGGCGTCGAGATCGGTGATGTACTGCGCATCCACGGAGCGATACTCGACTCCGTCAGGTGGCGTCGAGGGAGCGGGCGTCAGAAGTAGACCCACACAAGGTCCGTGCCGGCCGGCGGCTCGAAGGAATTCTTCAAGGGTCATAGGCTAGTAGTCCGATCGGCTCCTCGCCAGGCAGCTTCGCGAGCCATGGGGCCGAACATACTGCACTTATCGGTTGATCGGCCAGGCCATAAGATAAGCACCAATTGCGTTATCGAGGATTTTTCCATAGTCGTTCGGGATGTGCCCTGGCCCGTAATTTGCGCTCAGCGCATCAATCAGCAGATTCACGACAGCGTCACTCTGAGCGTTAGTTGGCGCTGAACTCTGGCTAAGGTCGTCGAAAAGACTTGGATCGCGGCGCTTTAGCTCCTCCACAATGACCTTGCGAAAGTCAGGTGCGACGGCGTTGAACACATTGCTCACGGGTTTAGCCGAGCTTCCCAGCACGCCGATTAAGAATGCGAACGCGACACAACTTGTAGGTCTTCTTCGTAAACAGTAACTACGGCTAGCGTTACTCCGTGGCCGTCCGTGAACTCAACCTCGTATGCAGGGGGAAGGCTTTTATCCGCGTCTGTCGTGTAATCGATGACGACGGCCCCCCTCGCACCAGCTGGAAGATTGTGCTCTGGCAAAGGCCGGAGCAACTGAACGACGTCATATTCTTCGGGCTTCATTCGTATCGCGTCTTTCATCTACTCGCGGGAACTGCTGTTACTAATTTCACGATACCATCGGATCCGCGAATCCAGCCAGTCAGAATTTCAATGGTTTTTCCATTTGCGCCTGTGACCGAAATTATTTCATTGTACTTTGTACCGAATTGCGTTACACCTGTTTCCCAGGCCTTGTTTGGGTCGAAAACAATTTGTTTTGCAAGATCGGCTAAATTCTGACGCGTAAAACCAAGCGCTCTTTCGAACCAATCCGCTTTCGGGCCGCCCACATCATGTTCTCTATCGAGGAGATATCTCCAAAGCTTATCTATGACGCTTTCTTGGGAGAGCCTAATTTCGTCTGGCGTCTGCGTTAGCGATCCTTGGTGTAGTGATTGTTCCGGCGCCGGTTGGGTCCACCAATACCGGTCATCAGTGCTTACGGCTTCTTTGACAGGCGTATATTGAACGTTCTCAGAGCCTAACCTGGCCTCAATCTGCGCCTTCCAGGTGTTATATGTCCAGGCTTCTCGATTGTAATTTTCCACTGCAGTCGGGTTCTTTGGATCAGGCCGCCAAGAATTATGGTTATTTATCGCATCAGATAAATCCTTATATGCCTTCTGCAGCGCCTCCACCGATTTCGACACGGGCGGGGTTACCCAGGACGGTATCGCCGGAGAACTTAGCGGTGGCTCGCCCGGCGACGGCGGGGGAATCGGCGGTTGCGGTATCGGCGGTGCAGGATCCAACGGAGGTGGCGGGAACGCGGGTGGTGCTTGCGGCGCACCGGCTGGCCCGTTGCCGAGCATCTGGGCGCCGGTGCCTTGGCCACCGCTTCCGGTAGGACCGCTCAATGTCGCGGGCGCGCTATTTTGCGGGACCGCGGGTGGCATCTGCGCCGGTGGCGGCGGAGTCTGCGGCGGGGTCGGTGGGGGCTGCAGAGTCTGAATCGCGCCAGGTTCGAGATTCGGCTGACTGGGTAGGGACGGCTGCGACGGCGGCACTGTCGGAGTCACATACGCCAGCGGCTCGGTGGCCAGGGTGGAGGCCGTGGTCAGCGGTTTGGTCAGCAGTGCAGTGCTGGCCGGTGTGGTGCCGACGGGTCCCCGTAGCGCGGAGGCGTTGAGCATGCCGGGCTTGAGCCCTACGGCTTTGCCGCCCGACGGCGGTGGCGGAGAGAACGGTTCGGCGGGCTTGGCGAAACTGGTCACCCCGGGCGCCGCCGACGGCGTCATCGTCTGCACCGGCGGACTGGCCGGCATCGCCGGGCTGGGCGCCGACGGAGTCAGCGCAGCCGTGGCGGCCGGCGGGGCGAACATCCCCAGCGCCGGCGGCTGAGACTGCGCCAACGACGGCGACACCGGACCACGCGACTGCACCGCCGCCATCGGGGAAATCCCCGACGTGCTGGTGCTGGGGTTCGACGCCGACAGCTGCGACTGACTGACCGGCGAACCCGCCTGCG
>DATNFI010000016.1:0-8809 GCA_035606475.1 Mycobacterium sp. | reverse complement strand
GTGGAGTACCAGGTCATCTGATTGCCGACCCGCCGCTTGTAGGCCAGCGCCTCGTCGATCGGACCTTGCGTCACGATGACGAACCGGGCGTCGTAGTTGTCCAGGAACTCCAGACGGGTGAACTGAGAGGTGAACCCGGTGCAGCCCGAGCACTGCCACTCCTCGCCCGGAAACCACATGTGGTGGTAGACGATCAGCTGCGGCTTACCGTCGAAGATGTCGACCAGGCGCACCGGCCCGTTCTCACCCTCCAGGGTGTAGTCCGGCATCGCGACCATCGGCAGCCGTCGCCGCTGCGCCGCGATCGCGTCGAGCTCACGGGTGGCCGCCTTCTCCCGGACGCGCAGTGCGTCCAACTCCCGTTCCCAGGTCAGCTGGTCGACGATGGGCGGCAATGCTGTACTCACAACTATCCCTCCAGCTTATGTGTACGGCGTCAACATGCTAATGTTCACACCGTACACTTTGGCGGCGAGAAGGGTCAAGCGTTGGCCACCTTGAAGACCGGTTACCACCACGGGGATCTGCGCACCGCGTTGATCGATGCCGGCCTGCACCTCACTCGGACCGGCGGCCCGGAGGCGCTGACAATTCGGGAAGCGACTCGGCAAGTTGGGGTTTCGCCAAACGCCGCCTACCGGCACTTCGTCGATCGCGAGGCACTGCTCGGCGCGGTGGCGACCGCGATTCAGCACAGGATGGCAGCGCGGATGGCTCGCAAACACCACTCGGGCGCCGCCGATCGCCTGCGCGCCGTAGGACTGGGCTACATCAAGTTCGCACTCGACGAGCCGGGATGGTTCACGGTGGCCTTCTTCAGCGCCGATCCCATCGCCCTGAGTGAACAAACAGCCAGCGCGCCACCGTATCTGGCCTTGGTCGACGCGCTCGACGCGATGCTAGACGCCGGAACGCTGTCGCCCGATCGCCGCGCCGGCGCCGAATGGCCCTGTTGGTCGGCGGTGCATGGGTTCGCCGAACTGGCGCTGCGCGGACCGCTGCGTCACGCCAGTCGCCGGGACATCGACTCGCTCGCTCAGCGCACGGTCGACGACATCGTCACCGGGGTGACCTACCAATGCGAAAGCGGCATCAACCGGTCAGCCAAACAGTAGCGTCACGCTTGGAACGGGAGGCAACCATGAAGCGCTGCATCGTCGCAAGCCTGGCCGCCCTGCTGATGGCCGGGGGCCTGGTCGACACGGCACCGCCGGCCAGCGCCGGGTGCATCTACGGCGGACCCGTGCTCAGCAAGTGCGATGGACCCATTCAGCCCGACGGCACCTGGCAACGTTGCGTCACATCAACTCACCTGTCCTACCAAGGCGCCAGTTCGTTCCTGATACCCGAAAAGAGCTGTGATGTGATGGGCCCCGGCGGTCCCGGGGACCCCCCGACGCACATCGACTGAGCCGAACTACAACCGTTCGATGATGGTGACGTTTGCGGTGCCGCCGCCCTCGCACATGGTCTGCAGTCCGTAGCGACCGCCGGTGCGCTCGAGTTCGTTGAGCATGGTGGTGAAAAGCTTTGCCCCGGTTGCACCTAACGGGTGCCCGAGCGCGATGGCACCGCCGTTGGGGTTGACCTTGTCCGGGTCGGCCTTGATCTCCTTGAGCCAGGCCATCACGACCGGCGCGAATGCCTCGTTGATCTCGACGGTGTCGATGTCGTCGATGGACAGGCCGGTCTTCTCCAGTGCGTAGCGGGTCGCCGGAATCGGCCCGGTGAGCATGAACACCGGGTCCGCGGCGCGGGCACTGATGTGGTGGATGCGCGCCCGCGGCTTCAGGTTGTGCGCCTGCACTGCGCTTTCTGAGGCCAGCAGCACAGCGCTGGCGCCGTCCGAGATCTGGCTGGCCATCGCGGCGGTCAGACGACCCCCCTCGACCAGCGGCTTGAGGCCGGCCAACTTCTCCAGCGACGATTCACGCGGACCCTCGTCGACCCGGAACGCACCGTGTTCGGTTTCCACGGCGATGATCTCGTTGTCGAAGTGGCCGCCGCGGATCGCACTGAAGGCGCGCTCGTGGCTCATCAGCGCGTACTGCTCCATCTCCTCGCGAGAGAGGTTCCACTTCTCGGCGATCAACTCCGAGCCACGGAATTGCGAGATCTCCTGGTCCCCGTAGCGGTGCAGCCACTGCTTGGATTCGTTGGTCGGCGAGGTGAAGCCGAACTGCTCGCCGACGATCATCGCCGACGAGATCGGGATCTGGCTCATGTTCTGCATGCCACCGGCCACGATCACGTCCGCGGTGCCCGCCATGATCGCTTGCGCGCCAAAGGAAATCGCCTGCTGACTTGATCCACACTGCCGATCGACGGTAACTCCGGGAACCTCTTCGGGATAGCCGGCGGCCAGCCAGGAGAGCCGGGCGATGTTACCGGCCTGCCCGCCGATCGCGTCGACACAACCGGCGATCACGTCATCGACGGCGGCGGGGTCGATGTCAACCCGGTCGAGCAGTCCACGCCAGCCGAGCGCGCCCAGGTCGACGGGGTGCACGCCGGCCAGCGAGCCGTTGCGCTTACCGACAGCGGTGCGCACCGCATCAATGACGTACGCCTCATTTTTGACGGCCATGCTCAACACTTCCTTCTTTGGTAATTCCACCTAGGACGATAGCGAGATACTGCTGGCCCACCTGCTGTGCGGTGAGCGGCCCGCCGGGCTGATACCACCGCACCGACACCCAGGTGGTGTCACGGATGAATCGGTAGACCAGGTCGACGTCGAGATCGGGTCGTAGATAACCCTCCTCGATGCCTTGGTGCAGCACGTCGACCCACATTTTGCGCTGCTGCTTGTTGAGGTCCTCGAGATACGAGAACCGGGGCTGCGGCAGCAGTCTTTTGGCCTCATCCTGGTAGATGACGACCTGGGCATGCCGATGCTCGATCGCGTCGAATGACGCCATGAACAGACCCTTGAGCCGCTCCAGCGAATTCGGTTGGGTGTCAACGATTTCCTGGTACCGGGCGAAGAGCCAGTCCATGAAGCTCTTCAGGACCTCGTCGACCATCTCTTCTTTGGACGAGAAGTGGTGATACAGGCTGCCGGACAAGATGCCCGCGCTGTCGGCGATGTCGCGCACGGTGGTGGCACGCAACCCGCGTTCGGCGAACATCGTCGCGGCGAGTTCCAACAACTCGTCGCGTCGGCTGTTCGTAGGCTCGCTCATGGGTGCTGACTCGACACCGAAATCACTTCTCCAGTCAGGTAACTGGAGTAGTCGCTGGCCAGAAACGCGATGGTCGCCGCCACTTCCCACGGCTCGGCCGCTCGGCCGAACGCCTCGCCGGCGGACAACTGGTCGAGCAGCTCGCTCGAGCTGGTCTTGTCGAGGAACTTGTGTCGCGCGATGCTCGGCGATACGGCGTTGATGCGCACCCCGTACTCGACGGCTTCGATTGCGCTGCAACGGGTCAGCGCCATCACGCCGGCCTTGGCCGCCGCGTAGTGCGACTGCGAGTGCTGCGCGCGCCAGCCCAGCACGCTGGCGTTGTTGACGATGACGCCGCCGTGGTCCGCGTCGCGGAAGTAGCGCAGCGCCGCGCGGGTGGTGCGCAGCACCGACGTCAGCGTGACGTTGAGAACGCGGTCCCACTCTTCGTCGGTGATGTCGACCACCGGGGTCTGACCGCCCAGACCCGCGTTGTTCACCAGCACGTCGAGCCGACCGAGTCGCGCGGTGGTGGAGGCGATCAGCGCGTCGACCTGTGCGGTGGACGTGACGTCGCAGACCACACTCTCCACCCGGCCCAGGCCGAGGGCGGCCAGCTCGTCGCGGGTCTCACCGAGGCGGCGCTCGTGGTGGTCGGAGACTACGACCTCGGCACCTTCGGCCAGGGCCCGCCGAGCGGTGGCCGAGCCGATACCGGTGCCCGCCGCGGCCGTGACAACCACGACCTTGCCGTTCAGAAGTCCGTGTCCGGCAACTTCTTTCGGCGCAACGGCTAGCGTCATCGAGCCTCCCTCGGTAGGCCGAGCACCCGCTCGGCGATGATGTTGCGCTGAATCTCGTTGGATCCGCCGTAAATGGTGTCCGCGCGGGTGAACAGGTACAGCCGCTGCCACTCGTCGAAGTCGCCACCAGCCAAGGCCAGACCGGCCTTGCCCTGCACCTCCATCGCGATCTCACCGAGTTCGCGATGCCAGTTGGCCCACAACAACTTCGACACGTTATCTTGGCCGGGTTGCTCGACATCCATCGTCGCCAGCGCGTAAGAACGCATCGCCCGCAGGCCGGCCCAGGAGCGGGTCAGGCGTTCGCGGATCAGCGGATCATCAGCCGCGCCAGTCTGTTTCGCGAGGTCCACCACCGCGCTGAGTTCGCGGGCATAGACGATCTGCTGACCGAGCGTCGACACCCCGCGCTCGAAGGTCAGCGTGCCCATCGCGACCCGCCAGCCGTCGCCGGGCTCGCCCACCACCAGTTCGGCTTCGGTGCGGGCGTCGTCGAAGAACACCTCGTTGAATTCCGAGTCGCCGGTCAGTTGGACGATCGGACGCACGTCCACCCCGGGCTGGTCCAGGGGCACCAGCAGATACGACAACCCGGCGTGGCGCTTGGAGCCCTTCTCGGTGCGCGCGATCACGAAACACCATTGCGCCCAGTGCGCCAGCGATGTCCACACCTTCTGGCCGTTGATCACCCACTGGTCGCCGTCCAACACCGCGCTGGTGGAGACGTTGGCCAGGTCGCTGCCGGCGCCGGGCTCGGAATAGCCCTGTGACCACAGTTCGGTGACGTCGAGGATCCTCGGCAGGAATCGCTGCTGCTGCTCGGGTGTGCCGAACGCGATCAGCGTCGGCCCGAGCAGTTCCTCGCCGAAATGGTTGACCTTCGCGGGGGCGTTGGCGATCGCATATTCCTCGTAGAACGCCACCCGATGCGCCACCGACAAGCCGCGGCCGCCATGTTCAACCGGCCAGCCCAGGCACGTCAGGCCGGCTTTCGCGAGGTGCTGGTTCCAGGCGCGCCGCTCTTCGAACGCTTCATGTTCGCGACCGGGCCCGCCCAGTCCTTTGAGGGTGGCGAATTCGCCGACCAGGTTCTCGGCCAGCCAGTCGCGGACCTCGGCCCGGAACTCCTCGACGCCTTGCACCCTAGTAGGCTAACCTACCAAGCACTTGCTTTGTTAGCCCGGCGGCAAACTGTCTCTGCCAGCGGCGATAGCAATCACGCACCTAGGAGTTCGATGTCGAGCCATCCGCAGACCATTCCTGCGGCGTTGGACCACATCGCGCGGGAACTCCCCGACCACGATGCCCTGGTCACCGAGGATCGGACGTTGACGTTCGACGAGTTGCGCGACGAGGTGCGCGGTGCCGCCGCGGCGATGATCGACCTCGGCGTGAACCCGGGCGACCGGGTGGCGATCTGGTCACCGAACACCTGGCAGTGGGTGGTCGCCTGCCTGGCCACGCACTACGCGGGCGCCACCGTCGTCCCACTGAACACGCGGTACACCGCCGCCGAGGCAACCGACATCCTGGCCCGCACCGGGGCTCCGCTGCTGATCGCGATGGGCAAATTCCTCGGCGCGGACCGAGTCGGCGACCTCGACCGCTCGTCACTGCCGGACCTGCGGCACGTCGTGCGGATCCCGCTCGAGTCGGACGACGGGACGTGGGACGAGTTCATGCAGCACGGCACCGAGCTCGCGGCGGCCGACGCGCGCGCGGCTGCGGTCCGGCCCGACGACATCTCCGACGTCCTGTTCACCTCCGGCACCACCGGCCGCAGCAAAGGGGTGTTGTGCGCGCACCGGCAGTCGTTGGCCGGCTCGGCGTCGTGGGCGGCCTGCGGGAAGATCACCAGCGACGACCGCTACCTCTGCATCAACCCGTTCTTCCACAACTTCGGCTACAAGGCCGGAATCCTGGCCTGCCTGCAGACCGGCGCCACGCTGATCCCGCAGCTGACCTTCGATGCCGAGCAGGCGTTGCGGGCGGTCGCCGAACACCGGATCACCGTGCTGCCCGGACCGCCGACCATCTACCAGACGTTGCTCGACCACCCCACCCGCGGCAGCTACGACCTGAGCTCGCTACGGTTCGCGGTCACCGGCGCGGCGACCGTGCCGGTGGTGTTGATCGAGCGGATGCAGAACGAACTCGACTTCGACATCGTGCTGACCGCCTACGGGCTGACCGAGTCCAACGGGATGGGCACCATGTGCCGGGCCGACGATGACGCGGTCACCGTCGCGACCACCTGTGGGCGACCGATCGCGGATTTCGAATTGAGCATTGGTGAGCATGACGAGGTGCTGCTGCGCGGGCCCAATGTGATGCTCGGCTACCTCGACGATCCGGATGCCACCGCGGCCGCCATCGACGCCGACGGCTGGTTGCACACCGGTGACATCGGAAGGCTTGATGCCGCAGGCAATCTCCAGATCACCGACCGGCTCAAGGATATGTACATCTGCGGTGGCTTCAACGTCTACCCCGCCGAGATCGAACAGGTGCTGGCCCGCCTCGACGGTGTGGTGGACTGCGCGGTGATCGGCGTACCCGACGAACGGCTCGGCGAGGTCGGTCGGGCCTTCCTGGTGGCGCGGCCCGATGCCGAACTCGACGAGAAGTCGGTAATCGCGTACACGCGTGAGTATTTGGCGAACTTCAAGGCCCCACGTTCGGTGAGGTTTGTCGACACGCTGCCCCGCAACGCGGGCGGCAAAGTCGTCAAGCCGCTACTGCGAGAGATGGCGTAGATGGATCTGCAATTCGACGACCAGACGCTGGCATTCCAGCGCGAGGTGCGCGACTTTCTGTCGTCGCACCGGGATGCGTTTCCGACGCAGTCCTATGACACGGCAGAGGGTTTCGAGCAGCACCGTCGTTGGGACAAGGTGCTTTTCGATGGCGGCCTGTCGGTGATCACCTGGCCGGAGAAATACGGCGGCCGCGACGCCACCCTGCTGCAGTGGGTGGTCTACGAGGAGGAGTACTTCCGCGCGGGGGCGCCCGGACGCGCCAGCGCCAACGGGACGTCGATGCTCGCCCCGACGCTGTTCGCGCACGGCACCGAGGAGCAGCTGGATCGGATTCTGCCCAAGATGGCCAGCGGCGAGGAGATCTGGGCGCAGGCGTGGTCGGAGCCGGAGTCCGGCAGTGACCTCGCCTCACTCCGCTCGACGGCGACGCGCACCGACGGCGGCTGGCTGCTGAACGGCCAGAAGATCTGGAGTTCGCGAGCACCGTTCGGCGACAGGGCTTTTGGTTTGTTCCGTTCCGATCCCGAGGCGCAGCGACACAGCGGATTGACCTACTTCATGTTCGACCTGAAGGCGGACGGGATCACCGTGCGGCCGATCGCCCAACTCGGCGGCGACACCGGGTTCGGGGAGATCTTCCTCGACGATGTGTTCGTGCCCGACGCCGATGTGATCGGCGCGGTCAACGACGGCTGGCGGGCCGCAATGAGCACATCGAGCAACGAGCGGGGCATGTCCCTGCGCAGCCCGGCGCGATTCCTGGCGTCCGCGGAGCGGCTCGCCGAAGTATGGAAAGCCAACGGCAACAGCTCCTTCGGCGACCAGGTCGCCGATGCCTGGATCAAGGCGCAGGCCTACCGGCTGCACACCTTCGGCACCGTCACCCGGCTGGCGGGTGGCGGTGAACTGGGTGCCGAGTCCTCGGTGACCAAGGTGTTCTGGTCAGACCTGGACGTGGCGATCCACCAGACCGCGCTGGAGATCCGCGGCGCCGACGGCGAACTGGCCAACGCCTGGACCGACGGGCTGTTGTTCGCGCTCGGCGGTCCGATCTATGCCGGCACCAACGAAATTCAGCGAAACATCATTGCCGAGCGGCTGCTGGGACTGCCCCGGGAGAAGAGCAAATGAGATTCGACCTTGACGCGCAACAGCGCGATTTCGCCGCCAGTATCGACGCGGCGCTCACGGCGGCCGATGTTCCGAGCGCTGTGCGCGCCTGGGCCAGTGGCGACGCCGCTCCCGGTCGCAAGGTCTGGGCGCAGCTGGCCGACCTGGGGGTCACCGCGCTGGCGGTGCCGGAGCGGTTCGACGGCCTCGAGGCGCACCCGGTTGATCTCGTTGTCGCCCTGGAGCGACTGGGCCGCTGGGGCGTGCCGGGCCCGGTAGCCGAATCCATGGCGGTAGCACCGGTTTTACTGGCCGACGACGAGCGGTCAGCCGCGCTGGCATCGGGTGAACTGATCGCCACCGTCGCCCTGCCCCCGCAGGTGCCCCGCGCCGTCGACGCCGACACCGCCGGCCTGACCCTGCTGGCCGACCAGGACGGAACAGTGTGCGAAGCGGAGGTGGGCGAGCAGCACGAGTCGGTGGACCCCAGCCGCAAGCTGTTCGACGTCAACCCTGCCGGCTCGCGGCGGCAGGCCGATGTGCAGCGCGCCTACGAATTCGGCGCGCTGGCCACTGCGGCCCAACTGGTCGGAGCCGGGCAAGCCCTACTCGATGCCGCGGTCGACTACGCCAAGCAACGCACCCAGTTCGGTCGCGTCATCGGCTCGTATCAAGCGATCAAGCACAAGCTGGCCGATGTGCACATCGCACTCGAGCTGACTCGCCCGCTGGTCTACGGCGCCGCGCTGTCGCTGGCCGATTCGTCGCCCGACACCGCACGAGATGTCAGCGCCGCCAAGGCTTCCGCGTCGGATGCCGCGTTGCTGGCCGCGCGGTCGGCGTTGCAGACGCACGGCGCGATCGGCTTCACCGCCGAGCACGACCTGTCACTGTGGCTGTTGCGGGTGCAGGCGCTGCGACCGGCCTGGGGTGACCCGGCCGCGCACCGGCGACGGGTTCTGGAGGCACT
>DATNFI010000015.1:0-7041 GCA_035606475.1 Mycobacterium sp. | reverse complement strand
CTGCGGGAACTCGATGCGGGTTTTCGCAACAGCGCAGCGGGAGGCTTCTACCTGCCCGATCGCGCGCTGTCCGACCCTAGGTATCGAGAGGCGTTGAACGACTTGGTTTCTCGCGATTGTCGGGCTACCTACCTGGTGGTCTACGGCGACGGCCAGGAGTGGGGCGTCGACGGCGCTCAACGCGCACGCCAGGTCCAGGCCGCGGTCGCCGAGGCCACCAAGGAAGGAACCTTGACTCCGCTGTCGGTGGGTCTGGCCGGAGTGGGACCCGCCACCCGAGACCTGCAGAACCTGGTGCACGGCGACGTCGTGCTGCTGGTCGGAGCGACCCTGGCATTGATTTTTCTAATCGTCTCGGTGATGCTGCGCAGCCCGGTGGCGGCAATGGCGGTGGTGGGCACCGTGATCGTCTCGTATGCCTCGGCGCTGGGTGTCAGCGTCCTGGTCAGCCAGTACCTGCTCGGCCAACCGCTGCACTGGGCGGTCGCGCCGATGGCGTTCATCGCCCTCGTCGCGGTCGGTGCCGACTACAACCTGCTGCTGGCGATGCGGATCCGCGAGGAGCTGGCCGCGGGCATCCGCACCGGCATCGTCCGGGCGTTCGCGGCCACCGGTGGGGTGGTGACCACTGCGGGCGTCGTGTTCGGGATGACGATGTTCGCGCTGGCCGGCAGCACCGTGCTCAGCATCGAACAGGTGGGCTTGACCGTCGGGATCGGGTTGTTGCTGGACACGTTGATCGTCCGGACTTTTCTGATGCCGTCGCTGGTGGCGCTGCTGGGCCGCTGGTTCTGGTGGCCGCGCCTGCCGATCCCGCAGCGGGCCACTGCGGCGAGACAAAATAACAACTTCGCGTCAGTTACCTGGGCGACACGCCGAGCCGGGTCGGCGCTGTCGGTGTGACCTGCCCTTACCGTGTAAACGTGCTGGATCTGGAACCGCGAGGCCCGCTATCGCCGGAGATCTACTGGCGACGCCGGGCACTGGCGATCGGCGTCGGGGTGGTGCTGATCGCCATCGTCGTCGCGATCGTCGTCGCCGTCATGAGCGGCAGCGCCGGCGCCAACACCTCGAACGGCACCAAGAAGCCGGCCCAGTCCGCGCAACCGGCGAACCCCGAGGTCAAGACTCAGGTCGAGCCACCGGCCGGGGTGGACGCCGGCCAGCCACCCGAGACGCCGACCGCCGCCGTGCAACCACCGCCCGTGCTCAACGCCGGTGACGACTGCCCGGACTCGACGCTGGCCGTCAAAGGCCTGACCAACGCGCCGCAGTACGCCATCGGCGACCAGCCGAAATTCGTCATGGTGGTCACCAACATCGGGCTGGTGGCCTGCAAGCGTGATGTCGGGGCCGCCGTGCTGGCCGCCTATGTCTATTCGCTGGATAACAAGCGGCTCTGGTCGAACCTGGACTGCGCGCCGTCAAACGAAACTCTGGTCAAGACCTTCGCCCCCGGCGAGCAGGTCACCACCGCCGTCACCTGGACAGGGATGGGGTCGGCTCCGCACTGCCCATTACCGCGGCCGGCGATCGGACCGGGCACCTACAACCTGGTCGTACAGCTGGGAAACCTGCGCTCGCTGGCGGTTCCGTTCATCATGGCTCCGCCGCTGCCGCCGGGTGCGGCGCCGCCGCCCGGATTGCCCGGACCACCACCGGCACCCGGTCCACTGCCTGGCCCGGCGCCCGCCCCCGGCGGCTGACGCTCAGCTGCGGCTAGTTGATCGGATCGCCGATCGTCGATTCGGCCAACTGCGACAGTCCTTCTCGCACATGGCGGGCCCAGATCTCGCCGATCCCCTCGACCTCTTCCAGGTCGCCCGCGCTGGCCGCCAATAGGCCCTGCAGCGACCCGAACTCGCGGACCAGGCGGTCGGCGTGGGCGAACTGCAGTCGCGGGATCTCCGACATTGCCCGGTAGCCGCGCGAGCTGACCGCGGAATCCTGCGCCTCGGCCGTCGACGGGTAACCGAAAACCCTTGCCATCGTGGTGAAGTCGAGCAACTCGGCATCGGACATGGCATCCAGCTCGTCAAGGGTGGCGGCGACCTCGGCCTTCGACAGCGGCTCGGGGTTGGCGTGATAGTCACGCACCACCAGCTCGCGGGAGGCCTCGTTGCCGCCGAGCAGCTCTTCCAGTTGCAGCCGGAGCTGGCGGCCGTCGGTACCCAGTTCGACGACTTCGTAGTCCAGTTCCACGCCGATTCGCCGGACCAGTTCGAGCCGCTGCACCACCGTCATCACGTCGCGCAGCGTGACGAAGTCCTCGATCTCGGCACGCGACAGCTGCCGGGTGACCTCGTCGAGCCGGGCCTTGTAGCGCTCCAGCGTGGCGATGGCCTGATTGGCCCGGGACAGGATCGTCGACGAGTCGGCCAACACGTGCCGCTCGCCGCTGAGATACACGGTGACGATGCTCATCGAGTGGCTGACCGAGATCACCGGGTAGCCGACCTGACTGGCGGCCCGCTCGGCCGAGCGGTGCCGCGTGCCGGATTCGTCGGTGGGTATTGACGGGTCCGGCACCAGCTGCACGTTGGCCCGCAGGATCCGGCTGCCGTCGGTGGACAGCACCACCGCGCCGTCCATCTTGCACAGCTCCCGGAGTCTGGTCGGGGCGTAGCGGACATCAAGCGAGAAGCCGCCGTCGCAGATCGCTTCGACGCTGTCGTCGTAGCCCAGGACGATCAGGGCGCCGGTCCGGCCGCGCAGGATGCGCTCCAGCCCGTCGCGCAGCGCGGTGCCCGGCGCGAGCCGCGCCACCGCCTCACGCAGGGTGGGACGCTGCTGCGGCGCCGAGCCGTTCGTCGATGCATTGCCGACCGTCATCACCACTCATTGTGCTCCGTGGGCGCCGAGTTCAGTCGATGTGGTGGCGCGGAAACGGTGTCGGGGCGCTCGGCGATGTTCAGAACGTGCTCCAACGCGGCGCCGATGTGCGGCGCCTGCAGGGTCTTCAAGCCAGGCGGCACCGCGCCACTGCCCGACGGGATCAGCGCCGTGGTGAAGCCCTGCCGGGCGGCTTCGGCCAGCCGGCGTTCCATCCCGCTGACCCGGCGCAGATCACCGGCCAGCCCGACTTCGCCGATCATCACCGCGGTCGCCGGCAGCGGCAGGTTGGCATACGCCGACGCCAGCGCAACCGCGACCGCGAGATCCGACGACGGGTCGGTCAGCCGCATGCCACCGACGGTCGACAGGTACACGTCGTTGACGGCGATCTTGAGCCGGGCGTGCTTTTCCAGCACGGCGGCGATCATGGCGGCCCGCGAATGGTCGATCCCGCTGACCGCGCGGCGTGGTGAGCCACCCGACGGCGTCGCCAGCAGCGCCTGGATTTCGCCGACCAGGGGCCGCTTGCCGTCCAGGGTCACGGTGATCGCGGTGCCCGCGACCGGCTGCGGGCGCTGGTCCAGGAAGAGCCCGGACGGGTCGGCGACTCCTTCAATTCCATTGTCCTGCAACAGGAAGCAGCCGACCTCGTCTGCTGCACCGAAGCGGTTCTTGACGCCGCGGACCATCCGCAGCAACGAATTGCGGTCGCCTTCGAAGTGCAGCACCACGTCGACCAGGTGCTCAAGCGAGCGTGGGCCCGCGATGGCCCCGTCCTTGGTGACATGGCCGATCAGAATCAGCGGCACCCCAGTGGTTTTCGCCGCGGCGGTCAGCGCGGTGGTGACCGCCCGCACCTGGGTGACGCCGCCGGCGACGCCGTCGCTGTCGGAGCTGGCCATGGTCTGCACCGAGTCGACGACCACCAGCGTCGGCTGCACCGCCTCGATGTGGCCGAACACCGCGTGCAGATCGGAGTCGGCGGCCAGGTAGAGCTCGTCGTGGCTGCAGCCGGTCCGGTCGGCGCGCATCCGGATCTGGCCGCGTGACTCCTCGCCGGACACGTACAGCGCGCGCCGCCCGGACGCCGCCCACTGGTGGGCAACCTTGAGCAGCAACGTCGACTTTCCCACCCCCGGATCGCCGGCAAGCAAAGTGACCGAACCCGGCACGACGCCGCCGCCCAGGACCCGGTCGAGCTCTTCAATTCCGGTGGGGCAGTGGCGAGTTCCGTCGGACTCGACCGAGCTGATCGGGACGGCGGCCGATGACGGGCTCACGATCGAGCGGCTGCTGCCCCGCACCGCGCTGAGCACCGTGACCTCGTCGACGGAGCCCCACGTGCCGCATTCCAGACACCGTCCGACCCATTTCGCCGTGACATGGCGGCATTCCGAGCAGCGGTACTGCGAGCGCGCCTTAGCCACCCTGTGACGGTATCCGTCGGGTGTGACAAAACCGCGGAAGCTAGTGGTTCGAGCCTTCCGGCGCCGAGATCGGCACCGAGACGCTGACGCTGCCGGCCTTCTCGAAGTCGAAGGTGAAGTCGTAGTTCGGCCCATTGGTGATCGGCTTGCTCAGCGCGACGGTGGCCTTGACCGTGTTGGCGTTCTCGATAACGTCGTCGGCCTTCTTGGGCTGGCCGTTCTGGGTGCCGACGAACAGCACGCCGCTGGCGTGCAGCGTGGGATCGCCGGTGACGGTCACCTTGCCGATGTCGGTGGTGATGTCGACCAGCTTGTCGGTGAGGTCGGGCGACTGGTTGACAGCCACGAGGACGAGATCGACCGTGTCCCCTGGGTGCAAGTAGTCACCGGTCTGCAGTGCCCGAATGTGCACATTGCGCAGCGCGACGTTCTTGACCACCGCCTGGTTGCCGTCGACAGCAGATTGCTGCATGGCGGTCTGGGAGAGCTGGCCGGAGCCGCATCCGGAGAGTGCGACAGCGCCGATCACGGCGCTCGCGGCCAGCCCGGCGAGCTTTGCCGAGCGACCAGATCTCGGGACGCGGTAGTCGAAGCGGTTCACTCAAAGCCTCCTGCTCGGCCCTCGAACGCCTGCGGTTCGACTATGCACAGTAGTAGGTCGGTCGGGTCGGTGGAAGCTGAGGGCGGAGATGGCGCAAGCAGGCGGTTCGAGCAGCGCAGTAACACCAAACCTGAGACGAACAGCCCGCCGCCGACGGCTTACAGATACCGCCGAGCGGGTTCTGAATCGGCCGTCGTGTTGCACGAATTTCACCGTCTGTCAACCCCCTCTCCGTGCGTGCGGTGCCCCTGACCTGCACCGTTGTTCCACACGTGTTGGCGCGGCGTGTTACCATGGAGCTACGAAAGGGGCTCGAAACTGATGAATTTTGCGGTCGGAGACACCGTTGTCTATCCACACCACGGTGCTGCGTTGATCGAGGCGATTGAAACCCGAACCATTAAAGGGGAACAAAAAGAATATCTCGTCTTGAAAGTTTCGCAGGGAGACCTGACAGTTCGCGTACCCGCTGATAACGCCGAATACGTCGGCGTCCGCGATGTGGTCGGCCAAGAGGGCCTCGACAAGGTGTTCCAGGTGCTGCGCGCGCCGCACACCGAAGAGCCGACCAACTGGTCCCGCCGCTACAAGGCCAACCTGGAAAAGCTCGCCTCCGGCGACGTCAACAAGGTTGCTGAGGTGGTTCGCGACCTGTGGCGCCGTGACCAGGAACGCGGCTTGTCCGCCGGCGAAAAGCGGATGCTGGCCAAGGCCCGGCAGATCTTGGTGGGCGAATTGGCGCTGGCGGAAAGCACCGACGACGCCCGCGCGGAGACCATTCTCGACGAGGCGCTGGCCGCCGCGTCCTGAATTTCTGACGATCTTCTAACGCTCGAGGAACCGCATTGACCGGCACGGTCGCGGTCGTTCCGGCCGCTGGCTCGGGCGAACGTCTGGCTGCCGGTGTCCCCAAGGCGTTCTACCATCTCGACGGCCGGACCCTGGTCGAGCGTGCCATCGACGGCCTGCTGAAGTCGGGCGTGGTCGATCGCGTGGTCGTGGCCGTGCCCGCCGACCGTACTGATCGCGCAAAGCTGATTCTCGGCCGCGACGCGACCGTCGTGGCCGGTGGCGCCAATCGCGGCGAGTCGGTCAGCCGGGCGCTGGCGGCAGTCGGCGAACCCGACTTTGTTCTGGTACATGACGCCGCCCGAGCCCTCACACCACCCGACCTGGTGGTGCGCGTGGTCGACGCGCTGCGGGCGGGCCATCCGGCCGTTGTGCCCGCGCTGCCGGTCGCCGACACCATCAAGGCGGTCGACGCCAACGGCGCCGTGCTGGGCACTCCGGAGCGGGCCGGCCTGCGCGCGGTACAGACCCCGCAGGGCTTCACCACCGAGCTGTTGCTGCGGGCCTACCAGCAGGCCGGCACGGTGGATTTCACCGACGATGCATCGCTGGTCGAGCACATCGGGGGCCAGGTTCAGGTTGTCGACGGCGACCCGCTGGCCTTCAAGATCACGACCAGGCTGGACCTGATGCTGGCGCACGCGATCGTGAACCAGTGAACGTCCGAGTCGGCCTGGGCACCGACGTCCACGTGATCGAGGCCGGCCGGCCGTGTTGGCTGCTGGGCCTGCTGTTTCCCGATGTCGACGGCTGTGCCGGGCATTCCGACGGTGACGTGGCCGTACATGCGCTGTGCGATGCACTGCTGTCGGCGGCCGGCCTCGGCGATATCGGCGACGTGTTCGGCGTCGACGATCCCCGCTGGGCCGGCGTCACCGGCAGCACGATGCTGCGTCACGTCGCCGAGCTGCTCGCCGAGCACGGCTACCGGGTAGGCAACGCGGCCGTCCAGGTCATCGGCAACGGTCCCAGGGTCGGCCCGCGTCGCGGCGAGGCGCAGACCGTGCTGTCCGAGGTGCTGAATGCGCCGGTATCGGTATCGGCGACCACCACCGATGGGCTGGGGCTGACCGGCCGTGGCGAGGGGCGTGCGGCAATCGCGACGGCTTTGCTGGTGACCGCCTGACGGTCGGCGATCTTTTTGCATCGCGCTGATCGGTTCGGTTGATGACGGGTATCCGGCGGGCTTTGTACCCAGAATCGACCCCACCGGGCCGCGGTGGTCATCGATGCCCTATCCGGCCCGGTAAGCTGGCACGTCGTGACCGATCGCGCCGACCTGCGGCTACACGACACGGCAGCCGGTGCCGTCCGTGATTTTGTTCCGCT
>DATNFI010000014.1:0-27542 GCA_035606475.1 Mycobacterium sp. | reverse complement strand
ACCGAATCCTTGCAGCTGCTGGAGGACGGCCTGCGCAAGACGATGACGACGGCGTCGGGCCAGCGGCTCGACGCCGCGCTGGCCGAACTGGGCTGGCTCGAGATGCTCGACGAAATGCCCGAAGCTGCAGTCCCTTTGGTGTTCCGGCTGCTCGGCGAGACCGGTGCGCACGCCCCGGTGCTCAACGACGTCGTGTTGCGTGCGGCCGGCCGCGAGGGCGGCGGCACGATACCGTTGCGGTACACCGGCGACTCCTGGGTGGTCTGGGCCCGCAGTGACGAGCCGAGCTCGGTGCTCGGCGACGACTTGCCGATACACCCGGTGGGCGAAGGAGATTCGGCGCCGATGGGGGCGGGCCGGCATGCGCTCGGCTGGTGGCTGGTCGGCGCCGGCCGGGCGATGCTGGCGCTGGCTCGCCAGCATGCCCTGGACCGCACGCAGTTCGGTCGGCCCGTCGCGTCGTTCCAGGCGATTCGGCACCGGTTGGCCGAGACGCTGGTCGCCATCGAGGGCGCCGAGGCCACGCTGGTGGCCGCCGCGGGCGAGCCCGACGAGCTGGCTTGTCTGCTCGCCAAGGCCGCCGCGGGCCAAGCGGCGTTGACCGCAGCGCGCCACTGTCAGCAGGTGCTCGGCGGTATCGGCTTCACCGCGGAGCATGAACTGCAGCGGCACATCAAACGCGCGTTGGTCCTCGACGGCCTGCTCGGTAGTTCACGCGAGCTGACCCGCGAGGCCGGAGCGGCGTTGCGCGACAAGGGGTTTGCGCCGCGGCTGGTCCAGCTCTAGTTTCGCGGCAGGCCCAGGATTCGCTGGGCGATGATGTTCCGCTGAATCTCCGATGTGCCGCCGGCGATGGTCGCCGCGAACGTACGCAGGTAGCGGTCGAACCAGCTGCCGAAGTGCGCATCCAAGTTCAGCGGGGCGTACGGACCGGTGAGGGCGGGGTGGACGAGCCCGTCGACTCCGCTGGCGCCCAACACATGCTCGGTCGCCGATTGCACGGCTTCGGATCCGAGCAGCTTGAGCACCGACTGGCTCGCCACGTCCTCCTCGCCACGAGCGGCCCGCGCCAGGGTCACCGAACCCAGCAACCGCAGCGCCTCATAATCCATCACCAGCGTCGCATAGCTGCCCCGCTCGAGTTCCCCGGTGGGCTCGAAATCGGCTGTCATCTCCTGCAATTGGTCGGCATACCCCATCCAGAGCATGTTGCGCTCGTGACCGAGTGAACCGTTGGCCACCCGCCAGCCGTCGTTCAGCGGGCCGACCAGGTTTTCGGCCGGCACGCGAACATCGGTGAAGAACACCTCGTTGAAATCTATGTCGTCGCGGGCAGCGGCCGAGGCGAACGGCCGGCGCGTCAGGCCCGGAGTGTCGGTTGGAATCAGCAGCACGCTGATCCCCTGGTGCTTGGGCGCGGCCGGGTCGGTCCGCACGAAGGTCAGCAACACGTCGGCGTCATGGGCACCCGATGTCCATACCTTCTGCCCGTTGACGACGAAGTGGTCGCCGTCGCGGACCGCGGCGGTGCGCAACGAGGCGAGATCGGAGCCGGCACCCGGCTCGCTCATGCCCAGCGACGCGGTCATCTCGGCCCGCAGGATCGGCACCGCCCACTGCCGCTTCTGTTCCGGCGTGCCGAAGGACAGCAGCGACGCGGCGATGATGCCGACGCCCTGCGGGTTGAAGCTCCGGTAGATGCGACGCCGGGACAACTCCTCGGCGTGGACGTACTGCTGCAACACTCCCGCATTGCGGCCGCCGAATTCGGGCGGCTGGCCGGGCAAGAGCCAGCCGTGGTCGAACAGCAGCCGCTGCCATCGCCGAGCCCACGGCGGGACGTCGGACGACGACCGCGCACGTTGCACCAAGTCAGCGTCGTCCGGCAGGTGCTCGTCGAGAAAAGCCGCGAATTCGGCACGGAACGCTTCGACGTCCGCATCGAAGGTCAGTTGCATCTGCGCTCCGTAATTCGCATTCCGCTTCCCAGCCGAGCGGTAAGAGAATAGTATTCTCGCGAAGAGAAAGTTACAATCTCAGACACGTCGTCCCGCGAGGGGGAGAGCACACCAATGACACGGCGTTCTCCGGTACAGTCCAATCATGTTCTCCCCTCGCGGCAATCATCTGAGCCGCCAGTGACCAGCCCCAGCGAAGAGCCGGCTTGGAAGCAGCGCGCCGTCGAGCGGTCGATCAAGACGGCGAAGCTGCGGGCCGCGCAGCGCGTCCAACGCTTCCTGGACGCGGCGCAGGCCATCATCATCGAGAAGGGCAGCACGGACTTTACCGTCCAAGAGGTCGTCGACCGCTCCCGGCAGTCGCTGCGAAGCTTTTACCTGCAATTCGACGGCAAACACGAACTACTGCTCGCGCTGTTCGAAGACGCCCTGAGCCGGTCGTCGGACCAGATTCGCGCCGCCACGGCCAACCACACCGACCCGATCGAGCGGCTGAAAGTCGCGGTCGAGCTGTTGTTTGAGGCCTCGCGTCCGGACCCGACCGCCAAGCGGCCGCTGTTCACCGACTTTGCTCCCCGGCTGCTGGTTTCACATCCCGAGGAAGTCAAGATCGCTCACGCGCCACTGGTCACTTTGCTCGCCGAGCTGATGGAAGCCGCCAGCGACGCCGGTGAATTGCGCACGGGCGTCAACCCGAAGCGGATGGCCGCGATGACGATGCAGACCGTGATGTTCATCGCGCAATCCAGCGGCGGATCCGACGAAGCGACCGTGCATCCGATCACCGCCGACGAGGTCTGGGACTTCTGCTCGCGAGGATTCATCGGCAAATAAGCCGATCGAGAATCTGCTTACCGGAACATGAGAACGTCAATTACACTGACCGCGTGCTGGATCTCTGGACGGACCTGCTCGGCTGCCTGAATCCACACCGCGTCAGCGGCCCCGCCGACGCCGACGGGGTCCTGGAGTTCGAGGGCGTCAGCCAGCAATTGGACTACCACCGGGTGTTCGGCGGTCAGTTGCTCGGCCAATTCGTCCGCGTCGCCGCGCTGGCCTGCCCGGGAAAATCGGTCAAGTCGCTGCACGCGGTGTTCGGTCGCGAGGGCCGAGCCGCCGAGCCAGTCCACTACCGGTCAACCCGCCACCACGAGGGCCGCTCGTTTGCCTCGCTGACCATCACCGCCCAGCAGCCACATGCCGTGCTGGCCAGCAGTTCGGTGTCCATGCACGCCAACGAGGACGGCCCGGAAAACCAAGACTGCGAACCGGTTTCGACGCTGTTGGCTGAGACGCACCGGGTGGAACTCGACCTGATCCCGTGGGAGACCCGCTGCGCCGACGACCTCAGCGCAGCCGCCACCGGCCCGCCGAGATTCGAGGTGTGGATGCGGACGCCCGCCGTCGACGGCGAACTCGCGCCGGCCCTGGCCGCGTACGCCACGGATCTCACCCTGATCGGGACGGCGCTGCGCCCGTTCGAAGGGTTCAGCCATCGGGGCAACGGAACGCAGTTCACCTCCGCGGTCACCTCGCACACCGTCTGGTTTCACCGGTCATTCCGCACCGACCGATGGCTGTTGCTGCGCCAGCACAGTCCGGTGCTGGCGCATGGCCGGTGCTTCGGCCGCGGCGACGTCCTGACCGAGGACGGCTCGCTGGTCGCGTCGTACGCGCAGGAGGCGCTGCTGCGCTTTCGCAGCGGCGGCGACTCGGGCGGCGCATGACGGGAAAGTGTTCGCATATCGCACACATTCGCGATCTTGGAGAAGCTTATTCTCGTCATTGAAGAATGCTAGGTAGCGAAAACGTATTTTACGTTGACACCCGCGGCCGGCTGATGACAGAGTTGCCGCAGATTCGACAGCGCCACCACCCATGCGCGCGCAGCGAGAGGCGAAAAGCTGTGACAGTGACTGCACCCGACGGCGTCTATTACGACCCGTACGACGTGGAGATCAATGCCGACCCCTACCGGGCATTTCGGGCGATTCGCGAAGAAGCCCCGCTGTATTACAACGAGCAGCACGACTTCTACGCGCTGAGCCGATTCGCCGACGTCGACCGGGCGCTCGTCGACCACGAAACCTTCAGCTCGGCCCGCGGCGCGATCATCGAACTGATCAAGGCCAACATCGACATGCCGCCGGGTGTGCTCATCTTCGAGGACCCGCCGATCCACGATGTGCATCGCAAGCTGCTGGCCCGGATGTTCACCCCGCGCAAGATCAACGACTTGGAACCCAAGATCCGCGAATTCTGTGCGCACAGTTTGGATCCGCTGGTCGGCGGTGACTGCTTCGACTTCGTCGGCGATCTCGGCGCCCAGATGCCGATGCGCGTGATCGGCATGTTGCTCGGGGTGCCCGAGGAATATCAAGAAGCCGCACGGGATTTGGCGAACGCGCAGATGCGCACCGAAGCAGGCAAGCCCATGACGTTGGCGGCCGACGGAATGAACGCCGGTGACTTCTTCGCCGACTTCATCGACTGGCGCGCCAAGCACCCCTCCGACGACATCATGACCGATCTGCTCAATGTCGAATTCGTCGATGAGAAGGGCGTCACGCGACGGTTGACTCGCGAGGAACTGCTCACCTACATCAGCGTGGTATCCGGCGCAGGCAACGAGACCACCACGCGGCTGATCGGTTGGGCCGGAAAGGTTTTGGCAGAGCACCCCGATCAGCGACGGGAGCTGGCCGAGAACCCGGCGCTGGTCCCGGCGGCCATCGAGGAGCTGCTGCGCTTCGAGCCGCCCGCTCCGCACGTGGCCCGCTACGTGACGCGCGACATCACCTACTACGGGCAGACGGTGCCCGAGGGCAGCTCGATGATGATGCTGATCGGTGCAGCCAATCGCGACCACCGCCAATTCCCGCCTGACGGCGACGTTTTCGACATTCACCGCGAATCCCGCCAGCACCTGTCCTTCAGCGTCGGCACCCACTACTGCCTGGGCTCGGCACTGGCCCGGTTGGAAGGGCGGATCGCGCTGGAGGAAATCCTGAAGCGCTTCCCCGAATGGCAGGTCGACCTCAGTCGTGCCGCATTGTCTCCGACATCCACCGTGCGTGGCTGGGACACGATGCCCGCGGTCGTCGGTTGAGCAATCACAAGTAAAGAAACGAGGTAACGATGGCGGGTCGAGTCGAAGGCAAGGTCGCGTTCATCACCGGCGCGGCGCGCGGTCAGGGCCGTGCACATGCGGTGCGGTTGGCCCAGGAGGGCGCCGACATCATCGCGGTGGACATCTGCAAGAAGATCGACACCGTGGATCTGATCGCCGCCTCCACACCGGAGGATCTGGCTGAAACCGCGGACCTGGTCAAGGGCCACAACCGTCGGATCTACACCGCCGAGGTCGACGTCCGTGATTACGACGCGCTCAAGGCCGCGGTGGACACCGGCGTCGGGCAACTCGGCAAGCTCGACATCATCGTCGCCAATGCCGGAATCGGCAACGGCGGCCAGACGCTGGATAAGACCAGCGAGCGGGACTGGACCGCGATGATCGACATCAACCTCGGCGGCGTGTGGAAGACCGTGAAAGCCGGTGTGCCGCATATCCTCGCCGGCGGTAACGGTGGCTCGATCATCCTCACCAGCTCGGTCGGCGGCCTCAAGGCCTACCCGCACACCGGTCACTACGTCGCGGCCAAACATGGTGTGGTCGGCCTGATGCGCACCTTCGCGGTCGAACTCGGCGCGCAGAACATCCGGGTGAACTCCGTACACCCGACCAACGTCAACACCCCGCTGTTCATGAACGACGGCACGATGCGGCTTTTCCGTCCCGATCTGGAGAACCCGGGACCCGAGGACATGAAGGTGGTCGGCCAGCTGATGCACACCCTGCCGATCGGCTGGGTCGAACCGGAGGACATCGCGAACGCGGTGCTGTTCCTGGCGTCCGACGAGGCGCGTTACATCACCGGCGTCACGCTGCCCGTCGACGGCGGTAGCTGCCTGAAGTAGCCGCCCGCCGTCACGCGCCCAGTCCGATCGGCTACCGTCGCGCCATGAGCGGATTTGAGGGCAAGGGCGCCGTCATCACCGGCGGCGCGAGCGGTATCGGTCTCGCGACGGCAACTGAGTTGGCCAGGCGCGGAGCGCGTCTCGTGCTCGCAGATGTTGACAAGCCGGCGCTGGAGCAGGCCGTCGCGCATTTGCGGGGGCAGGGATTCGAGGCGCACCCGGTGATGTGCGATGTGCGTTCGCTGGATGAGATGACACACCTGGCCGACGAGGCGTTTCGTCTGCTCGGCCAGGTCGACGTGGTGTTCAGCAACGCAGGCATCGTGGTCGCCGGCCCGATCGCGCAGATGACCCACGACGACTGGCGCTGGGTGATCGACATCGACCTGTGGGGCTCGATCCACGCGGTCGAGGCGTTCCTGCCAAGACTGCTCGAGCAAGGCAACGGCGGCCACGTCGCCTTCACCGCATCGTTCGCCGGACTGATGCCGAACGTCGGCCTGGGCGCCTACAGCGTCGCGAAGTATGGCGTCGTGGGGTTGGCCGAGAACCTGGCCCGCGAGGTCAAAGAGAACGGCATCGGGGTCTCGGTGCTGTGTCCGATGGTCGTCGAGACCAAGCTGCTCTCGAACTCCGAGCGGATCATGGGCGCCGACTACGGGCTGGCGTCGGCGGGCGCGCCGGCACAACCGGACACGTTGAACGTCGACGAGGTCGCCCGTCTGACCGTCGACGCGATTGCGGCCAACCGGCTTTACGTGCTCCCCCATTCGGCTGCGCGCCGGTCGATTCGCAAGCGATTCGACCGCATCGACCAGACCTTCGACGAGCAGGCCAATGCGGGCTGGAGTTACTGACTAGGTAGCCGCGGTCCTTCGCGCGGCGCCGGGGGCCTGGCCGATCACGCCCTGGGCCTCCAGCTCAGCGATTTCTCTTGCGCTGAGCCCTATTTCGGTCAACAGCTGGTGGTTGTGCTGGCCCAGCAGCGGCGCCGGGCTCAGATGGAACCGCTCGGGTCCGGCCGAAAACCGCACCGGAACGGTGCTGTGCGGCGTCACGTCGTTCACCGGGTGGCCGACGTCTTCGAAGAAGCTCCGGAACTGCAGCTGCGGGATCTCGGTCTGGCGATGCGGCTGCATCACCTTGGCGACCGGAACGCCGGCATCCCACAGGCAGCGCACGATGTCGTCGCCGCCGCGGATTTCGCACCACGCGCCGAGGTGTTGGTCGATCAGGTCGTGGTGTTCGCGTCGGCCCTCGACCGTCGCAAGAGTCGGGTCGAGTGCCCAATCCGGACCGCCCAGCGCTGCGCAGAGCCCGGCCCACTGCGCGTCGTCGGCGACCGCGATGGCGACCCAGCTGTCGAGACGGCCGAATTCGTCGACTTCGGCTGTGCGGTAGACATTCTGCGGCGCCGCCGCCGGGCCGCGGTTGCCGGCGCGTTGCAGCAGCGCCCCGTAGGCGGAGTATTCGATGACCTGTTCGGCGGCGATGTTGAGCGCCGCGTCGACCATCGCGGCCTCGATCATGACGCCCTGGCCGGTGGTACGCCGGTGCTCCAGCGCGAGCAGCAGCGCATTGGCGGCGTGGATGCCGGCGTTCGGGTCGCCGATCGAGTACGGCTCGTAGGGATTGCGGTCGGGGTAGCCGGTCAGCCAGCTCACCCCGGACGCGGCTTCGATGACATAGGCGAACGCCGGGTTGTCCCGCCACGGCCCGTCCAGGCCGAAACCCGGCATCCGCAGCAGGATCGCATCCGATCGAATCGCTTGTATCGCTTCGAAATCCAGCCCGATCTGGTCGAGCACGCGGGGAGTGAAATTCTCGGCGATCACCTCGGCGGTTGCGATCAAGCGGCGCAAGACGTCCCGACCCGCGTCGGTTTGCAGGTCGACAGCGATGCCCTTCTTGTTGGTGTTCAGCGCCGAGAAGATCGGCGACTTCTCCCACCATTGGTCCTCGGTGACCGGGATGCCGGCAATCAGGCGAGTACCGTCCGGCTTGCGGGTGGATTCGACGTGGATCACGTCAGCACCGAGCATCGCCAGAAAGTGCGTGCAGCTCGGACCGGCCCAGAAGGTGGTCAGATCCAGGACGCGTATGCCGTTCAGCGGCAGTCGTTCTGCCTCCGCCTGAGAGCTTCGGCGTTGCGGGGCCGGCGGCGGGAATTGCCGGTAATGCGCGGTGTGCTCGCCGAGTCGTGGCGCTGGTTGCGGCGCGACGAGCGTCGCGGGCTGCAGCCGGTACGGCGGGCCGGGCTGGCTGAACCCGTCGCGGGGGTTGACGACGAACGAGCCCCGGTGCTGGAAGTGTTCGAGCTCGGTGATGGTGGCGCCGTTGGCCACTGGCGCATTGGGGATCCGGAAGGCGGTGGCGAGCTCGCGAATGTCGTCCGCGTTCTGGGTTTCGAACCAGGCGTAGATCTCGGTGGCCTTTTCGTTAGCCATCTCGGTGATCGACAGCGGTGAGTCTTCGTCGATCCAGTCCTGCTGCCCGATCATCGCGCACAGGTCGAACCACTGCTGCGCGGTCCCGCACCCGACGTCGACCAAACCGTCTTTGGCGCGGGCGATTCCGGGGATGGTGAGCTTGCGGGCATCCCGCCACGGCCGTCCGAGCATCTGGAAGAACGTGACCGGGTAATAGGTGAGCCCGAGGATCTGCGCCTCCAGCATCGACAGGTCCAGGAGCTCGCCGGCCCCCGTCTGCAGCTGGCGCAGCCGGGACGTCAGCGTGGCGGCGCTGGCATACGCGCCGGCAAGGTAGTCACCGGCCTGCCCGCCGACGAATACCGGTGCGCGATCGGCAGATCCGCGGCCCAGACCGACGATGCCGCCGGACCACGCCTGCAGGGTGAACTCGGTCGCCGGACGATCGCACCACGGGCCTTTCAGCCCGAACGGGGTGATCGACGTGACCACCAGGTGTGGATGCGAATCGCGCAGCACCGTCGGGGTGAACGACCCGGCGACCGCCGATCCGCGCGACCACACCACCGCGTCGGCGGCGGCCAGCAGGTCGTGGACGAGGCCGGCGTCGCCCGCTTCGGCGACCACGCTGTGCTTGCCGCCGGCCAGGAACGCGAACAAGGCTCCGTCGCCATCGATGTCGGCGCCGGACGCCGACCACCGGCGTAGCGGATCGCCGTCCGGCGGTTCGACTTTGATCACTCGGGCGCCACCGTCGCCCAGCAACTTGGTGCAGTAGGCGCCGGCGATTCCGGTGGAGAGGTCGACGACGGTGTAGCCGTGTAGCGCACCCTCCATCAGGCGCCGACCGCGATATTGGCCGAGGGACTCGACGTGAGGACCTCGGGACCGTCGGGGGTGATCAACACCGCCTCTCGCCCGAACACGGCGCCGACCCCGGACTGCCAGACGTAACCCGTGACGGCCAGCACCATGCCCGCCTCGATCCGCTCCCCGGCGGCGGTCGCCGGCAAATGCTGCGACACCACCGGTGGGTCGAACCCCAGACCCAGCCCTCGCGCGATGGGCATCGGCGGCAGTTCTTCGCCGGCGCCCTGATAGGCGGCAAGCAGATCGATGGCCGACGCGCCGGGCTGGCATGCCTCATACAACCTGTCCCACAAAGCATTCCAGCGCCGATACAGATCTCCGGCGCCCTGGACGTCGCCGACGGGCCAGGTGCGGCCGACCTCGCCGGTGTAGCCGCCGTCGAGAACTCCGGACGAAAATGCCACCAAGTCGCCGTCGTGGACCAACCCGTCCGGATTCGCCCGCCGCCAGGGGTGGTCGCGCGCGGTCACCCAGGCGGCATCCTGGGTGGACGGGGTGCTTACCCCGCCGGCCGCCATCGCCTCCAACAGCACACCGGCCAACGCCTTCTCGCTGACACCGGGCCGTAATTCGGCTACCGCCGCGGCCAGCCCGAGTTCGGCCACCCGGATGGCCTCCCGGAGTGCGACCACTTCTTCGGGTGTCTTGATCCGGCGGGCCGCGCGCATCGCCAGCTCGCCGTCGACCAGCTCCGCGTTCGGGAACGCCATCGGCAGCAGCTGCGCAAAGCCGGGCGAAAGCGCGTCGGTGCCAACGCGTTTCGCTGCTGCGGCACCGTCAATGCGCTGCAGATTGGCGATGGTGTTCATCGGGTTCCAGGAAATCCCGTACAAGTTCTCGTGCGGGATATCTTCCGGCACGCCCTCATCCCAGGTGCTGAGCAGATGGATCGCTCCGGTCTTCCGCACGACCACACAGGTCGGCCCGAACGGCCGAGTACCCGCTACCCAGAGCTGCGGTGTGCCAGACACGTAGCGAACGTTCGCCTGCCGGCCGAGCACCAACACGTCGAGATCGTGCTTGTCCATCTGGGCCAGCGCGCGATCGCGACGACCCGTCCGCAAGGCGCGGTCGTCGGCCAGAACTTCGGTAACCATTGGCGCTACTCCTCCTCATCGCTGCGCTCTGCATCGTCGTAGCGCGACCCAGTGGTCAGCGTTCTCCGTACGGGGCATAGGGGTAATCGGTCAACCGGAAATGCCCGTCCTCGGTGATGACGATGATCTCCTCGCTGCGGTAGCCGCCGGTGCCGTCTTCCCACACCACTGGTTCGAGGACCATCACCATGCCCGGCTCGAGGACGAAGTTCTCGTCGAACTCGTCGCCGAGATCGGTTCCGATCATGGGTGTTTCGGCGGCATTGACGCCGATGCTGTGCCCCAGGTAGAAGTGCGGCAGCCACGGCCGGGTGCCGCCGTTGGCTTTGGTCGCCGTCCTGCCCAGGTCCGCGACCGTGGCACCGGCGCGCACCACGCCGAGCACAGCATCCATGATTTCCTGCCACTTGTAGTACTGCGCATGCTGCCGGGGTGTCGGCTCGTCACCGACCAGCCAGGTGCGGCCGAAGTCGGAGCAGTAACCCTGGTAGGTGATGCTGACGTCGGTCCACAGCACGTCACCGGCGGCGAGCTCACGCTCAGTTGTCAACAGCGGCAACGCCAAATCGCCATGGGTGGTCCACACCCCGTCCGCTTTGCTCTTGGGCATCACCTGCCAGATCGGCTCCAGCATGCTGGCCATCGCACCGAGTTCGAACGTGCGCCGGGTGAACTCCGCGGAAAGGTCAATCTGCCGAATTCCGGGAGCGAGCGCCGCCTGCACGTCAACCATCGCCGCGTCGGTGATCTTCACCGCGGCCTGGATGCACGCGATCTCGTCCGGGGTCTTGATCAGCTTGGCGGCCCCGACGACCTGAGCGGCGTCGGTCGGGGGGCCGGACCGGAACAGCTGCGGCTGGGCGCGCCGCATGGCCCCGGTGAGCTCGTCGACCGCGACCACCGCGGTTGCCGGGATGAGTTCGAGCACCGCCCGCGCGAAATGCTCGACGCCTTCGTCGAATTCGAGGTAGACCGGGCCGTGCAGATGGTCGCTCGGCAAACCGGATTCCGAGCACGCACCCTCGCGGAACGGGAGGAACAGGTGCGGGTGCGGGTCGTCGGCGAGCACCACCGCGACCGGACGTTCGACATATGACAACCCGGCGTCGCCCAGTGGCCAACTCACTCCGGTCGCATAGACGACGTTGTTGTTCCCCAGCAAGATCAACGCGTCCACGCCACGGTCGGCCATCGCCGAGCGCAGCCGCGCACCGGTCTCGTGGCGCATCCGCTGAAGGTCCGGAATATCCGGAATGTCAAGCGCAGAGGTCGGACTCGGCAAAAATGTCGTCATAGGCCCAGGAACTCGGTGATGTTGCCACTGACGATCTTGACCGCATCATCGGCGCCGACGGCTTCGACGACGGCGGCCAACGACTTCTCGGAATAACCGAAAGTGCTTTCGTTGTGCGGGTAGTCGCTGGACCACATCACCTTGTCCACGCCGATCTGGTCGATCAACTGGAGGCCCAGCGGGTCGACCATGAACGATGCGCTCATGTGGGTGTCCCAGTAATAGCGCGCGTCATGCTGCAGCGGCCGGTTGAACATGTGTTGGTAGGACGCCACCAGGTGCTCGGCGTCCTGTAAAGCCCATGGCACCCAAGAGATTCCACCTTCGAACCAGCCGATCCGCAGGCTGGGGTGGTCGTCGAGGATCCCAGTGAACAAGTACTTGGCGAACTGTTCGCGGAACCCGTCGATGTTGATCATCATGCCGACCACGACGCTGTTGAACTGACACGGAGTTTTCGGCGGCGTTTCGCCGATGTGGTGGCTGATCGGTAGCCCGGCGGCTTCGATCTCGTCCCACACCGGCTTCATCGCGGTGCTGCCGTAGTCGATGACATTGCCGTCGTCGTCCTTGCCGGGATTCAGCGGCAGCAGGAAGGTCTTCAACCCCAGCGACTTGCACTCGGCCAGTGTGTTTTTGGCGCCTTCGGCATCCCACCAGTTGATCAGTCCGGCGCCGTAGAAATGACCGTTCGACCGCTCCTGGAGCTCGGCGATGTACTCGTTGTAGATGCGGAACGCCAGTTCCCGCAGTTGCTTGTCCGGGTAGTGAAAGAGGGCCAGAATCGCGTTGGGGAAGGCGAGTTCCTTCTCGACGCCGTCCTCACGCAGCTCCTGAATCCGGGCCTCGATGTTGGTGCTCGCGGCGCCGGGCAGGTCGTCGTACTGCATCAGCACGGCGCTGAAATCGCCCGGCAGGAACGACTGTCCCTTTCGGCCGACCTGGTAAGCGCCGTCCTCGTACCAGATTCGCGGCGCCTTCTCTTTCAGCTCGTCCGGGAAGCGGTTGTAGAAGATGTCGTCGGCGATCGAAATGTGGTTGTCCGCCGAGAAAACCACCGTGCCTTCGGGCAGTCCGGTCTTGATGCCGTCGGCCTGACCGTGACGATCCTTGGGCGCGCCGAGACCTCCGGGCGGATAGAGCGAAACCGTGCTGGCTTGAGGCGACATCAGTGGCCCTCCAATCGGATCGTGTATTCGAGAGTAGTTAGCCCGGGTCGGCTGGCGAGGGTATTCACCAGGTCACCGGTAGTTCGTAGACGCCGTAGGCGAGCCGGTCGTGTTTGAGCGGAACGTCCTCGATCGGCACGGCTAGTTCCAGCGTGGGAATGCGGCGAAGCAGCGTGTGAAAGACGATCTGCAGTTCGGCGCGGGCAAGCTGCTGGCCGACACACTGGTGCCGGCCGTAGCCGAATGCGACGTGCTGGCCGGCGCCCGAGCGATGCAGGTACAGCCGGTCGGGCTCACTGAACTCCTTGGGATCCCAGTTGGCCGGCGCGTTGTCGATGATGATGCCTTCGCCGGCCCGGATGACTTCGCCCGCGATGTCGATGTCCTCGGCGGCGACCCGGCGCTGGCCGTTCTGGATGATCGACAGGTAGCGCAGCAGTTCTTCGACCGCGTTGGCGACGACGTCGGCGTCGTCGGTGTCACGCAGTACCGCGGCCTGGTCCGGGTTTTCGAGCAGGGCGAGCACGCCCAGGCCGATCATGTTGGCGGTGGTCTCGTGCCCGGCGATCAGCAACCCGGTGCCCAGCTGCGCGGCTTCCTTGACGCTGAGCTCGCCGGCCTTGACCCGCTCGGCCAGGTCCGACACCGCATCTTCGGCCGGGGACTCCATCTTGGCCTCGACCAGCTGCGCAAGATACTTGTGCAGGCTCATCGCGCCCTTCATGGTGTCCTCGGCGGCGGCGTAGCGCGCGAGGCCGACATTGGCGTGATGCTGGAACATCTCGGCGTCCTCGTACGGCACCCCCAGCAGCTGGCTGATCACCAGCGAGGGCACCGGCAATGCGAGCGCGCTGACGATGTCACCGGGCTTCGGCCCGGCCAGCATCGCGTCGATGGCATCGTCGGTGATCTGCTGGATGGCCGGCCGCAGACCTTCAACCCGCTTGAACGTGAAGGGTTTTGACAGCATCCGCCGAAAACGGGTGTGCTCCTCGGCGTCCGAGGTGAAGACCGATCGTGGCCGCTTGTGCACCGTGGACAGCATGCCCTCGTTCCAGTGCGGGAAGCCCGGCCGGCGATCGTCGACGCTGACCCGGGAGTCGGCGAACAGCGTGCGCGCCTCGTCGTAACCGGTGATGAGCCAAGGCGTGCTGCCGTCCCAGATCGTGACCCTGGACAGCGGCCGCGCCTGGGCCAACTGCATCACTTCCGGCGGCGGGGCGAACGGGCAGCCGGCGGCGCGCTCCATCGGATAGTCGGGGGCGATCGCCTCAGTTGTGTTGCCGGTGAGCATGTCTGACACTTCTCACTCCTCGATGTGGATGGCCAGTGCGGGACACCCCGCCTCGGCCTTGCGGGCGTTTTCGGCCTGCTCGGCCGGCGGGTTCTCGTCGAGCACGATGACGACGCCGTCCTCGTCGCGCTGATCGAAGATTTCCGGCGCATGCATCACGCAGTTGCCTGAGGACGCGCATTTGTCTTGTTCCACAGAAACTTTCATGTCAACTCTTCACTCGTGCGGCGTGACCGGCGCCAGCCACAGCCCGACCACCGCGTCGATGAGGCGCGTCCCAGCGGCATCCCAGGACGTCCACGGCGCGGATGCGCCGGCAGCCAAAGCACGTTCGCGATCGGCACAGGTGTGCACCAGCAGGTTGCGCGCCATCAGGTTGCGTTCCACCCGAACGTCGATCGGGAGTTCGGGGAGGCACCGGTTGATTCCGTCGATCACCTGGACCAGGGACTCGGATGACAGCGCGTCTTTGACGACGATGTTGTAGTAGGCGGGGTCGGTCATCACCTGTGCGGCGAAGCGTGCGTACCAGCTGGGGTTGCCCAGCGCCGCCAGGTGATCGGTCAGCGGGCGCACCAGGCAGGCCACCCAACTGCGCGGGTCCTCGGAGTCGCCCGTCTGCGCGACCATGTCTTCCCGCAAACGTTCGATGGGCTCGCGGTGCCGCTGCTCGATGGCCCGCACCAGGTCGGTCTTGGTACCGAAGTGGTAGCCGACCGCGGCGTTATTACCCTGCCCGGCGGCCTCACTGACCTGCCGGTTGGAGACGGCGAAGACGCCATGCTCGGCGAACAACCGCTCGGCCGCGGTCAGGATCGCGTCCTGGGTGGTGCTGGCCCGCTCGCTGCGCGCCGCCCTCGCGGTAGTCACCCGGCCAGTCAACGCGCCGACGGCGATTAAGTCAAGCGATTGATTTAATCTTTCTCTTCGCTGCGACGACGGAGGACCTTTCCGGCCACCGTGCCGCCGTCGACCGGCAATACCGTGCCGGTCACGTAGCGCGAGCGGTCGCCGGCGAGATACAGCGCTGCCTCGGCCACGTCCCCGGGGGTGCCTTCGCGTTGTAGCGGGCGGTCGGCGCGCATCTGCGCGCGGAGTTTCTGCTCGAAGCGTTCGAGCGCCTCACGGTCTTTTCCGGAGGCCGACGACGCCAGGATCGGCGTCGGGATGCTGCCCGGAGCGATCGCGTTGACCCGTATGTCGTAATGCGCCAACTCGATTGCCGACGACTTGGTGAACATGATGACCGCCGCCTTGGAGGCGCGATACGTCATCACGCCGCCGCCGGCCTGGATCCCGCCGATCGACGACATGTTGATGATCGACCCGCCGCCGGTCTGCGCCATCTGGCGAGCCGCATCGCGGGTGCCGGCCATGACACCCAGGACGTTGACCGACATGACGCGCTGGAAGTCCGCGAGGTCGTCGGTGAGGAAGCTGCGATGCATCTTGCTGGAGACACCGGCGTTGTTCACCATCACGTCGAGACCGCCGAAAGTCGCGACGGTATGCGCAACCAGCGCGCCCACCTGCTCGGGATCGGAAATGTCGACCAACCGGAACTTCACGTCACTGCCCAGCTTGGCGGCAAGGTCCTCGCCGCGGCCACGTTCGACATCGGCGATCACCACCCGCGCGCCCTCCGCCGCGAACTTCTCGACGATCCCGGCACCGATGCCGGAGGCACCGCCCGTGACGATTGCGACCTTGCCGAGCAGTTCATTGACCATGCAGTGAGTTAATAAGCGCGGCATTGCTTAAGTCAAGCGATTGATTTACAACGTCCACAGCGGACTCCCAAACGCCAATGCTACGTTCGGCTTGGTGAGCCGGTTTGTTTACCTCGAATCCTCACAGCGTTGGCCAAGAGCAGCAACGCTTCCGTATGTCGGGACTCCTAGGTGGCCCGTCCTGGCCCAGTGGCGCAGTGGAAATAGCCGTCAACCCGACCGTTCAAAGGAACTGATTTGAGACTCAATCGATTTGGCACCGCGGTGGGCCTGCTGGCCGCCGGGGCACTCGTGCTGTCCGGATGTGGAAACAACAACACCGCCAACGAGGGCGGCGCGTCGACCTCAGGTGCGGCGTCGTCGAACGTGCACTGCGGCGGGAAGCAGACGCTGAAGGCCAGTGGGTCGACCGCGCAGGCCAACGCGATGGCCCGGTTCGTCAACGCCTTCGAGCAAGCCTGCCCGGGTCAGACGCTGAACTACACCGCCAACGGCTCGGGTGCCGGGATCAACGAGTTCATCGGCAACCAAACCGATTTCGGCGGCTCGGACGTCGCGTTGAGCGACGACGAGCACGCCAAGGCGCAGGAGCGGTGCGGTTCGCCGGCGTGGGATCTGCCGACGGTGTTCGGCCCCATCGCGGTGACCTACAACATCAACGGCGTCACCTCGCTGAACTTGGACGGGCCGACCACGGCGAAGATCTTCAACGGGACGATCAAGACGTGGAACGACCCGGCCGTCGCGGCGCTCAACGCCGGAACCACCCTGCCCGACCTGCCGATCCACGTGGTGTTCCGCAGCGACCAGTCGGGCACGACCGACAACTTCCAGCAGTACCTCGACGCCGCCTCCGACGGCGCCTGGGGTAAGGGACACGGAAAGTCGTTCAACGGTGGCGTCGGTGAGGGCGCCAAGGGCAACGACGGCACCTCCGCGGCGATCAAGAACACGCCGGGATCCATCACCTACAACGAATGGTCGTTCGCCGAGGCGCAGAAGCTGAACGAGGCCAAGATCGTCACCTCGGCCGGACCCGACCCGGTGGCGATCAGCGCCGACTCGGTCGGCAAGACCATCGCCGGCGCGAAGATCAAAGGCCAGGGCAACGACCTGATCCTCGACACGCTGTCGTTCTACAAGCCGACTCAGGGCGGCGCCTACCCGATCGTGCTGGCTACGTACGAAGTGGTCTGCTCGAAGTACGCGGGTAGCCAGGTCGGCCCGGCCGTCAAGGCGTTCCTGCAGGCCACCATCGGCCCCGGCCAGAGCGGGTTGGTGGACAACGGCTACATCCCCATCCCGGACGCCTTCAAGTCCCGCCTGTCGACCGCGGTCAACGCCATCGCCTGATCAAGTCCACATGTCGACCGCGACAGTGCCCGCGCTGCGGGCCAGCGACGCAACTAAGGCGCGGGTAGGCGACCGACTGTTCAAGTCGGTCGCCGCCCTCGCCGCCTCGACGATCACGATCGTGATCGGCCTGATCGCCATCTTCCTTCTGGTCCAAGCCATTCCGGCCCTGCGCGCCAACCACGCGAACTTCTTCACCAGTGCGCAATTCAAGACCGCCGACGGCAGCAAGTTGGCGTTCGGTATCCGTGACCTGTTCATGGTGACGCTGCTCAGTTCGCTGTGGGCCATGGCATTGGCCGTCCCGATCGCGATCGGGATCGCGGTATTCCTGACCCAGTACGCGCCGGCACGATTGGCGCGCCCCTTCAGCGCCATCGTCGACCTACTCGCCGCGGTGCCGTCGATCGTTTTCGGGCTCTGGGGAATCTTCGTGCTGGCACCGCAACTGGCGCCGATCGCATCCCTGCTCAACCACAGGCTGGGCTGGCTGTTCCTGTTCAAGTCCGGCGATGTGTCACTGGCCGGTGGCGGCAATATCTTCACCGCCGGCGTGGTCCTTGCCGTGATGGTCCTGCCCATCATCACCTCGGTATCACGAGAAGTGTTCCGCCAAACCCCCACTACTCACACCGAAGCCGCGCAGGCACTCGGCGCGACGAAGTGGGAGGTGGTGCGGATGGCCGTGCTGCCATACGGGCGCAGCGGCGCCGTCGCCGCGTCGATGCTCGGCCTGGGCCGCGCGCTCGGTGAAACCGTGGCGGTCCTGATCATCCTGCGTGCATCGGCGTCGGCGGGCCACTGGTCACTGTTCGACGGTGGTTACACCTTTGCTTCGAAAATTGCCTCCGCGGCAAGCGAATTCAGCGCGCCACTGCCGACCGGAGCTTACATCGCGGCCGGATTCGTGTTGTTCGTGCTCACCTTCATCGTCAACGCCGTCGCCCGCGCGATCGTCGGTCGGGCGGTGAAGGCATGAGCCACACGAGCACAGCGGCCATCGATCGACCGATCAAGGCCTCGGCCGTTCAGCAGATCAGCCTCGGGCGCCGGATCAAGAACAACATCGCCACAACGCTTTTCGTTCTCTCATTCGCGGTGGCATTGGTGCCGCTGGTCTGGGTGCTGTGGATCGTGATCAAGCGCGGCTCCTACGCCATCGTGCAGCCCGGCTGGTGGAGCCACTCGCTGCGCGGCGTGCTACCGGAGCATTTCGCCGGCGGGGTCTATCACGCGCTGTACGGCACCCTGGTCCAGGCCGCCGTCGCGGCAATCATCGCCGTTCCATTGGGTTTCATGACCGCGGTGTACCTGGCGGAGTATCGCTCAAACCGACTGGCCAAATTCACCACGTTCATGGTCGACGTGCTGGCCGGACTGCCCTCGATCGTGGCGGCACTGTTCATCTTCAGCCTATGGATCGCCACCATGGGATTTCAGCAGAGCGCATTCGCGGTGTCGCTCGCGCTGGTCTTGCTGATGCTGCCGGTCGTGGTGCGATCCACCGAGGAGATGCTCCGGCTGGTGCCGCAAGACCTGCGAGAAGCCAGCTATGCCTTGGGAATTCCCAAATGGAAAACGATCATGCGCATCGTCGTTCCGATCGCGATGCCGGGCATCATCACCGGTGTGCTGCTGTCGATCGCGCGGGTGATGGGCGAAACCGCGCCGGTCCTGGTGTTGGTCGGCTACAGCCGGTCGATCAACTTCGACATCTTCAACGGCAACATGGCGTCGCTGCCGTTATTGATCTACTCCGAACTCAACAACCCTGAACACGCTGGCTTTCTGCGGGTTTGGGGTGCGGCGCTGACGCTGATCATCGTGGTGGCAGCGGTGTACCTGACGGCGGCACTGGCCAACCGGCTGATCGCATTGCGCCGTCGCTGAGCCTTAACAGCCGGCGACGCGAAGCTTGGCGACCCTGTCGTTGCCGCGGTCGGCGACGTAGACGTTGTTGTCCTTGTCCAGCGCCAGCTGCAGCGGAGTGTTGAGGCCGTTGAGCGGCAACGGAGTTGGTGCATTCGAATCGGGCGGCAGTTTCAGCACCTGGTTGTTGTCGTGCTCGCTGACGTAGACGTTGCCGGCGGCGTCGACAACGACACCCCATGGCACGCTGATACCGGTGAACGGCAGCACGGTCTGCTCGCTGGATCCCGCCGGCAGCTTGAGCACCCGGTTGTTGTCGGAATCGGTGACGTAGACGTCGCCGGCGCCGTCGACCGCAACCCCGTCGGGGTTGTTGAGGCCGGTGAACGGAAGCACAGTGGGAGTGTTGGTGCCGGCCGGCAATTTCACCACCCGGTCGTTACCCCGATCGGCGACGTAGACGCTGCCGCCGCTGTCGACCGCAATGCCTTCGGGGTAGCTGAGGCCGTTAAACGGTAGCTGCGTCTGGTTATTCGAGCCGGCGGCCATCATCACGACCCGGTGGTTGAAGTCGGTGACGTACACCGCCCCCGCCGAGTCGACGGCCACCGCCTGCGGCTGATAGAGGCCGGTGAATGGCAGCACTGCTGGGGTGTCAGAACCCGGCGCCAACTTCACCACCCGGCCGTACATGCCTTGGTTGGTCACGTACACGGCGCCGGCGGAATCCACCGCCACCCCACCGGGCGACAGCCGGAAGTTGAGCCCGTTGAACGGCAGGATGTTCTGTCCGCAGGACTCGCCCGCTGGTCCGCTGTGCGGCCGGACCACATAGCCGAACACGGCGACCAGCAATACCGCGACGGCACCGATGATCATCCAGAGTTTGCGGCGATCACGCGGCTGCGGGGCGGGAGCGCTGAAGTCGGGTTGCGGCTGGCCCGCCGGTGATCCATTGGACGGCGGGTAATAACTCCAGTCCCCTCCGCCGCCCGGAGCCGCTTCCCGGCTCCAGGCCGCCGCGGGGCGAATCATGGTGTGCGCGTTGGCCGCATCCTCGGTGTGCTGCAGGATGCTCACGGCCTGATGCTGCTCGGGTGCGGTCAGCGCCTGCAGGGCGGCGTTGGCAAGGTCGCCGGCGCTGCGATACCGGTCCTCGGGATTCTTGGCCATACCCTTGGCGACGACCTGATCCAGCGCGGCCGGCACCCGGCCGGGCCGCAGCTGGCTGGGCCGCGGGGCGGGCTCCATCATATGCGCATGAACCATTCGTTCGATGCTGTCAGCATGGAAAGGCGGTGTGCCGGTGAGACATTCGTCCAGCACACAGGCCAGCGAGTAGATGTCCGAGCGGTAGGTGACCTCGCCGCGGCCGAACCGCTCCGGGGCCATGTACTTGCAGGTTCCCATCGCCATCCCCGCCTGGGTCAGTCCGGGATCGGCTCCGGCGCGGGCGATTCCGAAGTCCACCAGATACGCGAAGTCGTCACCGGTGAGCAGGATGTTTTCCGGCTTGACGTCGCGGTGCGTGATGCCTTCGGAGTGCGCGGCATCCAGCGCGGCGGCCACCTGACGCACGATCGCCACGGCACGGGGCGGGCTCATCGGGCCGCTCCGCTTCAGCACGGCGGCCAGGTTGGCGCCGTCGATCAGCCGCATGTCCAGGTACAGCTGGTCGTTGATCTCGCCGTAGTCGTGGATGGGCACGACGTGCGGCTCGGTCAACCGTCCGGCCGCACCGGCCTCCCGCTGCATCCGGGCGCGAAACGTCGGGTCGTCGCAGAACTGGGGCGATATCAGTTTGAGCGCGACGACCCGGCCCTTGCGGGTGTCCTCGGCTTCGTATACCTCACCCATGCCGCCACGTCCGAGCAGCCGAGTCAGCCGGTAAGGCCCGAACCATGACCCGACCCGTGAACCCGGTTGGCTGTAGCTCGTCATGAGATACCGTTCACGGCCGCGGACAGTTTCGCCTGAAACGAGCTGGGCATCGGGACGTAGCCGTACTGGTCCAAGCCGTCCTGCCCGGCCCCAATTGTGGCTTGCATGAAAGCTTTTACCGCCGACCCGGTCGATGAATCCGGGTACTTCGAGCAGACGATCTCGTAGGTGGCGAGCACGATCGGATAGGCACCGGCCTGCGACGGCTTGTAAAACGATGACGTGTCGACCACGAGATCGTTTCCTTCGCCGGCGAATTTGGCTCCGGCAATCGTCTTGCCGACCGAGTCGGTGGTGATCGTCACCGGGTCCGGGCCGGCCGACGTCACGATCTGAGCCATGCTCAGCTGGTGGCCGACCGCGAACGACCATTCGTTGTAGGTGATCGACCCGTTGGTGGTCCGCAGCGCCGCCGACGTGCCTTCATTACCAGTGGCACCCTGGCCGACGCCGCCGTCGAACGTCTCGTCGGTGCCCTTGCCCCAGGCGCCATCGGAGGCAGCATCGAGATACTTCTGGAAGTTGTAGGTCGTGCCGGATTTGTCGTCGCGGAAAACCACGTTGATAGGCGTCGACGGGAGTTTGGCGTCGGCGTTGAGCGCCTTGATGGCCGGGTCGTCCCACTTGGTGATGGCGCCGTTGAAAATCTTCGCGGTGGTGGGCCCGTCGAGGTTCAGCGTGCTCACCCCGTCGACGTTGTAGGTCACCGCGATCGGGCCGAACACGGCGGGCAGATCCCAGGCGGGTGAACCGCACCGCTCCCGGGCCTTGTCGGGCTCGCCCTTCGCCGGATCCAGCGGCTTGTCGGAGCCGCCGAGGTCGGTCTCGTTGTCGACGAACTGCTGTACCCCTTTGCCGGAGCCGTTGGCGGTGTAGTCGAGGGTGTAGCCGGGGCAGGCGCGGATGTAGGCATAGACGAACTGCTCGATCGCATTGGTCTGCGCGGTCGAGCCGCTGGCCTGCAGTTTCTTCTTGCCGCCGCAGTTCACCGGGACCGACGACGGCCCGGACCCGGATGTCGAGGTGCTGTTGCTGCTTCCACACGCCGACAAGGCCAAGGCGCCGACGACCAGCAAGCTCAGCACCGCTGTACATCGGGCGACCTTCACGGAACTCCTCTCGGCAGGCTGTCCTCAGTTAACAGCAAACCGCGCCGAGCTTAATAAAAGATGAATGTCAGCTTGGTACCAGCTTTGCGTGCCCGCCGCTCAGCCCTCGATTTCGGCGAAAAAGCCCAGCAAGAGAGCATTGACGTCAGCTGGCTGCTCGAGCTGAGGACAATGGCCGGCCGCATCGATGACGGCCGATCGGCCCCGCGCGATCTGATCGGCAATTTCCTTCGCCCAGCCGGTCGGCAGCAACTTGTCGCAGGCGCCCTCGACCACCAGCGCTGGAACCGCGACCCGGTGGTAGGCCCGGGCGCTCGACGGCGGGGGCGGCGGTGCCGCACCCGGTCGGCGGAAGCGAGCCGCCGCCAGGGCCTCCCATGCGCCGGGGACGATGCTCGACTCGTACCGGCGCCGGACGTAGTCCTCGTCGGCCGGGTATTTCGGATCGTGGAACAGCGCCTCGACGATCAGGCGCATGGCGGGCAGGCTGGCGTCGTAGTCGTAGAGCGCCTGCATGTGCTGGTTGCGCTGGATCTCGCCGCCGCCGCAGATCGCCACCAGGCTGCGCATCGGCAGCACCGGCGACTCGGAGGTGGCATCGACGAGCAGGTTGATGGCACCCATCGAGTTGCCGACGAAGTGCGCCGAGCCGACACCCAGCTCGGCGCAGAATCGGGCGATGTGCCGGATCCGCATCCCGCGGCCGTCGTTGAAGTCGATCACCTTGGCCGACTGCCCGAAGCCCAGCATGTCCGGCGCCAAGACCCGATGTCGCTCAGCAAGCGCGGGTATTGTTGCCTCCCAGCCGATTTCGGCGCTGACTCCGAACTCGCCGCCGTGCAGCAGGATCACCGGGTCGCCGTGGCCGGCTTCCAGGTAGTGGGTGGCCAGTCCGTCGATCACCGTCGTCCTGCTGTGGATCTCCATCATTTGATCGCGATCGGATTGACTGGAGAGCCCACTGCGCCAGTGAATCTCAGCGGCGGAGCGACGAGCTGGAACTCGTAGACACCATCGGCAGCACAGTCCGCCGCCAACGCGTTGAGATCCCAATACTCGCCGAGCATCAATCCCATATCGCGAAGGCACAGCATGTGCATCGGCATGAACGTCCCCTTGACGCCCGACACCGGGTCTTCGACCATCAGGTTGTCGGCGGCCACCGCGGCGACGTCATGGTCGTGCAGCCAGGACGCGCACAGCCAGTCCAACCCCGATCCGGGTTCGCCGCCATTGCCGGTCTCTAAAAACCTTGCCCACCAACCGGTTCTGACCAGAACGATATCCCCGCGTCCGATCGTCACGCCCTGCGCCCGCGCCACGTCGTCCAACTCACCCGCGGTAATCGGATTGCCGAGTTCGATAAACGTCTCCACGCCACGATGACGTGCGACGTCGAGCAGCACGCCGCGTGAGGTGATGCCCTTGCCGTCGACCTTGTCGATGCCGCAGTGCCGTGCGCCGAAGCTGGTCACCGAGTCGGCGGGAAAGCCGTTGTAGAGCTTGTCCTCGTAGTAGACGTGTGAGAGCGCGTCCCATTGGGTGGCGCACTGCAGCGGCATGACGATCATGTCGTCGTTGAAGCGAAACAGGGCGTCCTGGAAGTACTTTCCCATGTCCTGTGCGCTCGGGTTGCCGGTCCACTCCGGGCCGAAGCGGGGCAGCGAGTACGCATCGCCGCCGTCAACGGTCATCGTATGGATCGGGTTGTGCCGAAACTTGAAGGCTCCCTGCGGGCCCGACGATCCGAAGTCGACGCCCAGCGGAAACACCTTGCCGTGCTTGACCAGACCGGCGGCGTCGGCGACCTTGTCCGGGGTGATGAAGTTCAGGGTTCCGAGCTCGTCGGCGTCGCCCCAACGCCCCCAGTTGGACACCTCGCCGGCCACCCGGCGGAAGTCGGTCAGGCTGGCCACTATGCATGCCCTTCTTCGAGTTCACGGGCGACCGCGGCGCCCAGATTGCCGCCGTCGACCCACAGTACTTGGCCCGAAATATAGCTGGCGGCTTGGCTATTCAGGAACACCAATGCAGCGGCCTGCTCCTCGGGTTCGGAGACCCGGCCCAGTGGCTTGGGGATGTCGTCGAGAAAGTTCTGGCCGTACGCGCCGCGCAGTTGGTCGAGGATCGGAGTCTCGGTGACGCCCGGACCGGTGCAGTTGATCCTGATGCCGCGGCTACCGAGCGCTGTGGTCTTGCTCATGGTGTACAGGATGATCGCTTCTTTGGACAACCGGTAGCCCCCATCGGCCAGCGCGTCGGGATTGCTGTTGCACCAGTCGATGCCGTCGGACATCGTACGGGTGTTCAGCAGCCCAGCGGTGACCTGTTGATTGTCCCGATATGCTTTGGCCGCCAACGATGAGACGCTCACGATCGACGATCCGGCCGGCATCTTGTCGACCAGCGACTCGGTGACATGCCGCAAGCCAAGGAAGTTGATCGTGACGACCAGCAGCGGATCGCCGATCCCCGAGGACACCCCGGCGACGTTGAACAGCGCGTCGACCTCTCCGTCGAGTGAAGCCACTGCGCTGTCGATGGATGCCGGCTCGGTCAGATCGACGGGGTAGAACTCCGCGATCTCACCTCTCGGCTGTTGCTTGTCCAAGCCGACGACGTGTGCGCCCAGGTCGGTGAGCTGGCGGACGAGCTGCGCCCCGATGCCCGAGGCACAGCCGGTGACCACCGCGCGCCGCCCGTCGTAGCGCCACAGCTCGTCGATGCGGCGCAACGACTACTTCTTCGACTCGTCTTTGAGCCGCTGCGCGGCTTGGACGCGGCCCTCGTTGATTTCGGCCATCGCCTCGGGAATCTCACTCGCGGTGAACTTTCCGCCGCGACCGGTGGGCAAACCACCGAACGAGTAGCTCTCGTCGAACTTCGGCGCGGTCGGCTCGGGACGGCGCGACTCGATCTTTTCGACGACCGGTTCCAGGCGCTTTGTCTTCTCGGCCACCGCCTTGTGGTCACGCTCGATGAACTCGGGCAGCACCTCTTTGCCCATCAGCTCGATGGACTCCATGGTGCCCTCGTGGCTGCGCGGGTTGAGCAGCAGGATGATCTCGTCGACACCGCTCTCCTCGTATCCGCGGAGGAACTCGCGAACGGTCGACGGTGAGCCGATCGCGCCGCGGCCCGGCCCGTACGCCAGCGTCGGATCCTTCTCGCACTCTTCGAGATAACGTTTCCAGACGCCCGTGCGGCCGGGCGTGTGAACGCCCGTCATGTAGTAGTGCATGATCCCGAACGAGAAGAACCCGCCGCCCATGCCGAGGCGCTGCACGGCCTGCTCGTCGGTCTTGGCGACCATCATCGAGAGGTCTCCACCGATGGCGAGGATGTTCGGGTTGATCGCGGGAGTGACCGGCACACCGCTCTCTTCGAGTTCCTTGTAGTAGCCGTTCACCCGCTCGGTCAGCGGGCCCGGGCCGGTGTAAGCGAAACTCAATGCGCCGAGGCACTTCTGAGCCGCCATCTGCACCGACGCCGGCCGGGTGCAGGCGACCCAGACCGGCGGATGCGGCTTCTGCAGCGGCTTGGGAACGACGTTGCGGGCCGGCATCTCGATGTGTTCACCCTTGAATCCGGCGAAGGGTTCCTCGGTCATGCAGCGGATCGACACCTCGAGCGCCTCTTCCCACTGTGCCCGTTTGTCGGCGGGGTCGATGTTGAAGCCGCCCAACTCGCCGATCGAGGAGGATTCGCCGGTGCCGAATTCCACTCGCCCGTCAGAGATCAAGTCGAGGGTGGCGATTCGCTCGGCGACCCGCGCCGGGTGGTTGACCGCCGGCGGCAGGTGCATGATGCCGAATCCCAGCCGGATGTCCTTGGTCCGCTGGCTGGCGCCGGCCAGGAACATCTCCGGCGCGGTGGAATGACAGTACTCCTCGAGGAAGTGGTGCTCGGTCAACCAGACCGTGGAGAACCCGGCCTTGTCGGCCAGCTCGACCTCGTCGAGGCAATCCTTGAGCAGGATGTGCTCGTCGTCGTCCGACCACGGACGGGGCAGCGCGAATTCGTAGAACAGCGAGATCTTCAACTGGTACCTCCCGGAACAATAGGTTGTGTTGAGCTGTGGCCGACAAGGTGTTTGGCTGCGACGTAGCCGAAGGTCATGGCGGGTCCGATAGTGGCGCCGGCACCGGCATAGCTTCGCCCCATCACCGCCGCCGACGCGTTACCCACGGCGTAGAGTCCGCGAATCACGGTGTCGTCGGCCCGCAGGACTCGCGCGTGTTCGTCGGTGCGCAGACCACCCGAGGTGCCCAGGTCGCCGAGAACCATCCGGAATGCGTAATAGGGCGGCTTACCCAGCGGATGCAGATTGGGATTGGGCAAAGTGGGGTCCCCGTAGTAATTGTCGTAAACGCTGTCACCCCGGTTGAAATCGTCGTCGTGGCCCTTGTCTGCCAGTTCGTTGAAACGTGTTGCGGTGCTGAGCAGTTGATCGGCCGGCACGCCGATCTTGTCGGCAAGTTCATCCCAGGTCTTAGCCGACTTGACGACGCCGGATTCCAGCCAGGCCTTGGGGATCTTGCGGCCGGTCGGGACGGGGGCGAACGGGATCTTCGGTATCGGCAGGTGGCCGGCGACCACATACCGCAGGAACGACCGGTGGTCGGTGATCAGCCAGCACGGGATGTGGCTGACGCCCGTTTCCTGTCCCTCGATCATCGCGTGACCGAAGTCCATGTATGGCGCCGCCTCGTTGATGAATCGCTTGCCCGCGCCGTTGACGATGAACTGCGACGGCATCATCCGCTCGTTGAGCATGAATTGCATTCGGCCGTCCGGCCATTGGATGGCCGGGAACCACCATGCCTCGTCGAGCATGTCGGCGGCCGCGCCGACCTGCTGGCCGGCCCGAATGCCGTCGCCGGTCGCGGCCGGATTGCCAAAGCTCCAATCCTGGTCCACTGCCGGCTGGTGCTCTTTGCGCCAGGCCATGTCGTGGTCGAAGCCTCCGGTGGCGACGATCACCCCGCGGGTGGCGCCGATCCGCTGCGGCGTACCGCCTTTCATGACGACGGCACCGATCACCGATCTGTCGTCGTCAGTGATCAGTTGCGTCATCGGTGCATCCAGCCACAGCGGAATGCCACGGTCTTTCAGCGCCAGCCGCAATCGGGCGGCCAGCGACTGGCCGATAGCGGCCATCCGGTCGCCGAAAACGTGGGCCCGGACCATTCGCCAGACCAGCTTCACCAAAACGCCCTTGCCGGCCCAGGATTGCCGTACTTGGTAGAACGAGCGAAGTTCCTTGGGGCCCAGCCAGATTCCACGCGGCGCCAGCGCCAGCGGGGTGAGGAGATCCTGTTCCTCGTCGGCCAGCACGCGCAGATCGATCGGCAGGACGTTGATGGTGCTGCCGAGTTCGGACCCACCGGGCAGTTCCGGGTAGTAGTCGGCGTACCCGGGCTTCCAGACGAATTGCAGCCATGGGCTGAG
>DATNFI010000013.1:0-20905 GCA_035606475.1 Mycobacterium sp. | reverse complement strand
AGATGAGTTGGCGCGGATTGACAGGACCTCGCCCATCAGCTGCCGGTCTGCCCCATCGGAGGTAGCGGCACGGCCGGATCGATGTGGACGCCGACGTCGCGGAGGTGGTGGTCGATGATCAGCCACGCTTGGGTAGTGAGTCGGTCGATCAGCCGCTTACGTGATTCGGTCCGTCGGCTCAGCCAAGCCAGGATTGAAGCGTCGATAAGCCCGCCGAGCCCGACAATCAGGGATGAGGCAAGGCCCGGATTGTCCGCGAAGTGCGGGAAGTATTGCTCCCCGGCCACGGCGAGATCGGTGGCGAAGTCGTGCCGCTCTTCCTTGCGCTGCTGCGAACTCTGCTGGTAGCCGCGGCTTACCAGGAATCGATAGAGGTTGGGGTGGCGATCCGCCCAGATGACCTGCGCCGAAATCGGCGCACGGATCACCTCAAGTGGCGTACCGGACCGAGCCATCCTGGTCAGAACTTCGGTTCGTAGCTCGTGATAGGCGTTACGAGCCACGGCGACGTCGAGTTCGTCCTTACTGGAAAAGTGACGATAGACGTTGGGACGGGCCAACCCGGCGCGTTGTGCGATCTGCCCCGTCAAGGCCTCAGGCCCGTACTCCTCGATCACCGCCCGAGCGGCATCGACGATTTGCTCGCGTCGGGCGAGCGTCGGGGTGTTTCCCCCACTGTCGGGCGGTTTTACCACGGGTTGATCATATCAACCGCAGCCTGGTGATACACTGTGTATCATTTGCGACACGCGCACAACATGGCTCGATCGGGCTTTCCGGACACGTTCTGAGTTTTTGAGTTGACCGCCGGTGTCTCCGCCGATCCGGCCGTCGCGGGTGTGTTCGACGCCGCCCATCGAGCGCGGGTAGGTCCTGCGGACCACGTATGAGACCCGCATGTCCACCCAATAACGCAACCGCGTGCCCGATTTGGGCAGAACAACGTTCAAAAGGGCTATGCCATAGTAGTTTCCGAGCGGCCGCCCTTAGCCCAGCAGCGTGCGGACGACGCCGTCCGCCAAAAGCCGTCCCCGATCGGTGAGCACCAGGCGCTCGCCCTGGCGCACCAGCAACCCGTCCTCGACGGCCTCGGCTGCGCGCTCGCGTTCGGCATCATCGAGCAGGTCCAGCGAAAGGCCTTGGCGTAAACGGATTCTCAGCAGCACATCCTCGGTGTGGCGGCTGGCGGCATCGAGCTGTTCGAAACCGGCGACAGGTAGCGTGTCACCGTCCAGGATCTGGGCATAAGCGTTGGGATGCTTGACATTCCACCAGCGCGTCGAGCCGACGAAGCTGTGTGCGCCCGGACCTGCGCCCCACCACTGGCCGCCGTCCCAGTAGCCCATATTGTGTCGGCACTCCCCACCCGCGCGACTCCAGTTGGACACCTCGTACCACTCGAGCCCAGCCGTCGACAACCGCTCGTCGACCAACTCGTAGCGATGGGCGAGCACGTCGTCGTCCGGGGCGGCCAATTCGCCGCTCCGCACTCGGCGCGCCATCGCGGTCCCCTCCTCGACGACGAGGGCGTACGCGGAGACATGGTCGACGCCGGTATCGATCGCGGTGTCGACCGAGCGCAGCAGGTCGTCGTCGGTCTCCCCCGGTGTGCCGTAGATGAGGTCGAGGCTGACGTGCTCGAAACCCTCGGCGAGCGCCTCGCGGGCCGCCGCCGCGGACCGGTTCGGCGTGTGGATTCGGTCCAGGACACCCAACACGTGCGGCGCCACCGACTGCATGCCCAGCGACACTCTGGTGCAGCCCGCCGCGCGAGCGGCCGCGAAAAAGTCCGGCCACGCCGACTCCGGATTGGCCTCGGTGGTCACCTCCGCGTCGACGGCGAGCTCGAAGTTGTCCCGCACCGACTTCAGCAGCTGGGTCAGCCGCTCCGGGCCCAGCAGTGACGGCGTCCCGCCCCCGATGAAGACGGTCTGCGCGGTCGGCCCGCCCAGTTTGGCGGCAGCCAATTCGAGCTCGGCGGCCAGCACCTCCAACCACGCGTCCGGGTTGACGCCACCCAATTCCGCCGGCGTGTAGGTGTTGAAGTCGCAGTAACCGCAGCGGGTGAAGCAGAACGGCACATGGACATAGATGCCGAACGGGCCGTCGGCGCTGAACTGCAGGTCAGGAAGACCGACTGGCGAAGTGGATGACGTCACGTCTTCCTAATATCCCGGAGTACGCACTCAACCTCCAGCGCTGGCGGCCCCACCGCCGCGGCCAGCCGTTTTGCTCACGGTGAGCGAAATTCGCACCTGGTAGCTATGGCCGGCGGCATCCGTGGCACAATGGTCCGGTGACCGTTGCCCACCACAGCCAGAACCGCATTGCGCTGGTGGCGCGCCGTCACGTCGACTTCAAGCGTGTTTGCAGCTGTCGCTGTCTGGCTTGATTCCGTAGACCCGACCACCTGAGTTCCAGCTGGCTCCCGGATCTGCGCCGCCGGGACAGCCACCGGTGATTTGCGCGGTCCACGCCGGCTACTCCACCAAAGGAGATTTGCCGCATGACGTCCCCCCGCCCGACCAAGAGCCAGGGCCAGTGGGCGCTTGGTGAGCGCGAGCCGCTCAACCCCAACGAGCAATTCAAGAAGGACGACGACGCGCTCAACGTGCGCGACCGGATCATCAACCAGTATTCGAAGACCGGTTTCGACAGCATCGAAAAGAACGACCTGCGCGGCCGGATGCGCTGGGCGGGGCTCTACACGCAGCGTGAACAGGGATACGACGGCAGCTTCACCGGCGACGAGAATGCCGACCTGCTCGAGGCCAAGTACTTCATGATGCGGGTCCGTTGCGACGGCGGCGCGATCTCCACCGAAGCGCTGCGCACCATCGGCGAGATCTCGATCGAGTACGCCCGCGACACCGCGGACATCTCCGACCGGGAAAACGTGCAATACCACTGGATCCAGATCGAGGACGTTCCGGCGATCTGGGAGCGGCTGGCCGCAGTTGGGCTGCAGACCACCGAGGCGTGCGGCGACTGCCCCCGTGTGGTGCTGGGCTCTCCGCTGGCCGGGCGGTCGTTGGACGAGGTGCTCGATCCCACACCGGCGCTCGACGAGATCGTGCGCCGCTACATCGGCAGCCCCGACTTCTCGAACCTGCCGCGCAAGTACAAGACCGCGATCTCGGGTCTGCAGGACGTTGCGCACGAGATCAACGACATCGCATTCATCGGCGTCAACCACCCCGAGCACGGACCGGGTCTGGACCTGTGGGTGGGCGGTGGCCTATCGACGAATCCGATGCTGGCGCAACGGGTTGGCGCGTGGGTGCCGCTGGATGAGGTCCCCGATGTGTGGGAGGCCGTCACATCGCTGTTCCGTGACTACGGTTACCGGCGACTGCGGTCGAAGGCGCGGCTGAAGTTCCTCCTCAAGGACTGGGGCATCGAGAAGTTCCGCGAGGTGCTCGAAACCGAGTACCTCAAGCGCAAACTCATCGACGGCCCGGCTCCAGAGCCGCTCACCCGCCCGATCGACCACGTCGGCGTCCAGAAGCTGAAGAACGGGCTCAACGCAGTCGGCGTCGCGCCGATCGCGGGTCGGGTGTCCGGCACGATCCTGGCCGCGGCCGCCGACCTGGCCGAGCAGGCCGGATCGCACAAGGTCAGCTTCACGCCGTACCAGAAGCTGATCATCCTGGACGTCGCCGACGACAAGCTCGACGCATTGATCGCCGGCCTCGACGCCCTGGGCCTGCAATCGCAGCCGTCGCACTGGCGTCGAAACCTGATGGCGTGCACCGGAATCGAATACTGCAAATTGTCGTTCGCCGAAACGCGGGTGCGTTCGCAGTCGCTGGTACCCGAACTGGAACGGCGACTCGAGGACCTCAACGCACGACTCGATGTGCCGGTCACGGTGAACCTGAACGGCTGCCCGAACTCGTGTGCCCGCATCCAGGTTGCCGACATCGGGTTCAAGGGCCAGATGGTCGACGACGGCGATGGGAATTCCGTCGAGGGATTCCAGGTTCACCTAGGAGGCAGCCTGGGCCTCGACAGTGGCTTCGGACGAAAACTACGACAGCACAAGGTGACCAGCGACGAGCTGGGCGACTACATCGAACGCGTGGTGCGCAACTTCGTGAAGCAACGAGACGGTGACGAGCGTTTTGCGAACTGGGCGCTGCGTGCCGAGGAGGCGGATCTGCGATGAACCGCGCCGCGACGATGCAGAGCGCAGCGATGAGGAGGAGCGGCGCCATAAACGCAGCCGGCGACGATGCAGAGCGAAGCGATGAGAAGGAGCGGCGCCAGTGAGTGGGCTGACGGAAGCAGAATTACGAGAGCTGGCCGAAAAGGGCGCCGCAGAGTTGGAGGGCGCCAACGCCAACGACCTGTTGCGCTGGACCGATCAGAACTTCGGCGGCGTCGGGGGGCCCCGGTCCACGGCCACCTGCAACTATGTGGTGGCCTCGAACATGCAGGACGCCGTGCTGGTGGATCTGGCGGCCAAGGTCCGCCCGGGTGTGCCAGTCCTGTTCCTGGACACCGGATATCACTTCGTGGAGACCATCGGTACCCGTGACGCGGTCGAGGCGGTCTACGACGTGCGGGTGCTCAACGTCACGCCCGAACACACCGTCGCTGAGCAGGACGAGTTGCTCGGTAAGGATCTGTTCGCCAGCACGCCCAGCGAGTGCTGCCGGCTTCGCAAGGTCGCCCCGCTGTCCAAGGCGCTGCGTGGTTACTCCGCGTGGGTGACCGGTCTGCGACGGGTCGAAGCGCCGACGCGCGCCAACGCACCGTTGATCAGCTTCGACGAGGCGTTCGGTCTGGTGAAGATCAACCCGCTGGCCGCCTGGTCGGACGACGAGATGCAGAACTACATCGACGAGAACGATGTTCTGGTCAATCCGCTTGTCTACGAAGGGTATCCGTCGATCGGTTGCGCGCCCTGCACCGCCAAGCCGGTCGAGGGCGCCGACCCGCGCAGCGGACGGTGGCAGGGTCTTTCGAAGACTGAATGCGGGCTGCACGCGTCGTGAAGCTCGTGCTTGCGGCCCACGGCAGTAGGGATCCGCGATCGGCGGCGAATGCGCGGGCGGTGGCGAACCAGATTCGGTTCATGCGGCCGGGACTGCGGGTGCGGGTCGCGTTCTGCGACCTGAATACGCCGCGCCTACCTGACGTCCTGACTCCGGACGCGGTGGTCACGCCCTTCCTGCTGGCCGATGCTTACCACGCGCGTATTGACATCCCGCACCAGATCGCCGCGTGCGGCATGCCCGTTCGGCAGGCCGAGGTGCTCGGTGAGGACGACCGTTTGGTGTCCGTATTGCATGAGCGGCTGGCCGAACTGGGAGTCGACACGGCCGACCGTGACTTGGGTGTGGCCGTCGTTGCGATCGGCTCGACGCATGCGACGGCCAACGCGCGGACCGCGACGGTCGCCGACAAGCTCGGCGCGGGCGCTCAATGGGCCGGTACGACAACGGCATTCGCCACCGGGAACGGACCGTCACCGGCCGAGGCCGCCGACTGGTTGCGCCGCAACGGCGCCCGACGCGTGGTGATTGCGCCATGGTTCCTGGCTCCCGGCACGCTGACCGATCGAGTCGCGACTTTCGCCGCGGGACAGGGAATTCCGATGGCGGCACCACTCGGTGGCCATCGCCTGGTGGCTCAGACGGTGCTGGATCGCTTTGAGGCGGCGATCGCCCTGCGCGCCGCGGCCTGAGCATGGCCAAGCTTCGTGTGGAGCCCTTCGAGGACATCGGTGTCCCGGCGATCCTGTTGAACACCGATCGGGATGGCATCCGGATGTTCCAGATGGCGGTGTCGCTCGCACACGACAACGGTGAATCGACCTTCGAATTCGATGGCATCACGCATCAAGTCGTCAGGGAAGATGACGCCGCCGACATCGAAATCGGCCCTCGCCGCGTGGTCTGGCGGTTCGACGATGCGGCACTCGCAGAGATGCTGGACCTGATGGTGCCGATGGTGAACAGCACGACGCCCGGTCACCAGTACGTCGACCTGAAGAGTCCGGTCGAGGTGCTCGTGATGTCCCAGTACGAGTACAACGGCCCGAATCCTTACGGCAAATTCTCGGAGCTGTATCCGGACTAGCCGATGACTTCGCCTCGCCCGAGAGGTTGCGAATTCGTTGATGCAGGCTTAACAGCAGGCTACGGTAGCCATCACCATGACATCGCCAGCAGCACCCCACACCGAACCCACCGTCAACAGATGGGCGGTCGCGACATTTCTGCTTGGGTTGGTGAGCCTCGTCCCGCTCAGTCTGATCGCCGGGATCGTCACGTTCGTCAAGATCCGGGGCACGAAGGAGGCCGGGCGCGGGTTGGCGGTCGCCGGGCTGGTGATCTCCGCGCTGTGGGTGGCGATCTGGGCCTACATCGAATGGCCGAAGGGCGGGCTGATCATCGGCCCGATGCAGTCCGCGAGAGTCGGCACCTGCTTTCAGGAAACCATCAACTCGCCGGTCAGCTGCGACAAGCCCCACTCCGACGAAGTGTTCGCGATGCTGAAGCTTTCCCGCTTCCCCGACAGCGACCACGAACAGCGGCAGATCGAGAATCGCTGCAAGGCAGAGCTTCCCAAGTATTCGGCAACCGCGGTCCGCGACCCGGGCATCCGGGTGGACGCGTGGTCACCGGGCACCGAGTGGAAGCAGCTCGACAGCCACGCCGCCGGGTGCATTGCGCACACCGGGTCAGAGCGGGTCGGCTCGATCAAACTCGGACCAGCCTTCAGCTGGAACGCACCGTGACCTCGTCGATGTCGGAATCGTTGTGCGGCAATGCTTTCTCGGAGATGGCCGGCACCCGGGTGGCCCGCACGTAGACCGTGTCGCCCTCCTTCAGCCCGAGCGCCTCGGCGTCGCCGCGGGTGATCTGAGCGGTGAATGGCACGCCGGTGGCAGCGTTGGTCAGTTCGACTCGAACCTCGAAGCCGAGCATGACCACCCGGTCGATGCTCGCCCGTACTACGCCGGTGGATGCGGTCGCGTCGTCGACGGCGATCTTCATGTCGGGACTGCGGCCGACCCGGATATCGTGCGGGCGAACGAGAGTGCCGTTCAGCGACGAGACCGCGCCCAAGAACGACATCACGAACGCGTTGGCCGGGGTGTCGTAAACCGCGCTCGGCGGGCCGACCTGCTCGATGCGTCCGTCTTTGAGCACCGCAATCCGGTCGGCAACATCCAGCGCCTCGGCCTGGTCGTGGGTGACGAGAACGGTCGTGACGTGCACGTCCTCGTGCAAGCGCCGCAACCATGCGCGCAGGTCGTCGCGGACCCTCGCGTCGAGCGCGCCGAACGGCTCGTCGAGCAGCAGCACCTGCGGGTCGACGGCCAGCGCACGCGCCAGTGCCATGCGTTGACGCTGACCACCGGACAGCTGACTCGGGTAGCGGGTCTGAAAACCGCTCAGGCCCACCACCTCCAGCAGATGATCGACCTTCTCGGCGATCTCCGCCTTCGGTCGCTTCCGGACCTTCAACCCGAAGGCCACGTTGTCGCGAACGCTCAGGTGCTTGAAGGCCGCGTAATGCTGGAACACGAAACCGATTCCGCGCCGCTGCGGCGCGATTCCGGTGACGTCGCGGCCGTTGATGATGATCTGCCCCGTGTCGGGTTGATCGAGTCCGGCGATGGCCCGCAGCAGGGTCGACTTGCCCGACCCGCTGGGTCCGAGCAGTGCGGTCAACGAGCCGGCGGGTACGTCAAAATCGACGTTGTCCAACGCGACGAAGTCGCCGTAGCGCTTGTTGGCGCCGCGCACGGTGATTGCGTTGTCTGGCATTAGCGCCACTCCTTGCCTGTCATGCCTGCTTGGCCGCTCGATTGCGACGAGCATCGAGAATTACCTGAACGATCAAAACCAACACCGACACCACCATCAGCAGTGTCGAAAGCGCATAGGCGCCATACTCGGCGCCGCGGTTGTAGCGATCGGAGACCAGCAGCGTCAGCGTCTGCGATTGCCCGGGCAGGTTCGACGACACCATGATGACCGCGCCGTACTCGCCGAGCGTGCGCGCAATGGTCAGCACGACGCCGTAGGTCAACCCCCACCGGATCGACGGCAGGGTGATCCGCCAAAACGTCTGCCACCAATTCGAACCCAGCGTCGCGGCCGCCTGCTCCTGGTCGTTGCCCAACTCGTGCAGCACCGGTTCGACCTCGCGCACCACGAAGGGCAGCGTCGCGAAGATGCTCGCCAGCACGATGCCCGGCAAGCCGAAGATGATCTTGAAGCCGAAGTCCCTCTCCACGAATCCGAACAGCCCCGCCGATCCCCACAACACGATCAACGCCACGCCGACCACCACCGGTGACACCGCGAACGGCAGGTCGATGATCGCCTGCAACACACCCTTACCGCGGAACCGGTTGCGCGCCAACATCAATGCGGTCGGGATACCGAAGAGCACGTTAAGCGGCACCACGATCGCCACCACCAGCACCGACAAGTTGAGCGCCGATATCGCCGCCGGGGTGCTGATCCAATCGACGAACTGACCGATGCCTGGCTGAAACGTCCGCCACAAGATCAGCCCGACCGGAACGACCAGCAACACCGCCACGTAGGCCAAGGCCAGGAAGCGGAGCAGGTAGCGAACTCTCGGCGACAAGGTCATATGGCGCCGCTCCTCCTCATCGCTGCGCTCTGCATCGTCGCCGGCGCGGTCATGCCGACAACTCCTCGCGCTTGGCCGCGCGCGACCCGAGGGTGCGCAGCACGAAGAGCACCACGAACGAGATCGCCAACAGCACAATCGATATCGCGGCAGCCCCGGTGCGGTCGTCGTTTTCGATCAGGGTGCGGATCCACTGCGAGGACACTTCGGTCTTGCCCGGCACCGCGCCGCCGATCAACACGACGGAGCCGAATTCGCCGATCGCCCGCGCGAACGTCAACCCGGCGCCGGTGAGCAGAACGGGTGTCAACGACGGCAGCACGACCGTGGTAAAGATCGTCGCATTATTGGCACCGAGCGACGCGGCGGCTTCCTCGGTCTCGGGTTCGATCTCGAGCAGCACCGGCTGCACAGCCCGCACCACGAACGGCAGCGTGACGAAGGCCAACGCGACCCCCACGCCCCATCCGGTGTGCTGCAGATGCAAACCGACCGGGCTGTGATTTCCGTAGAGCGCCAACATCACCAGGCTGGCCACGATCGTCGGCAACGCGAAAGGCAAGTCGATGATCACGTCGACGAGGCGCTTTCCGGGGAAGTCATCACGCACCAGGACCCAGGCGATCAGCAGTCCGAAGAACATGTTCAGCACGGTGACGCCCGCGGAGATGGTCAGCGTCACCCGGAAGGATTCGATGGCCGCGTTCGAGGTGACAGCGAGCCGGAAAGCGTCCCAACCGCCGCCGACCGATTGCCAGAAGATCGCGGCCAACGGAAGCAGCACGATGACCGACAGCCACACCACCGAAACCCCGACCCGCAACGACGTTCCATTGTTGACAAGCTTGTTGCGGCCCAACCGTTTACCGGCACCGGCGTGTCCACTGACTTCGCGAGTGATCGTCGTCATCCGGTGGCCTGCGTGTAGATCTTGGTGATGCTGCCCGACTTCTTGTCGAATAGCTGCGCGTCCACAGAGGGCCAGCCGCCGAGATCGGCGATCGTCCACAACTTTTGCGGGGCCGGGAACTGGTCGCGAACGTCGGCGGCCACGGCGGGATCGACCGGCCGGAATCCAGCTGCGGCCCAGACCTTTTGGGCATCCGCTGTGTACTGGAAATTCTTGAAAGCGACCGCGGCGTTCAGGTGCGGGCTGCTCGTCACCACCGCCACCGGGTTCTCGATCTTGATCGTCTGCGGCGGGTTGACGTGGGTGATCGGCTTTCCTTGCCGCTCGGTGGCGATCGCCTCGTTTTCGTAACTGATCAAGACATCACCGCTGCCTTGGACGAATACATCGGTGGCTTCGCGTCCTGAGCTTGGGCGGAGTTTGACGTGCTGGCTCACCAGTTTGTGAACGAAGTCGAGGCCGGCTTGCGAGTCGTGTCCGCCGCCGCTCTTGACCACGTACGGCGCGAGCAGGTTCCACTTCGCCGAACCGGAACTCAACGGGCTGGGCGTGACCACGTCGACGCCGGGCCTCAGCAGGTCGTCCCAGTCCTTGATGTTCTTGGGGTTACCGGGGCGCACCACCAACGTCACGACCGATCCGAACGGAATGCCTTTGGTGGCGTCCTTGTCCCAGTCCTTGGCGACCTTGCCCGCTTTGACCAGTCGGGTGATGTCGGGTTCGACGGAGAAGTTGACGATGTCGGCGGGCTTACCGTCGACGACACCGCGCGACTGGTCCCCCGATGCCCCGTAGGAGGCGATCACCTGGACGCCTTTGCCCTCCTGTGAGGCGTTGAAGGCGGGGATGATCTTGCTCCAGCCGGGCTCAGGCACCGAGTAGGCGACCAGCGTGATGCTGGTGTTCCCACCGGCCGATCCCCCGCCGCCGACGACGTCGCTGGCGCCGCCATGGCACGCGGCGATCATGCCCGCGGTGACGGTCAACGCAACCGCGTGCCGCCATCCGACGGGGTTTTTGTTGTCGTCGAACAATGGTCGACCTTTCGGAAGTGAGCCTGACGTCTGACAAATCCCGATGCGAACGAAAGCGAATTCGGCGCGCGCGGGCAGAAGGTCAGCGACAACAATGCACGTCAGAGACGGCGCAATCGCCCACGGCAATGAGTGCCAAGACGTGGCACTCGGTATTGCCGGACGCTGCGTGCATGGGCGAAGCCTAACAGAATGCTGTGCACCCGCAGCCAAACCCGATGCAGGTCAGCGCGTCAACAACCAGGCGACGACGACCAATACGACCAGCGCAACCAGTATCAGGGTGACCCGCGATCGGGGCATTCCGCTATTTCCGCTCATCTGGGTTCTTCGTCGATGTGCCGGACACGATTCAACAGGCCGATACCGCGCCCCAAGGCCCCGTCCAGCCCCGCCGCGATCACGTAGGCCAAGGCCAGCACGATCGGCAACACCACGATGCTCTGGAAGACAAACCCCAGGCCAGAAAGCCAGAGTTCGACGCCGTCCCACCAGTTGAGGATCGCGTTCATCGGCCTCACCCTATTCGGCAGGCTCAGCGATGCCAACCGGCTCCACTAAGCTGAGGACCCCCATGAGCCATCGCATCGCTTTGCTGTCCACGTCGGACACCGACCTCCTGTCGGCCCGCGCGTCGCTCGCGGCCTACAACCTGGGCAACCCCGCGCGTCAGGTCATCGAGGACGTGCTCGGCGATGCCGAGGTCGTGGTGCTTCGGGTGCTGGGTTCTTCGGCGGAGATGGCCGACGAACTCGCTGCCCTGCGGGCCACCGGTCTGCCGCTGATCGTGCTCGGCGGCGAACGCCAGCCGAGCGCCGAGTTGATGGAATGTTCGACGGTCCCGATCGGGCTTGCGGCACAAGCACACTCGTATCTCGCCGAAGGCGGCGCGGCCAATCTCGCTCAGCTGCATGCGTTTTTGTGCGACACCGTGTTGCTCACCGGTGAGGCATTCGACGAGCCGGTGGTGATCCCCGAGTGGGGCTTCGCTGATCGGCCCGCGGCCGCGGGCGCCGCTCGAGTTGGCGTGCTGTACTACCGGGCCCACGAAGTCAGCGGCAACTCCGGTTTCGCGCACGCGCTCGCCGACGCGATCGATGCCACGGGCAACGCGGTCGGTGTCCCGATCTTCGCCTCCTCGTTACGCAGCGCGCCCGACGAATTGTTCGACGCGCTGGGCAGTTTGGATGCCGTCGTGGTCAGCATGCTGGCGGCCGGAGGCTCGAAGTCGGCCGCCGCCGGCGCGGGTGAAGACGATTCCTCGTGGGACATCGAACGCATTGCGGCGATGAACATCCCGGTGCTGCAAGGCCTTTGCCTGACGTCATCGCGCGAGGACTGGGAGGCGAGCGACGACGGCGTCACCCCGTTGGACTCTGCGACGCAGATCGCGATCCCCGAGTTCGACGGGCGCATCATCACTGCGCCGTATTCCTTCAAGGAGGTCGACAGCGACGGCCTCCCCCACTACGTCGCCGACGGGGAGCGCTGCGCGCGGGTCGCCGCGATCGCGGTGAACCACGCCAAGCTGCGCCGAATCCCTAATAAGGACAAGAAGTTGGCGCTGGTGCTGTCGGCCTATCCCACCAAGCATTCGCGGGTGGGCAACGCCGTCGGCCTCGACACCCCCGCGTCCGCGGTGCGACTGCTGCACCGTCTTGCCCGGGACGGTTACGACGTCGGCGATGGCTTCGGTGTGCTCGGCATCGACGACGAGACCCAGGCCGGCGACCGGTTGATGCACACGCTGATCGACGCCGGCGGCCAGGACGAGCAGTGGCTCACCACCGAGCAGGTCACCGGCGCACAGGTGAAGGTAACGCCGGCGCAGTACGCCGAGTGGACCGCGGACCTGCCCGCCGAGTTGCGTGACGCGATGACCGGGGCGTGGGGGCCGGCGCCGGGACGGCTGTTCGTCAACGACGACGGCGACCTGGTGATAGCCGCGCTGCGGTCGGGAAACGTCGTGCTGATGATCCAGCCGCCGCGCGGGTTCGGCGAGAACCCGGTGGCGATCTACCACGACCCGGATCTGCCTGCCAGCCATCACTATCTGGCCGCCTACCGCTGGCTGGAGCACGGCTTCGGCGCCGACGCGGTGGTGCATCTCGGCAAGCACGGCTCGATGGAATGGCTGCCGGGTAAGAACGCGGCGATGTCGGCGGCCTGTGCCACCGACGCCGTGCTGGGGAATCTGCCGCTGATCTATCCGTTCCTGGTCAACGATCCCGGCGAGGGCGCCCAGGCGAAACGGCGCGCACATGCCACCATCGTCGACCATCTGATCCCGCCGATGGCCCGCGCCGAAAGCTACGGCGACATCGCCCGACTCGAGCAGCTACTCGACGAGTACGGCAACGTCGCGGCAATGGACCCGGCCAAGCTGCCGGCCATCCGCGGCGAAATCTGGAACCTGATGCGGGCAGCGGAGATGCATCGCGATCTCGGACTCGACGACCGCCCCGACGACGATGAGTTCGACGACTTCTTGCTGCACGTCGACGGCTGGCTGTGTGAAATCAAGGACGCTCAGATCCGCGACGGTCTGCACGTATTGGGCGAAGCGCCGACCGGGCCGGCGCGGGTCAACCTGGTGCTGGCGATCCTGCGGGCCGCCCAGGTGTGGGGCGGTCAGGACCACGCCGTCCCCGGTTTGCGCACCGCCCTCGGGCTGAAGGACGGCGCCGAGACCGCGGCGGTGGACGAGATCGAGAGTCGCGCACGCGCATTGGTCGAGGCAATGGAGCACGGCGGCTGGGACGCCGGGGCTGTCGACGGCTTGCACGACGAGCCGGACGTGCGGGCCTCGTTGCGCTTCGCCGCGACCGAGGTGGTGCCGCGGCTCTCGGGCACGGCCGGCGAGCTCGATGCCGTAATACACGCGCTGGCAGGCGGTTTCGTGCGGCCCGGCCCGTCCGGCTCGCCGCTGCGGGGTCTGGTCAACGTCCTGCCGACCGGCCGCAACTTCTACACCGTCGACCCGCGGGCGGTGCCGTCGCGGCTGGCGTGGCAGACCGGTCAGGCGATGGCGGAGTCGCTGCTGCAGCGCTACCTCGACGACACCGGCAGCTACCCCGAGTCGGTCGGGTTGTCGGTGTGGGGAACCAGTGCGATGCGCACGTCCGGCGACGACATCGCCGAAGTGCTGGCGCTGCTGGGCGTTCGACCGGAATGGGACGAGGCGTCACGGCGGGTCAGCCGGCTGGAGGTGATCCCGCTCGCGGAACTGGGGCGCCCCCGCATCGACGTGACAATCCGGATCTCCGGGTTTTTCCGCGACGCCTTCCCGCACGTGGTGATGATGCTCGACGACGCGGTGCGGATGGTGGCGCTGCTCGACGAGTCCGACGTGGACAACTACGTGGCCGCGCATGCCCGTGCCGACCTCGCTTCTCATGGTGACGAGCGACGGGCCACCACACGGGTTTTCGGCTCCAAGCCGGGGTCATACGGTGCGGGCATCCTGCAGGTCGTCGAGGCGGGCACCTGGCGCGACGACAAGGACCTGGCCGAGGTGTACACCGCGTGGGGCGGCTTCGCCTACGGCCGTGGATTGGATGGCGCCCCGGCACCAGCTGACATGCGCACCAACTACGCGCGAATCAAGGTGGCGGCCAAGAACATCGACACCCGCGAACACGACATCGTCGACAGCGACGACTACTTCCAGTACCACGGCGGCATGATCGCCACGATCCGCGCGCTGACCGGGTCCGATCCCAAGGCCTACGTCGGCGACTCGACAACGCCGGACGCGGTGCGCACCCGCACGCTGTCCGAGGAGACCGCGCGGGTATTCCGCGCCCGGGTGGTCAACCCGCGCTGGATTTCCGCGATGCGCAGGCACGGCTACAAAGGCGCTTTCGAGCTCGCCGCGACCGTCGATTACCTCTTCGGCTTCGACGCCACCGCGGGAGTCGTCCACGACTGGATGTACGAAAAGCTGGCCGAGTCCTACGTTCTCGACCCGGAGACCCGAGAGTTCCTGGACAAGTCCAATCCGTGGGCGTTACACGGGATGGTCGAGCGTCTGCAGGAGGCCGCGGACCGCGGCCTGTGGGCCGATCCGTCGCCGGAGACGCTGGCCGCGCTGCAACAGGCCTACCTGGAGGTCGAAGGCGACATCGAGGACCGCGCCGGTGCCTGAACCAGTCCGCGTGCGCATCCTGGGAGTCGGCATGGGTCCCCAGCACGTCACCCCCGAGGTGGCCGCGGCGCTGCAATCGGTGGATTACGTGGTGGCTGCGTTCAAAGGCCCCGACGACGAACTGCTGGCGCTGCGGTGGGAGATCGTCGAGGCGTACACCGACGGTTCCGTCGACGTTGTGGCGGTGCAGGATCCCGACCGGGATCGATCGACCGGCCTGACCGATCAGGGGTATCAACGCGCGGTGGGCGACTGGCACGACGCCCGGGCCGAGGCGTACGCCGACGTGTTGCGCAAGCGGGGCGGCACCGCGGCGTTCCTGGTGTTCGGCGACCCGTCGTTGTACGACTCGACGATCCGGGTGGTCGAGAAGATCCAGAAGCTCGGTGTGCCAGTCGAATTCGATGTGCTGCCGGGGATCAGCGCTCCGCAGCTACTCGCCGCGCGGCACCGCATCGTGTTGCACGAGGTCGGACGCTCGGTGCACGTCACCACCGGCCGCCGTCTCCAGGAGGCCGTCGCCGCCGGGCAGGACAATATCGTCGCGATGCTCAATCCGCCGCCGGAGCGGCTCGACCTGACCGGGCTGGACGACTGGTCGGTGTGGTGGGCGGCCAATCTCGGCGCCGCCGGTGAGCGGCTGGTCGCGGGTCGGCTCGGTGACGTCGCCGGGCAGATCGCCGAGGCCCGTTCGCAGGCCCGCGACGAGGCCGGCTTCGTGATGGATATCTATCTGCTGCGACGACCCTGATGCCTCGGCGGGTGCTGCTGTTGGGCGGGACGTCGGAGGCCCGCGCGCTGGCCGCGCGATTGGTGGCCGACGGCATCGACGTGACGAGTTCGCTGGCCGGCCGGGTGGCCCACCCGCGACTGCCCGAGGGACAGGTACGCATCGGCGGGTTCGGCGGTGTCGACGGGTTACGAAAGGCATTGGCCGACTTCGACGTCGTGGTCGACGCCACCCATCCGTTCTCGGCGACGATCTCCGCCAACGCTTTACGCGCGTGCGCCGCCGAGTCGGTTCCCCTGCTGCGTTTGCAACGCCCCGGCTGGGCGCAGCGGGCCACGCCGTCGTGGCATTGGGTGAGCTCGCACACCGAGGCAGCCGATCAGGCGCGACGGCTGGGCACTCGGCCGCTGCTGACGGTTGGCCGCCAGCAACTGGCGGCGTTCGTCGGGGCGTTGGGCGATTTCGCGGTGCTGGCCCGGGTGGTGGACGCACCGGACTTCACGCTGCCTGCGGCGTGGCAGCTGGTCCACGATCGTGGGCCGTACGCCTTGGACGGCGAGTTGGCCCTGCTTCGCGACTATCGCGCGGATGTGTTGGTGACCAAGGACTCCGGTGGTGAGTACACCTGGCCGAAGATGCAGGCCGCCGACGAGTTGGGTATCCCGGTCGTCATCGTGCGGCGACCGGCTGTTCCGGTGGGCGTACCGGTGGTGTCCGATGTCGCCGACGCTGTCGAGTGGCTACGCCGGTAGGCCGTGAACGGCCCGCGTAAAACGTTGCGCCAGAGCGGGATGGCCCGCCCAATGCGTGTGCAGGTACGCCGCGTGCAGCGTCGGTGTGGCGAAACCCTCGGGGCCCGCGGGCAGTTGCCACGCCGGCTGGCCTTCAACCGCGGTTGTTGTGGTGCGGTGGAATTCGTGCCCGGTGACTTGCTGGCCGGCTTCAGCCAGCACGGAGTCCGCTGGGCTGGTAGCGGTCCGGTAGCCGAGCGTGAGCCGCGGCGTCATGGCGGCATCGGCGGGTACTGCGCCCACCATCGGCGTGCCGTCGAGCGACCGGCTCAGGTAGAGCAGCCCGGCGCACTCGGCGAGTGTCGGGACACCCGCCGCGATTGCGGCCCGTAATTCGGCCATCAGGCAACGGTTCTCGGCGAGTTCGGCGGCGTGCACCTCGGGGAATCCGCCGCCGAGGTAGATGCCGGCGGTCCCGACCGGCAGGGTCGGGTCGGTCAGCGGGTCGAATTCGACCACCTGGCATCCGGCGGCGCGCAGCAGTTCTTCGGTTTCGGCGTAGCGGAAGGTGAAGGCGCGTCCGCCGGCCAGCGCGACCACGGGCCGGGTTTGCGAGGGCGGCTGGATTTCCCGCGCCGGGTCCCACGGCGTGTCGTTCAGCGGGTCCGCGCCTCGGGCGAGGTCCAGGATCGCGTCGATATCGACATGCGCCGCAATCACTTCCGCCATCAGACTGAGGGTCTGCGCCGACTCGGCGCGCTCGGCGGCAGGCACCAGACCGAGATGACGTGACGGCGTCTCAATGCCGTCATCGCGGGGAAGGACACCCAATACCGGAATGCCGACGGGCTTCAGGGCGTCGCGGACCTCGTCGGCGTGGCGCGCACTGCCGGCCTTGTTGAGGACCACGCCCGCGATGCGAACCGACGGGTCGAACGCCGCGAGTCCGGAGATCGCCGCCGCGTGCGTCCGCGACGCGTGCGAGATGTCGACCACGAGCAGCACCGGGGATTTCGTCAATGCCGCGACATGGGCGGTCGACGCCTCGCCGGCGGTACCGAGTCGGCCGTCGAAAAGCCCCATCACCCCTTCGACGACGGCGACGTCGGCCGATCGGGCGCCATGCAACAGCAGTGGCACGATGCGGTGTTCGCCAACCAGAAACGGGTCGAGGTTGCGGCCCGGCCGACCGGTGGCCAGGGCGTGGTAGCCGGGATCGATGAAGTCGGGCCCCACCTTGTGACCCGACACCGTCAGGCCGCGCGCGACCAGGGCGGCCATCAATCCGGTTGCAACGGTTGTCTTTCCATGCCCGGACGCGGGCGCGGCAACGACGATGCGGGGAAGCTGCGTGGCTACCACTCGATGCCTCGCTGGCCTTTCTGGCCGGCGTCCATCGGGTGCTTCACGTTGGTCATCTCGGTGACCAGGTCGGCGATCTCGATCAACCGCGGATCGGCATTGCGGCCGGTGATCACGACGTGCTGATGGCCCGGCCGATTCGCGAGTGTGTCAACGATGTCGTCGATGTCAACCCAGCCCCACGTGATCGGGTAGGTGAATTCGTCGAGCACATAAAGGTCGTGGGATTCGGCGGCGATGCGCCGTTTGATCTCGGCCCACCCGGCCGCGGCTTCCTGGGCGTGGTCAATCTCGGTGCCCGCCTTGCGACTCCACGACCAGCCCGACCCCATCTTGTGCCATTCGACCGCACCGCCCTCGCCGGTCTCGGCGTGTACGGCACCCAATCGCTCCAGCACGGTCTGCTCACCGATCCGCCATTTGGCGGACTTGACGAACTGGAACACCCCGATCCGGAATCCCTGGTTCCACCCACGCAGCGCCAAGCCAAAGGCAGCGGTGGACTTTCCCTTCCCGTCGCCGGTGTGCACCATCAGCAGGGGCCGGTTGCGGCGCTGCCGCGTCGTGAGCTGGTCGTCGGGGACCGCAGACACCTGACCCTTCGGCATCAGGCCGCCCCGGGAGTGGTCGCGCCGCGGACGATGTCCGCCAGCGCCTGCGCGTTCACCTGGCCGAGCGGTACGTGCTCCGCGTTGAGATGCTGAGCCAAATTCGCGGCCAAACCCATTCGCATCCGGCCGCTTTCGCAGTCGACAACGATGCTCGAGATTCCCTGGTTCACCAGATGCGCCGCGGCCTGGTGCGCCCGTCCCACCGGATCGGATCCCGCTGTCGCGCGACCGTCGGTGACGACGACGAGCAGCGGCCGTCGACTCGGATCGCGCAGCCGTTCGCGTTGCACCACCTCGGCGGCCTTCATCAGTCCCTCGGCGAGAGGCGTCCGCCCACCGGACGGCAGGCCGTCGAGTCGCTTGGCCGCGATCTCGACCGATCCGGTTGGCGGAAGTGCGATCTCGGCCGTCTGGTCGCGGAAGGTGATGACACCCACCCGGTCGCGGCGGCGGTAAGCGTCGAGCAGCAACGACAGGATGGCCGTCTTGACCTGACGCATCCGTTCCCGCGCCGCCATCGATCCGGAGGTGTCGACGACGAACACCACCAGATTGGCTTCCCGTCCCTCGCGGACTGCTCCACGAAGGTCGTTGGGCTGCAGAAGAAGGCGACCGCGGCCGCGGCCCCGCGCGGCCTGATGCGGCGCGGCGGCCCGAACCGTCTCCACCAGGTGAATGCCCGAGTCGGACAGCGGACTGGCGCCGGTGCGGCGACCGGTCGTCGTCCGGGCCCGGCTACGGCGACCGGCGTGTCCGTCCCCCACGCCGCGGACCGTGAAAAGCTTTGTCTTGTAGGGCTCGCCGGCGCCGACCGAGGGGTGATTGGGCGATGTCGAATTCTGGCCGCCGCCGGCCGGTGGAGGCGAGGCCTCCGGAGAGTCGCTCCCACCGCCCGGATCATCCGGATCGGTGTCGGGATCTGGGCCCTGGTCGGTGTCGGGCGGGAGCAACTCGTCGAGTTCCTCCTGGTCGAGGCCCGGCGCGTCGAAGGGATTGCGCCGACGCCGATGCGGCAGAGCCAATTTCGCGGCGGCACGCAGGTCGTCGATGTTCGGATGTTCACGGTCGTGCCACGCGGCATGCGCCGCCGCCGCCCGCGCCATCACGATGTCGGCGCGCATGCCGTCGACGCCGGCGGCCGAGCAGACTTCGGCGATCCTGAGTAGCGCGGCGTCGGTGAGCTGGATGCGGTTCAGCATCGACTGGGCGTGCTGGATCCGATTGCGAAGTCGCTCTTCGGCATTGGCGTACTGGTCGCGAAAGGCCTGCGGGTCGGCGTCGAACTGCAGTCGCCGGCGCACCACCTCGGCGCGCTGCGCCGGGTCCCGCGGGGCGGCGACCTCGACGGTGAGGCCGAAGCGGTCGAGCAACTGCGGCCGCAGCTCACCCTCTTCGGGATTCATCGTGCCGACGAGGACGAACTTCGCCGCGTGGGTCACCGAGATGCCGTCGCGTTCCACGGTGACGGTTCCCATGGCGGCCGCGTCCAAGAGCAGGTCGACCAGGTGGTCGTGGAGGAGGTTGACCTCGTCGACGTACAGGATCCCGCGGTGCGCATTGGCCAGCAGACCGGGTTCGAAATGCACCACGCCGTCGCCGAGCGCTCGCTTGAGGTCGATCGACCCGGCGACCCGGTCTTCGGTGGCTCCGACGGGAAGCTCGACCAGTCGCACGGGCCGGGTGTGCACGGGCGCGTCGGGACCGAACGTCCCGTCCGGTGACGTCGGGTTCGACTGAGCCGGATCGGTGGAGAACCGGTCACCGGCGATCACGTCGATGGGCGGCAGGATCTGGGTGAGCGCGCGCACCAGGGTCGACTTCGCGGTGCCCTTCTCGCCGCGCACCAGCACGCCGCCGATGCCGGGATCGATGACGCTGAGGACAAGTGCCAGCGCCATGTCGTCGAGGCCACCGGGGGCGTCGGGGTCGCCGCCGACAACGGCGGGAAACGGATACAGCTGACTTTTCATGCGGGATTTCCCCTGTTCGCGGGGTGCCTTGCGGGCATTACGCTAGCATCGCCGCCGTGCCGACCTCTGACCTGCGGGTGACCGTTGTCGGCGTCGGCGCCGACGGATGGGACGGCCTGACGCCGGCCGCGCGGGCAGCCATCGCAGCGGCAGACGTCGTGCTGGGCGGTCCGCGTCAGCTGGGTCTGCTGCCCGTCAGCGACGGCCAGATCCACCAGCCCTGGCCGTCGCCGCTCAGCGCGGCGCTGCCGGAACTGTTGACGCAGTTCGTGGGCCGGCGGGTGGTGGCGCTGGCCTCCGGCGACCCGATGCTGAGCGGCATCGGAACCACGCTGGTCGACATCCTGGGCACCGACCGCGTAACGGTCATCCCGCATCTGTCGTCGGTGACCCTCGCGCGGTCCCGGCTCGGCTGGTCCGCCGAATCCACCGCGGCGGTCAGCGTTGTCGGCCGCGACGTGCACGCGGTGCTGCGGGAGCTGGCGCCCGGGCGCCGGGTCTTGGTGCTGTCGTCCGACGAGAAAACCCCGGCGACCCTTGCCGCATTGCTCGTCGCGCGCGGATACGCTACGAGTCGCTTCGTAGTCATGGGCGACCTCGGCAGCGACCGCGAGACTGTGCACGACACGACCGCCGGCGACTTCGCGGGTGATGCGGCCCGGCTCAATATCGTTGCGCTGCAACTGAACGGACCACTGCTCGCGGGCTGGGCAACGGGTCTGCCGGACCACGCGTTCGAGCACGACGGCCAACTCACCAAGCGGGATCTGCGCGCCGCCGCGTTGGCC
>DATNFI010000012.1:0-2931 GCA_035606475.1 Mycobacterium sp. | reverse complement strand
CCCGACTCCGTCTCCGATTCCGGCTCGATCCCGCCCGACTCCGTCAGCGCCGTCGAATCGATTGCCACCAGGGCGGCTTCGTCCAGCTTGCCGTTGGGGGTCAGCGGGATCTCATCGACGATGACAATGCGTTGCGGCACCATGTATCGCGGCAGTCGGGCTACCAGCATGCGACGCAGTTCGTTGACCGTTGACGAATCCTCGAGCGCCACATAGGCAATCAACCGGGGTACACCCTGATGCTCGCGCACCACGACGCCGGCATGCCGGACATCGGGATGCGATTCGAGCACGACGGCGATCTCACCGGGCTCCACCCGATGGCCGCGAATCTTGACCTGCGCGTCGGCGCGGCCCACGTATTGCAGCGACCCGTCGGGTTGGCGCCGCACCAGATCGCCAGTGCGGTACATCCTCATCCCCGCGTCGAAGGGGTCGGCGACGAAACGCCCAACGGTTTCCGGGGCACGGTTCAGGTACCCGCGGGCCAGTTGGGCGCCACCGAGGTACAACTCGCCCGCGACACCGTCGGGCACCGGGCGCAGCGCGGAATCCAGCACGTAGCCGTGAGTGTGGCCGGTCGGATGCCCGATCGACGGCTCGTCGTGGCGGTCGATGGCGGCCACGACCGCCTCGACGGTGGTCTCGGTGGGGCCGTAGCAGTTGAAGGCCGTCATCCCAGTGCGGGCGCATTCGCCCCGGATGAAACCCCAGGAACCGGCGCCGAGTGCTTCGCCACCGAGCGCGAGTACGGCCAGCGGCACCCGTGTCAGCAAACCCGCCGAACGCAGCTGGGCAAACATCGACGGGGTGGTGTCGATCATGTCGACACCGTGCTCGGCGATGGCCGCGACCAAGGCTTCGGCGTCGGTCTGGGTGTGCTCGTCGAGGACATGGACAACGTGGCCGTCGAGCAGCGCGACCAGTGGCTGCCACGCCGCATCGAACGCGAACGACCAGGCGTGCGCGATGCGCAGCGGGCGGCCGAGTCGGGCCGCCGCCGGTCGCAGCACGTGGTCGAGATGGTCATCGGCGTAGGCGCCGACCGCGGCGTGAGTTCCGATGACGCCCTTGGGCTCTCCGGTGGTACCCGACGTGAAGACCACGTAGGCGGCATGATGGGGATCGACGTCGACTGGCTGGAAGTCGCCGTGACCATCGGCGGTGAAGTTGTCGTCGATGACGATGGTCGCACCGCTTTGCCGCAGAATCGAATTCACCCGCTCGGCCGGCATTCCCGGTTCCAGCGGTACGTACGTCGCGCCGGCTTTCAATGCCGCCAGAATTGCGACGACATACTGCGGTCCGCGGGGAAGCTTGATGGCAACCGGTGTTTCGGCACCCGCGCCGCGCGCCGCGAGCGCACCAGCCAGACGATTGGCCGCCTCGTCGAGTTCGCGGTAGGTCAGCATGCCGCCCGACCAGGTGACCGCCGGGTGGTCGGGCACGCGGGCGGCGACGTGCGCGAATCGGGTGTGAATGCCGTGCGCCGTCGCGGGTTTCGCGGTGCGCCTGCCGACTGGCGCCGCCTCGCCGGCCAGCAACACGCTGACGTCGCGCAGCGGTTTATCCCAGTGCTGCAGTAACCGATCCGCGGTGGCCAGCAGCCGTTGGCCGAGGTTTTCCGCGGTGGTGTTTCCGATCGCGCCGTCGATGACTTCGACCATCAGGACCAGTCGCTCGTCGGCCATGTGCGCCGCGAGCACGATCGGGAAATGCGTCAGGCTTTCCACTGCGGCTGGTCGGAACGTGACGCCGGTGCCGGCCAACTGGTCCCCCGCGGCCATCCCACCGGTCGGGAAGTTCTCGTACACCAGCAAGGTGTCGTACATTTCGCCGACGCCGCCGATGGCCCGCAGCTGGGCATGCCCCAGGTAGCTGTGATCGCGCAGCATTGCCGAATCGCGTTGCACGGCACGGCATTGTTCACCGACCGGCGCGGCGGCGTCGAGCCTCACTCGGAGCGGCACAGTGTTGATGAACAGGCCAACCATCGTCTCGACGCCCGCCAACTCCGCGGGACGGCCGGACACGGTGACCCCGAAAATCACGTCGTCGCGATCGGTCAGGCGGGACACGATCGTCGCCCACGCGGTCTGCAGCAGCGTGTTGAGCGTGACGCCGTGCGATCGCGCACCCGTGACCAGTCGCTCAGTGGCCTCGGCAGCCAACTGCAACTCGGTCCGCTGCGGCAGACGTGTCGACGTTCGCGCGGCGTCCGCACCACCGAACGCGGCCGCGAGCAGCGTCGGGCCGGGCAGGCCCGCGAGGTGGTCACGCCAAACCCGTTGACTGGCTTCCTGATCCCGGCCGGCGAGCCAGCCGATGTAATCACGATATGGCCGCGGGGCGACCGGCAGCGCGTCCAGATCGCCGCCGGCACGGTACAGGATCATCATCTCGGCGACGAATACCGGCAGCGACCAGCCATCGATCACGATGTGATGCGCAGTGATCACCAAACGCCATCGTGCATCGGGCAATTCGATGAGCAAGAACCGAATCGCCGGTAGCCGCTCGAGATCGAACGGCCGTCGACGCTCGTCGAGTTCGATCGCCTCGATGTCCGCTTCAGCGGCGGTGACATCGCGCCACGGTAGATCGACTCGCGACGGCACGATCTGCACCGGGCGCGGAATTCCGCGGCTGAAGAAGCTCGCCCGCAAATTCGGGTGCCGGATCAACATCTTCGCCGCGCAGTCACGGAGCACCGCGACGTCCAGGCAGCCGAAAATGTCGGCGGCCATCCCGATCACGTATGGGTCGTCGGCGGGCTGGCCTTCGGTAAATTCAGCCAACGCAGATAGCGAGTACAAGCCCTCCTGAAGAGGACTCAGCGCCATGACGTCCTCGATGTCGGGCCCGGCGGCGCGGGTTTCGGTGGCCGTCATGACGTTCCGTCCCGGGACTTCGACCACAACTGCGTCACCG
>DATNFI010000011.1:0-2601 GCA_035606475.1 Mycobacterium sp. | reverse complement strand
TCGGGTTGGCGCTGGCCTGGCTGGCCACCGTGTGGGCCACCGCGGGCCTGGCCGGCCGGCGGGTATGGGACGCCGCTCTGGTGGGGGCGTCGCCGTTGGTGATCTTTCAGATCTTCACCAACTTCGATGCGCTGGCAACGGCTTTGGCGCTCGGCGGGCTGCTGGCCTGGGTCCGAAGGCGGCCGGTGCTGGCCGGGGTGTTGTTGGGTCTGGGCGGTGCGGCCAAGCTGTATCCGCTGTTGCTGCTCGGCTCGCTGCTGGTGTTGGGTGTCCGGACCGGACGGTTCCGCGAGGTGGTCCGCACCGGGATCGCGGCGGCGCTGACGTGGTCGGCGGTGAATCTGCCGGTGCTGGTGCTCTTTCCGCGGGGCTGGTCGGAGTTCTTCCGGCTGAACGCCCGTCGCGGTGACGACATGGATTCGCTCTACAACGTGATCAAGTCGTTCACCGGTTGGCAGGGCTTCGATACCAACCTGGGTTTCTGGCAGCCGCCGGGCAACCTGAACGCCGTCGTGCTCGCGCTGTTCGGATTGTCTTGTGCGGCAATCGGTTACATAGCACTGACGGCGCCGAGGCGGCCACGGGTGGCGCAGTTGACGTTCCTGGTGGTGGCCGCGTTCCTGTTGACCAACAAGGTGTGGAGTCCGCAATTTTCGCTGTGGCTGGTGCCGTTGGCGGTGTTGGCGCTCCCGCATCGGCGAATCCTGTTGGCGTGGATGACCATTGACGCCCTGGTCTGGGTGCCGCGGATGTACTACCTCTACAGCGTGCCGGACCGCGGGCTGCCTCAGCAGTGGTTCACCACGACGGTGCTGCTGCGCGACGTCGCGGTTCTGGTGTTGTGCGTGCTGGTGGTCCGCCAGATCTACCGGCCCACGGAAGACCTGGTCCGCTGGGGCGGACGGGTCGACGATCCGGGCGGCGGGGTGTTCGACCGCGCGGCCGACGCGCCGCCGAGTTGGCTGCCCGGGTGGCTGCGGCCCGTCGGGCTACCGCGACGGGTCGCGGCGGCGGATTTCGCAGGCCCGGCCGCCGTCCGGTAGCCTGTGACGGTTGCCGACGCAGGCGACCCTCCTGCCACGGAGAAATGAGCCGTGGCCGCACACGACCATAGGAGGTGATGAGGTTCCCATGCGTCCATACGAATTAATGGTCATCCTCGACCCCACCCTCGACGAGCGCACCGTAGCTCCGTCGCTGGAGACCTTTCTCAACGTTGTCCGCAAGGACGGCGGAACAGTGGAGAAGGTCGACATCTGGGGCAAGCGCCGGCTCGCGTACGAGATCCTCAAGCACGCGGAGGGCATCTACGCGGTGATCGACCTGAAAGCCGAACCCGCGACCGTGTCCGAGCTCGACCGTCAGCTCAGCCTGAACGAGTCGGTGCTCCGCACCAAGGTGATGCGCACCGACAAGCACTAGCAAGCACCAGCGCCCACCAGCCTGTGGGCGAATGACCGCGACGTGTCGTGGTCGTTGCGTAGGCTCTCTGCGACAGCACGCTCGTGACCACCAACCGCCGATTGACGGCGGACCCAGGAGGACATTGTGGCTGGTGACACCGTCATCACCGTCATCGGAAACCTGACTGCCGACCCCGAACTGCGTTTCACGCCGTCGGGCGCGGCCGTCGCGAACTTCACGGTGGCGTCGACCCCGCGGATGTTCGACCGTCAGACCAACGAGTGGAAGGACGGCGAAGCGCTGTTCCTCCGCTGCAACATCTGGCGGGAGGCTGCCGAGAACGTGGCCGAGAGTCTCACCCGCGGCGCGCGCGTGATCGTGAGCGGACGGCTCAAGCAGCGTTCGTTCGAGACCAAAGAGGGCGAGAAGCGCACCGTCGTCGAGCTCGAGGTCGACGAGATCGGCCCGTCATTGCGGTACGCCACCGCCAAGGTGAACAAGGCCAGCCGCAGCGGTGGCGGCGGTGGCGGTTTCGGTGGCGGCGGCGGATCCCGCAGCCAGGCGCCTCAGGCCGCCAGCAGCAGCGCCGGAGGCGACGACCCGTGGGGCAGCGCCCCGGCATCGGGTTCGTTCGCCGGCGGCGACGACGAGCCCCCCTTCTAAAAACTTCTACACGACAGAACGAAAGAGAAAGACATGGCGAAGTCCACCAAGCGGCGTCCGGCACCGGAAAAGCCGGTCAAGACCCGCAAGTGCATTTTCTGCTCCAAGAAGGGGCAGGACATCGATTACAAGGACACGCAGTTGCTGCGCACCTACATCAGCGAGCGCGGCAAGATTCGCGCCCGCCGGGTCACCGGTAACTGCGTGCAGCACCAGCGTGACGTGGCGATCGCCGTCAAGAACGCCCGCGAGGTGGCATTGCTGCCCTTCACCTCCGCGTCGCGGTAACCGCAGAACGCAGAACGGAACTAGCGAAACAATGAAGCTCATTCTGACTGCCGACGTAGACCACCTCGGTTCCGTCGGCGAGACCGTCGAGGTCAAGGACGGCTACGGCCGCAACTTCCTGTTGCCGCGTGGCCTGGCGATCGTCGCGTCCCGCGGCGCGCAGAAGCAGGCCGACGACATCCGTCGCGCCCGCGACACCAAGCAGGTCCGCGACCTCGAGCACGCCAACGAGATCAAGGCCGCCAT
>DATNFI010000010.1:0-15254 GCA_035606475.1 Mycobacterium sp. | reverse complement strand
GGTGCTGTCCACCTGCAACCGCGTCGAGGTCTACGCCGTCGTCGACGCGTTCCACGGCGGCCTGTCGGCCATCGGCCAGGTACTGGCCGACCACTCCGGCATGACCGTGCCTGACCTCACCAAATACGCCTACGTCCGCTATAGCGAGGCCGCCGTCGAGCATCTGTTCGCCGTGGCCAGCGGCCTGGATTCGGCCGTCGTCGGCGAGCAGCAGGTGCTCGGCCAGGTCCGTCGCGCCTACGCAGCCGCCGAGGCCAACCAAACCGTCGGCCGCATCCTCCACGAGCTGGCCCAGCGCGCGCTGGCGGTCGGCAAGCGGGTGCACTCCGAAACGGGCATCGACGCGGCCGGCGCATCGGTCGTCTCCGTCGCGCTCGGCATGGCCTCGAAGAAGCTCGGTCAGCATGGCCTGGAAGGCAAAACCGCCGTCGTCGTCGGCGCCGGAGCGATGGGCGGCCTGTCGGTGGCACACCTGACCAGGGCCGGCATCGGGCACGTCTCCGTCGTCAACCGCTCCCTGCCCCGCGCGCAACGACTGGCCCGCAAGATCCGCGAATCCGGCACCGCCGCTGAGGCATTGAGCCTGGAGAAGCTGCCCGCCGCACTGGCCGAGGCCGACGTGGTGGTCAGCTGCACCGGCGCGGTGCGACCCGTCATCTCCCTGGCCGACGTGCACAACGCCCTGACCGCCAGCCGCCGCGACGACCAGCCGCTGGTGATCTGCGACCTTGGCATGCCCCGCGACGTCGACCCGGCCGTGTCCGGGCTGCCCGGCGTCTGGGTGGTCGATATGGACCGCATCCAGCGCGAGCCAACCGCAAAAGCCGCCGCAAAAGACGCCGACGCCGCCCGCCACCTGGTCGCCGCCGAGGTCGCCACCTACCTGGCCGGCCAGCGGATGGCCGAGGTCACCCCGACCGTGACCGCCCTGCGGCAGCGCGCCGCCGACGTCGTCGAGGCCGAACTGCTGCGCCTGGACAACCGGCTCCCGAATCTCGACGCTGCCCACAAAGACGAGGTCGCCCGCACGGTGCGCCGCGTGGTCGACAAGCTGCTGCATGCGCCCACCGTGCGGATCAAGCAACTGGCCAGCGCACCCGGCGGCGACAGCTACGCCGAGGCGCTGCGGGAGCTGTTCGAGCTCGACCAGACCGCCGTCGACGCCGTCGCTAACGTCGGTGAATTGCCCACCGCCTCAACAGATTCAGCTGAGTAGCCGCTTGCCAGACGTGATCCGGATAGGTACCCGTGGCAGCTTGCTGGCCACCACCCAGGCCGGCGCCATCCGCGACGCCTTAACGGCCAACGGTCACCAGGCCGAGTTGGTCATCATCAGCACCGCGGGCGACCAGTCGCAGGAGCCGGTCGCCGACATCGGCGTCGGGGTTTTCACCGCGGCGCTCCGCGAAGCCATCGCCGCCGGTGACGTCGACATGGCGGTGCATTCGTACAAGGACCTGCCGACCGCGCAAGACGAACGGTTCGTGATCGCGGCCATCCCGCCGCGCGAAGACCCCCGCGATGCGCTGGTCGCCCGCGACGGGTTGGTGCTGGGAGAGCTGCCGAACGGCGCAATCGTGGGCACTTCGTCGCCCCGCCGGGCGGCACAGCTTAGAGCACTGGGTCTCGGTTTGGAAATTCGCCCCCTACGAGGCAACCTAGACACCAGGTTGAACAGGGTAAGCAGTGGCGATCTGGACGCGATCGTGGTTGCCCGGGCGGGTCTGACCCGGCTGGGACGTCTCGACGCCGTCACCGAGACGCTGGAGCCGGTGCAGATGTTGCCGGCGCCGGCGCAAGGTGCTCTCGCCGTTGAGTGCCGAGCTGGGGATTCCCGGCTCGCCACACTGCTGGCAGAGCTGGACGACGCCGACACCCGCGCGGCCGTCACCGCCGAGCGTGCCCTGCTCGCCGAACTGGGGGCGGGTTGTTCCGCGCCGGTGGGGGCGATCGCGGAAGTGGTCGAGTCCATCGACGAGGACGGCCACATTTTCGAGGAGCTGTCGCTGCGCGGCTGTGTGGCGGCGCTGGACGGATCCGACGTGATCCGCGCGTCCGGGATCGGCAGTCCGGATCGGGCACGAGAGCTCGGGCTCTCGGTGGCCGCCGAGCTGTTCGACCTGGGCGCACGGGAAGTCATGTCGAGCGCGCGGTAAGGCAAGCGCGCCAACGAGGTAGGTAGGAGCGACGATGACGACGCGAGGGCGCAAGCCGAGGCCCGGCCGCATCCTGTTCGTGGGTTCGGGTCCTGGTGACCCAGCCCTACTGACGACGCGGGCCGCAACAGTGCTGGCCAATGCCCCCCTGGTGTTCATTGATCCCGACGTGCCAGAGCCGGTGCAGGCGCTGATCGGCAAGGACTTGCCGCCCGTCTCCGGGCCCGCGCCGGCCGAACCGGCTGCGCCGTCGGACAACCGAACTGATGCGGGCGCCGAGACCAACGAGCACGTCGCCGCCGTGGTGTCGGTGGGACCCGACGTCCGGCCCGCGCTGGGCGATCCGGTCGAGGTGGCCAAGACGCTGGTCGCGGAGGCCCGCACCGGAGTCGACGTGGTGCGGCTGGTCTCCGGTGACCCCCTCTCGGTGGATTCGGTGATCACCGAGGTCAACACCGTGGCCCGCAGCCACCTGCACTTCGAAATCGTACCGGGCCTGTCCGCCAGCGACGCGGTGCCGACCTACGCCGGTCTGCCGCTGGGCTCGTCGCACACCGTTGCCGACGTCCGCGACCCAAATGTCGACTGGGGCGCTCTGGCCGCCGGACCGGGTCCGCTGATCCTGCAGGCCACCTCCTCGCACGTGGCCGACGCGGCCCGCACGCTGATCGAGTACGGCCTGGCCGACACCACGCCCTGCGTGGTCACCTCGTCGGGCACCACCTGCCAACAGCGTTCGGTGGAGTCGACGCTGGGCGGGCTGACCGATTCGACGCTGCTGCTCGCTGCTGACGGCGCCACGCCCTCACCGCTGGTGGTCACCATCGGCAAGACGGTCGCCAACCGGGCCAAGCTGAACTGGTGGGAGAGCCGCGCGTTGTACGGCTGGACCGTGCTGGTGCCGCGGACCAAGGACCAGGCCGGCGAAATGAGCGAGCGGCTGACCGCGCACGGCGCGCTGCCGATCGAGGTGCCAACCATCGCGGTCGAGCCGCCGCGCAGCCCCGCGCAGATGGAGCGCGCGGTCAAGGGTCTGGTCGACGGCCGTTACCAGTGGGTGGTGTTCACCTCCACCAACGCGGTGCGGGCGGTGTGGGAGAAGTTCGGCGAGTTCGGTCTGGACGCCCGCGCGTTCTCCGGCGTGAAGATCGCCTGCGTCGGCGAATCGACCGCCGACCGGGTCCGCGCGTTCGGCATCAGCCCTGAGCTGGTGCCCTCCGGTGAGCAGTCGTCGCTGGGTCTGCTGGACGAATTCCCGGACTACGACAGCATTTTCGACCCGGTGAACCGGGTGCTGCTGCCGCGCGCCGACATCGCCACCGAGACGCTCGCCGAGGGCCTGCGCGAACGCGGCTGGGAGATCGAAGACGTCACCGCCTACCGGACCGTGCGGGCCGCCCCGCCGCCGGCGGCCACCCGCGAGATGATCAAGACCGGTGGTTTCGACGCGGTGTGCTTCACCTCCAGCTCGACGGTGCGCAACCTGGTCGGCATTGCCGGCAAGCCGCACGCGCGCACGATCGTGGCCTGCATCGGGCCGAAAACCGCTGAGACTGCGGCCGAATTCGGTCTGCGCGTCGACGTGCAACCCGAGACCGCCGCTGTCGGTCCGCTGATCGAAGCGCTGGCCGAGCATGCCGCCCGGCTGCGCGCCGAGGGGGCGCTGCCGCCGCCGCGTAAGAAGAGCCGCAGGCGGTAGTGTCCTACCCCCGGCAGCGTCCGCGTCGGCTTCGGACGACGCCGGCATTGCGCCGGCTGGTCGCGCAAACCTCGCTGGAGCCAAGGCATCTGGTGCTGCCGATGTTCGTCGCCGACGGGATCACGGACGATCGCCCTACCCCTTCCATGCCCGGCGTGTACCAACACACCCGCGAGTCGCTGCGAAAGGCCGCGCACGACGCGGTGGCCGCCGGAGTGGGCGGTCTGATGCTGTTCGGTGTGCCTCGCGCCGAGGACAAAGACGCGGTCGGGTCGGCGGGGACGGATCCCGACGGCATCCTCAACGTCGCGCTTCGTGACCTGAGCAAGGACCTCGGCGACTCGACGGTGCTGATGGCCGACACCTGCCTGGACGAGTTCACCGATCACGGCCACTGCGGTGTGCTCGACGAGCGCGGCCGGGTCGACAACGACACCACCTTGAAGCGCTACGTCGAACTGGCTGTCGCACAAGCGGATTCGGGCGCGCACGTGGTTGGCCCGAGCGGCATGATGGACGGCCAGGTGGCGGCCATCCGCGATGGCCTGGACGCCGCCGGCCACACCGACGTGGTCATCTTGGCCTACGCCGCGAAATTCGCCTCGGCCTTCTACGGCCCGTTCCGGGAAGCGGTGAGCTCCAGCCTGATTGGCGACCGCCGCACGTATCAGCAGGAGCCCGGCAACGCCCGCGAGGCGCTGCGCGAAGTGCGGCTCGACCTCGACGAGGGCGCCGACATCATCATGGTCAAGCCCGCGATGAGCTACCTGGACATCGTCAAAGCCGCCGCCGAGATCTCCCCGGTGCCCGTCGCCGCCTATCAGGTGTCGGGGGAGTACGCGATGATCGCCGCGGCCGCCGCCAACGGCTGGATCGACGAGCGCGCCGCCGCGCTCGAGTCGTTGACCAGCATCCGGCGCGCCGGCGCCGACATCGTGCTCACCTACTGGGCCGCCGGCGCGGCGAACTGGTTGTCGTGACGGGTCCCGTCCCGCCGGCCCCGCTGCCGCAGCAGCCCCAGAACCGCCCGGTCGACGTCGACACCGGCTTCTGGCTCTGGCTGGTGGCGCTTCCGCTGATGGTGATCGGCTACGCCGCCGACGTCATCGGCTCGTCGAACGGCCACGGCCCCACACCGCTGCTGGTGGCGTCCGGTCTGTTCACCGCGGTGCTGTGCGCAATCGTCGTGACCTTCCTGATCCTGATGCGGGCCGGATACCGCTGGGCCCGAACAACATTGACGGGCGGAGCGATAGCCACCGTCGTCTACGTCGGCATCCGGCTCTTCACCGCGACCTGGCCGCCGATGTACGCCTTCGCGTGCGGCGTGGCCGGCATCACCGGATCGGTGCTGATCGCCGGTGGCATGTTCCTGCTGCATCGCAGCGACGCGCACAACTACTTCACCAGGTGAACGCCTCGAAAAAAGGTGAAGTGTCAGGCCCCCCGGTGCGATATACGATTTCGGCAAATTAGTCGAGTCGGCAACGGGGGTGGCTGTGGACAACCTCAGCATCAAGCCTGAAGAGGTCTTCCACGCCGCGACGGTGGGCCGCGGCCAGCACGAAGAACTGGCCGGCACCTACGCGTCGACGCAATCGCAAAGCTGGGACGCCGAGTCCGGCTGGGTCGGCTCGTCGGGCGCGGCGCTGTCGGGGCTGCTGGATCGTTGGCAGTCGCATGCCGGCGACCACCACCGGATGCTCAACGACCACCATGATGGTCTGGACGCCGCGGGGACGACGTTTTCCGAGATGGACAAACACAACGCGCAACGGTTGAAACTCGGTCGATGACGCTGTCGCTGGCCGACATCGAGGCGTGGGACGAAGCCGCGATCGAGCAGGTGTTCTCGGCGGCGACGCTACGGGCCGAGGGCGCGGAGACCACCGGCAACACCGTCGGCGACCTGCTGACGTTCGTCAACTGGCACGGCGAGACGGCCGAAGCCGCCCGCGAGTCGGCCAACCGCATCAAGGTCACGCTCACCGACCACGCCGAGGAGTGCAAGCGAGTCGCGGCCGCCGCGCAGAAGGCGTCGGCGGAAGTCGCCGACCTGAAATATCGGCTGTCGGCGATCAAGGCCGAGGCCAGCGCGGCGCAACTGAGCGTCAACGAGCAGACCGGTGCCGTCACGTCCAAGGTCACCGTCATGACCGTCGAGATGAAAAAGCAGCAGGACCTGGTCAAGGCGGACGTCGAGAGCCGGATCCGGCAACTGGTCGCCGACGCCGACGGCGTCGACCGCGACCTGGCGACCGCGATCAAAACCGCCGACGGCGCCGCCACCGGACCGGCGCCGACCGGCCCGAAGCCGAATCTGCCCAAGCCGCCGGACAATTCGGCAAAGCCGACCGACGTCAAAAAGTGGTGGGACCGCCTGACTCCGCAGCAGCAGACCGACTACCTGGCCAATGACCCGGCCGCGCTCGACCGGGACGGCATTCCGCCCGAGATCCGCGACGCCGGTAATCGCATCCGTCTGCCGCACGAGCTCGGCGTGGCGAAGCACACCCTCGATCAGGCGCACGACGACGCGATTCATTCCACCAACGGGACCGGATACGCCAACGCGCAAGCGCTCGTCAAAGCCCAGACCCGCTACAACGACCTGCTCGCCATCCAGAGCACGCTCTACCCGACCAACGCGAACGGGACGCCGCGGGCGATCGATCCCGCCGACCGTCGCAGCCTGGTCATGCTCGACACCACCTCCAACCCGAACCACGTGCTGGGTGCCATCGGCATCGGCGACGTCGAGCACGCCGCTCATCTGGGGGTGACGACCGGCGGGGTCGGGACCAACGCCACCAGCCTGCCCGGCATGGTCGACGAGGCCACCAACCTGCGCCACACGACGTCCGACATCCTCAGGCAGGCAGGCGATCTCAACCCGAACTCGGTGGCCACCGTCGCCTGGGTGGGCTACGAGCCGCCGGCGTCGATGACCGACCTCAGCGTCCTCGGCGACGGGGGCGCCAAGGCGGCCGCGCCACATCTGAACAGCTTCTGGCAGGGGCTGGCGGCAACCAGCCAGAACCCGGAGCAGGAGATCACCGCGTTCGGACACTCCTATGGCTCGCTGGTCACCAGCCTGGCGTTACAGCAGGGCGACAGCCACGTCCACGACGTCGTCTTCTACGGCTCGCCGGGCCTGGAGCTCAACAACGTCGGCGACCTGCACCTGGCGCCGGGCGGGCACGCGTTCTTCGAGCAGGCGGCCCACGATCCGATCGCGCTGATCCAAAAGGCCCCCGAGTTCGGGCAGGCGCTGCTCCCCGCGCTCGTCGTGCCGCCGCTGATGCCGCTCGGCGTGCTGGGCCTGGTCGACGTGCTGGGTGGCAGCGGCGTCAACGACCAGTGGTTCGGCAACACCCCCAACCAGGTCGCCGGCATCATCCCGCTGTCGACGGCGGCCGGCGCCGACCCGATCCTGGGCATCAGCCGCGCGGCCGCCGACGTGCACGCCGACTACCCGCGCGCCGTCGATGGCGCACTGCGGATGTCGGGATATAACTTGGCGGCAGTGCTGTCGGGAGTGCCGCACGCGACGAAGACAGGAAACTGAGATGACGTCTCGCCGGTGGCGCGCGGCGATCGCCGCAGTTGTCGCGGCGATGCTGTCGGGCTGCCACTACGACCCCTACCCGTGGCCGCGCCCGGGTCAGCCGTCCGCCACACCGCTGGAAAGCCAACTCAGCCAACGTGATTCACTGCAGGACGCCGCCAACGACCTGATCTCGGTCGCGGCGGAAATGCGGGATGCCGTGCAGCGGGTCTACCCGCAGGCCCGGTGGTCGGCCGTCACTCACGGCGGCCAGGCCGGCTGCGACCCGCCGTTCACGTTCCTCAGCGGAGCGGTCTATCAGCTCCCGCACTACGACACGCCCGCGCCGTCGTCGCCCGCCGACCGGGAGGCCGTGATCGCGGCGGCCGCGGACGTCCTGCGGGCCCATCACGCCGAGAAGATCGACGTGACGAAGGGCCAGTCGGTGAGTGGGCAGCTGCCGCGTGATCACGGCAACCCGCGGCTCACCATCGGCACTCCGACCACCCCGGTGCCCCCGCTGATGACCGTCGAGGGCCAGACGGGATGCCATCACGCGGCGCCCGGCCCCGGCCCCTGGGACTCCCCGCCGACCCCCACGCCCTAGCACGCCGGGCGGTAACCACCCCAGGTGGTTTGGCCGCCGGTCCAGCAGGGGATGATGGAGGGCGTGACTGCCGGCACCGAAACCGAAGCCGCGCCGATCTTTCGCGAGGTCGGCGCCAGCTGGTACTGGCTGCTGGCCGGTCCGATCTCGGCGGCGGTCATGCTGTGGATCGAGAAGTCCAACGGCAACGGCTGGCAGCTCACGGTCCCGGTGTTCTTCCTGGTGACGGTGTCGGGTTTCATTGGGCTGCAAGTCAAAGCGGCGCGCATCCACACGTCGGTGGTGCTGACCCCGCAGACGCTGCGCCAGGGCACCGAGACGATCAAGGTATCCGAAATCGTCCATGTGTACCCCGAACCCGGCAGCCCGCTGACGTCGCCGAAAGACGTGGAACGCTGGCAGTCCGCCCGCGCGCTCGGTGAGCTGGTCGGGGTGCCCAAGGGCCGCACCGGCATTGGCCTGCGGCTCACCGGCGGCCGCACCGCTCAGGCCTGGGCGCGGCGACACCGTCACCTGCGCAATGTGCTCACCCCGCTGGTCGAAGAGCGGGTTGGGCCCTACCAGCCGCCGGACGACGACTCCGAGGATTCACGCTGGTGATGGCACGTTTCCGCGCTGTCGTCGAGCTGCTGCTGGCCTGCGCTGCGGTGGCGGGCTGCGCGGCCAGCTGGTCGGCGGTGCGCACCACCGTGGAGGTCGCACCCGTCGTCAAGGACCAGCCGGCCACCACATCAGTGGTGTACGACCCGTCGATGCTGCTGCTGACCCTGCTGCTCGCGGCAATCGCCGGGATGCTGGCGGTGGTCGGCATCGCCCGACTGCGGCGGACCGGCCGCGCCGCAGTGGCATGACCACCACCGATCTCGACCTGCGCGGCATGAGCTGCGGGTCCTGCGCGGTCCGCATCGAAGGCGCGCTGAACCGGCTCGACGGCGTGCGAGCCGCGGTGAATTTCGCGCTCGAACGGGCCCATGTTCAGCACGAGCCCGCCGTGTCGGCGGACGACTTGATCCGCGCCGTGGAGTCGACGGGTTATCAGGCTTCGGTGATCGTCGACCCGTTCGGGCCCTCGGACGACGCCCCGCACGACGAGCTGCGGCCGCGACTGATCGGATCGACGCTGCTGGCGATCCCCGTTGTCGCCGTCTCGATGGTGATGGGCTGGCAGTTCGCCGGCTGGCAGTGGCTGGCGTTGGCGCTGACCACGCCGGTGGTGGTGTGGGGCGGCTATCCGTTCCACCACGCGGCGCTACTGGGCCTGCGGCATCGCACGTCGACGATGGACACGCTGGTCTCGCTGGGGACGCTGGCCGCCTATCTGTGGTCGACGGCCGCGGTGCTGCGGGGAGCGGGCCCGGTCTACTTCGAAGTCGCCGCCGCCGTCACGGTGTTCCAGCTGGCCGGTCACTTCGCCGAGGCGCGCGCCAAGCGCGCGACGGGAGCCGCGCTGCGCTCGCTGTTGAGTCTGGGTGCCAAGGACGCGGTGGTGCTGCGCGACGGCGACGAGGTTCGCGTGCCGGTCGCGCAGCTACAGCTCGGCGACGTCGTCGTGGTGCGACCGGGGGAGCGGGTGGCTGCCGATGGTGTAATCGTCGATGGCGCAACGGCTTTGGACACCTCGGCGATGACCGGCGAGCCGGTACCGGTCGACGTGACGACGGGCGACATCGTGGTCGGTGGTTCGCTGAACACCTACGGCCGGCTGCTGGTGCGCGCGGCCAGGGTCGGCGCCGACACCCAGCTGGCCCGAATGGCCAAGCTGGTCAGCGACGCCCAGACCGGCAAGGCCCCCGTCCAGCGGATGGCCGACCGGGTCGCGGCGATCTTCGTCCCGGCCGTGCTGCTGATCGCGGCGGTGACGATGGCGGGCTGGCTGCTGACCGGACAGCCGGCGGCGTCGGCGTTCACCGCGGCCGTCGCGGTGCTGATCGTCGCCTGTCCGTGCGCGCTCGGGTTGGCCACCCCGACCGCGATTCTGGTCGGCACCGGCCGCGGCGCGCAGCTGGGCATCCTGATCAAAGACCCGAAACTGCTCGAGACCATCGAGGGCGTCGACACCGTCGTCTTCGACAAAACCGGAACCCTGACCACCGGCGCCATGACCGTCGAGGATGTCGAGGCCCGGCCCGGCGAAGACGCCGACCTCGTGCTGGCCCGCGCGGCCGCGGTCGAGTCGGCGTCCGAGCATCCGGTGGCGGCGGCGATCGTGGCGGCCGCCCGCGACCGCGGACTCGAGATCTGCAGCGGTCCAACCGAATTCGCCAACGACCCCGGAACCGGGGTGGTCGGCGTGGTCGACGGCGTCGAGGTCGCGGTATCGCGGGCCGGGTCGCTGGCCGGCGTCGACCTGCTGGCACCGGCCCGGCAGACCGCCGTGCAGGTGACGTGGGGCGGCCAGGTGCGCGGCGTGATCACGCTGGCCGATCAGGTCAAGCCCGACAGCGCCGCGGCGATCGCCGAATTGACCGCGATGGGCATCACCCCGATGCTGCTCACCGGCGACAGCGCGCCGGTGGCCCGCCATGTCGCCGAACAAGTCGGCATCGCGCCCGACAACGTGATCGCCGGCCTGCTGCCCACCGAAAAGGCGGACGCCGTCAAGGATTTGCAGGCTCGCGGCCGAACCGTGGCCATGGTCGGCGATGGCGTCAACGACTCGGTGGCGCTGGCCGTCGCCGATATCGGCATGGCGATGGGCAGCGGCGCCGACGCCGCGATCGACGCGGGCGACCTCACGCTGATGCGCACCGAGGTGCACGCCGTGCCGACCGCGCTGCGGCTATCGGCCCGCACGCTGCGGACGATCCGGATGAATCTGTTCTGGGCGTTCGCCTACAACGCCGCGGCAATCCCGCTGGCGGCGCTGGGCTGGTTGAACCCGATGATCTCCGGTGCTGCGATGGCCTGCTCGTCGCTGCTGGTGGTGACAAACAGCTTGCGGCTCAAGCAGTTTCAGGACTAGATCAGGACGCCAGCCAGGCCAGCTCGCCGGGCAGCTGCTGACGCCAGTACGCCTCGTCGTGTCCACCGGGGGTGAATCCGCCCGCCGGTGGGGTGTGGAGTTGGCCGATGAATTGGTAGGTGGCCGGCGCGAAGCGGTCGTCGTTGCCGCAGTCGATCCGCAACGGAATCGACGCCAGCGCAGGCAATCCGAAGACCGTGTTGTGCGTCCAGTCGTCGTAGCTGTCGAACGCCCCGAGCGTGCTGGCGGTGTAGGACTGGTACAGCGCCGGGCTGACGGCGCAGATCCCGGCGGTGCGCGCGGGCCCCAGCCGGGCGCCGAGCAGCAGCGCGCCATAGCCGCCCATCGACCAGCCGATGAAACCCACGCGGGTGATGTCCAGGCTCATCGTCGACAGCATCGGGATCAGCTCGTTGAGCACCATCGCACCCGCGTCCTCGCCGCCGGCGCGCCGGTGCCAGTAGGTGTCGCCGCCGTCGACCGCGACCACCGCGAAGGGCGGGTGGCCCGCCTTCACCAGATCGGCAAGCGTCTGTTCGACGCCGAAGCTCATCACCTGTTTGGCGCTGCCGCGCACGCCGTGCAACGCGATCACCGGCCGCAGTGGGCCGGTGATACCGGGCGGCCGGGCGATGATGTAGTTCGTCGGCACGCCCCCGCGGGCCGCCGACACGAACGAGCCGGACACCTTGGTCGGCAACGGAGTTGGCGCGGCGACGGGTGGTGGCGGCACCGGCGCCGCGGGCTGAACCGAGCCGGGATCGGCCGGTACCTGGATCGGATCCACCAGAGCACCCAGTGCCCAGACGCCCGCTCCACCCGCGAAGGCACGAGCCCCCAGGCGCAACGCAGCACGGCGGCTCATTGAATCCACCAGCGAATCGTGCCAAGGCAACGGGCGCTGGGCGGCAACGGTCTGACAACATTCCGGCAACAACGCCCGGTTGCTAGGGTCGGGAAATGCTTTCAACCGCTGGCGCACCACGGGTAGGTATCGCATTACTGATCGCAGTGACGGCCGGCTCGGCGCTGGCCGGATGCGGGTCCGCACACAAGTCCGAGGGCCCAACCCAAAGCGCATCCACCACCACGTCGGAAGCGCCCGGCGGCTTCGACATCTCCCGGATCGACCAGGTCGGGCTGCAACTCCCGCCGGAGTCTGAGGCCACCCCGATTCCACATGCCGCAGTGAACGAGGAAGAGGCCAAAACCCTGGCCGGTATGCGTAAAGACTTCCGCTACGACCCGCCGCAGTGCGGAGCATTGCTGTCGAAGTCGACGCATCTTGTGGCGGGCAGCCAGATTCAGGGCGTCACGGTCCGTAAGCCTGACCAGATCGTGATCCTGATCGTGGAATCGCCGGCGCCCGTGGCGGATCCACCCGATGTCGCCGGCTGTGATCGCGTCGCCTTCACCGTCCCCGACGAAGTGAAGGGCACCGCCGAACGCATTCCCGGTCCACCTATCGCCGGCATCAAGACCACCGGCACCAAGACGCACATGGACCTGACCACCCCGGAGGGTCCGAAGACGGTCGACGAAACGACGTTTCGTGCCGAGCTCAGCAACCGGGTCGAGATTGCCGTCGGCGGGAAGGGCGATCCGGCGCGCCTCACCGACCTGCTGAACAAGGCGGTTGTCGCGGTCCGCGGGCACTGACCCGAGCCGCAGTTGATACAAAGTGCGAAATCTGTAACACTGTCCCACATGACCGAGTTGCGCGAGCAGTCCGACGTCGATGCCACCGCCGATGCCCTGCCACTCGGGCCGCAGTCGCTGGTCTGGCGCTACTTCGGCGACAACCGGATGTTCCTGATCGGGCCGCGACCGGCGGTGCTGCAGAACATGCTGGCCGAGCTGGGGCAGGGCGTGCTCGACCACTCGGTGTTCTTCAGCGACACCTCGGCCCGGATCAAGCGTTCGCTGCCGCCGATCTTTAAAACCGTCTACGGGTCCGACGACGACAACACCGGCCAGCAGGTCCGTGACTTCCACCACCAGATCAAGGGCGAAATGCCAAGCGGGGACCGGTATCACGCGCTCGACCCCGACACCTACTTCTGGGCGCACGCCACCTTCGTCGAGCAGGTCCTCTACTTCGCCGACACTTTCGTCAAGCGGCTGACCGACGAAGAGAAGCAGCAGATCTACCTCGAGTCGAAGACCTGGTATCGCCGCTACGGCGTCAGCGAACGGCCGATGCCCGCCGACTACCCGGAGTTCGAGAAGTACTGGGATCACATGATGGACCACGTCATGGTCGCCCACCCGACCGCGAAATACGGTGTGGGATATGTGACTAAAGGATTTCCGCGACCCAGGGGCGTGTCGCCGCTGGCATGGCGTCTGGTGTCGCCGGTGTTCAACCCGGTCGCGGCGTTCCTGACAACCGGCGGGATGCCGCCGCGGGGCCGCGAACTGCTCGGTCTGCCCTGGAGCGACCGCCAGGAACGCCGCTATCAGCGGTTCGCCGCGATGTGGCGGTCGCGGCCGGTGAACTGGTTGTGGGACCATTTGCCGATGCGGGTGCGCTACAACGGTTTTGCCAGAGCGGGCTATGCCAGGGGCTGATGCGGCCACCAACGCCATCCTCGACGCCGCGGTCGTCGAGTTCGAGCAGCATGGCTTCCGCCGGGTCGCCCTCGACGACGTCGCCCGACGCGCCGGGGTCAGCCGCACCACCATCTACCGGCGGTTCGCCAACCGCGACGAGTTGGTCGCCGCGGTCATCGACCGCGAGAACGCCGTCCTATTCGCGAACATCGCCGACGAACTGAAAAACCGTCGGCCGCAATCGAATTACTACGTCGAGGCGTTCACGCTGTCGATGGTGCGGTTCCGCCAGCACCGGGTGCTGACCCGGATGCTCGCCGACGAGCCCGGCCTGATGATCGAGTTGGCTCACCAACATTGGGGCGCCGCCGTCGAGCGGATGGCCGCCGCGCTTCGGGTCATCTTCCCGGACGGGTTCGCCGAGCGAATCGGCGCGGACGCCGTCGACGAGCTGGCCGACACCATCCTGCGCTACGCGGCGATGTTGCTGTTGTTACCGGGCCGCCAGCCGATCGCCGACGACGAGGACATTCGCGCGTTCGCCACCGTGCATTTCCTGCCCAGCCTGCCCGCCGCGCTGCGCGCCGTGCCGGTCTGAATCGAGGGACGCCCCACCTGTCTTGGAAATCTCACGTCAGTGGGAGAGCTCGACGATCTCACCCCTGATAGCCCAGCGCGGGCCGACTGGTTCGGCGGGGAGCAACTCGCCGGCCATGCAAAGGTGGTCGACCGGGTCCCACTTGACGCCCGTGCGGTAGATGTCCACGAGCCGTGGGACCGCACCAAGCACCGCTCGGCGCTGATCGAGAAGGTGTCGTTGAATCTCCGCCGGATCCGTGGAAAGTGCTCTCGCAATACGTGCTGCGACCTCGGGCAGAACCGCCGTATCAGTGTGGGCCTGGAACGCGCAGATCACGCCATCGAAGATCCCCTTCACCAATCCGCCCAAAACCGGCCGAGTCCCGGTAGGCGGCCGGATCTCAACCCTGACGGCGAATGGCGTGTCGGGCGAGCGCGCAGGCTCGACCACATCCCCCTGTCCCCGCGCGAGTGCGAGCCAAACCTGCGCCAGCCGCTTTTCGCCGGCGAACGCGCCGAGGTCGGTCCAGTCGAATGAAGCCAGCGTTCGCCGCTCCTTCCAGTTCACGTAGGAACCCGATTGTGGTGCGAGTGCATAGCGATAGCAGAACGGATACTCTGCGCCATCGGGAGTCGGCGGCACAGCAGCGCCGAGCTCAAACCGGATTCCGTTGCTGCCGGCAATTGCAAACGAATCGATGTTGTAGAGCACCAGGTTTTCAACGTCCGCGTTGGCAGGCTTAGCGCCGAAAAATGTGGCGTGCAGCACCTGCTCGGGCGAGGGTGTGAGCTGCCGGCAGCGCGTTCGGATCGCGGTTCGCAGGCGCTCTTGCCACTCGGGCCCGCGTCCGAAGCGGATGTGGTCATCGGTCCAGACCTCGACTAGAGGTCCGTGGACCTCGCAACGTTCTTGGGACAACTGACCCCCGATCGCTTGTTCGCTCTGCGAAACTGACTCTGGCCGTACGGCGTTTGGCGCCGGGTGGCAGGTGCCGCAGCGAGGGATCGCCTTTCCCACTACGTCAATCGTCCATTGTTCGAGTTCGGCAAGGTGTTCTGCGCAAACCTTTACGTATGGTCCAGTCCATACACCGCCGCGCGGGTTTTGACCTCTGATCGTCCGGCAACCAGCACGGTGCATGCGCGCTTGG
>DATNFI010000009.1:0-25354 GCA_035606475.1 Mycobacterium sp. | reverse complement strand
GAGGCCAGGATGGCGACCGAGTTCAACGGCAAGATCGAACTGGATATCCGTGATTCGGAACCGGATTGGGGTCCGTACGCCGCTCCGACCGCGCCGGCTGGCGCGCCCAACGTCCTGTATCTGGTGTGGGATGACACCGGCATCGCGACCTGGGACTGTTTCGGTGGCCTCGTCGAGATGCCCGCGATGTCGCGCATCGCCGAGCACGGTGTGCGCTTGTCACAGTTCCACACGACCGCGTTGTGCTCGCCGACCCGGGCCGCGCTGCTGACCGGGCGCAACGCCACCACGGTGGGCATGGCCATGATCGAGGAATTCACCGAAGGCTTCCCCAACTCGAACGGCCGCATTCCGTTCGAAACCGCGCTGCTGTCTGAGGTATTGGCCGAACAGGGATACAACACCTACTGCGTCGGCAAGTGGCATCTGACCCCGCTCGAAGAGTCGAATCAGGCCGCGACCAAGCGGCACTGGCCGACGTCGCGCGGCTTCGAGCGCTTCTACGGCTTCATGGGCGGTGAGACCGACCAGTGGTATCCGGACCTGGTGTACGACAACCACCAGGTGAGCCCGCCGGGCACCCCGGAGGACGGCTACCACCTGTCGAAAGACATCGCGGACAAGACAATTGAGTTCATCCGCGACGCGAAGGTGATCGCACCGGACAAGCCGTGGTTCAGCTATGTGTGCCCCGGCGCGGGCCATGCCCCGCATCACGTCTTCCAGGAGTGGGCGGACCGCTACGCCGGCAAGTTCGACATGGGCTATGAGCGCTATCGCGAGATCGTGCTGGAGCGGCAGAAATCGATGGGCATCGTCCCGCAGGACACCGAGCTGTCGCCGGTCAATCCCTACCTCGACGTCAAGGGTCCCGACGGGCAACCCTGGCCGTTGCAGGACACCGTTCGGCCGTGGGACTCGCTCAACGACGAAGAGAAGCGACTCTTCAGTCGAATGGCGGAGGTATTCGCGGGTTTTCTGAGCTACACCGACGCCCAGATCGGCCGTGTCCTGGACTATCTCGAGGAATCGGGTCAGCTGGACAACACCCTGATCGTGGTGATCTCCGACAACGGAGCCAGCGGCGAGGGCGGCCCCAACGGGTCGGTCAACGAAGGCAAGTTCTTCAACGGCTACATCGACACCGTCGAAGAAAGCATGAAACTTTTCGACCAGCTCGGCGGACCGCAGACCTACAACCACTACCCGATCGGGTGGGCGATGGCCTTCAACACGCCCTACAAGCTCTACAAGCGGTATGCCTCGCACGAAGGCGGCATCGCCGACACCGCAATTGTGTCCTGGCCCAACGGGATTACGGCGCACGGCGAGGTCCGCGACAACTACGTCAGCGTGTGTGACGTCACCCCGACGGTCTACGACCTGCTGAACATCCAGCCGCCGGAGACCGTCAAGGGCGTTCCGCAGAAACCGCTGGACGGCGTGAGTTTCAAAGCCGCGCTTGCCGATCCGTCCGCCGACACCGGCAAGCAGACCCAGTTCTACACGATGCTGGGGACTCGGGGAATCTGGCACAACGGCTGGTTCGCCAACACCGTGCATGCCGCCACCCCCGCGGGCTGGGGTCATTTCGACGCCGACCGCTGGGAGCTCTTCCACATCGAGGCGGACCGCAGCCAGTGCCACGACCTGGCCGGCGAGCACCCCGAAAAGCTGGAAGAGCTTAAGGCGCTGTGGTTTTCCGAGGCCGCCAAGTACAACGGTCTGCCCTTGTCGGACCTCAACGTCCTGGAGACCCTGATGCGTTCGCGGCCGCTGTTGAGCGGTGACCGCACCAGCTACACCTACTATCCCGACTGCGCCGACGTCGGGATCGGCGCCGGCGCCGAACTACGCGGCCGCTCGTTCGCGGTGCTCGCCGACGTCACGATCGACAGCACCGGCGCCGAGGGGGTGCTGTTCAAGCAGGGCGGTGGCCACGGTGGGCACGTGCTGTTCATCCAGGATGGTCGGCTGCACTACGTATACAACTTCCTCGGCGAACGTCAGCAGGAAGTCGCTTCGTCGGAGGCGGTGCCGCTGGGCCGGCATCTGTTCGGAGTTCGCTACGCCCGCACCGGCACGGTGGAAAACAGCCACACCCCCCTCGGTGAGCTCACGCTGCACATCGATGACGCGACGGTCGGCACGCTGGCCGACGTGCAATCGCATCCGGGGACCTTCGGGTTGGCCGGCGCCGGCATCACCGTCGGGCGCAACGGCGGTTCGGCGGTGTCCAGTCGCTACAAGGCGCCGTTCGCGTTCACCGGGGGCACCATCTCGCAGGTCACCGTCGACCTATCCGGGCGACCGTATCAAGACGTGGAAAAGGAATTGGCGCTAGCCTTTTCGCGTGACTGAGCCGTCCTCCAGAGTGCTGTGCGCCGCGCTGGTTGCGGCCGCCGTGACGATCGTGCTGCCGGGATGCGTCAGGAACATCGGCGGGGTGGCCGTGTGGACCGGTGGGTCGGCCGCGCAGGCGCGTCAGCCCCGGCCGAGCCGCGGCGCACCGGTCCCAGGCGTCGAGACCACCGTGCCCGATCACATTCCGCCCAACGCATTCCTCTGCTTCCCCGGACCGGCCAGCGGCGGCATCGGCACGGTCGCTCAGGTGGTCGCCGCGGCCGCGCCGCGGATCACGTTCACGCTCCCCGACGGGTGGACCAGCGAGCCGGGCCATGAAGACTTGGCGTTGTCACTCAGCGGTCCCGACTCGATGACGGGCACGGTGACCATTGCCGCGACGAAACTCGATCCCGCCGCGGCCTTCTCCGAGTACGCCGACGCGCTCGCTCGCACCAAGGCCGATCTGTACGTCGACACCGTCGGCGCCACGTTCTGCGGCTACAGCAGTCAGAAGCTGACCGGGACATTCACCGGGACGGGGGGTGCGGTTGCCTTCGCCGACCGCATCACCCACATCTGGACCAACACGAAGAATTACCTGGTCACCATCCATATGGAGGGACCCGAGGATGCTGCCGAGTTTGTCCCGGCGAAAGCCGCGCTGATGCAGGATTTCGCGGTCGTCATACCCTGAATTGATGCCTACCGAGCTTGTCGACCTGCCGTCCGGGTCATTCCGGATGGGCTCGACCAGCTTCTACCCCGAGGAAGCGCCGATACACACGGTGCGCGTCAACGCCTTCGCCATCGAGCGCCACCCCGTCACCAATGCTCAATTCGCCGAATTCGTCGGCGCGACAAGCTATGTCACGGTGGCCGAGCAGCCGATCGACCCGGCTCTCTACCCGGGTGCCGACGTGGGCGAACTCGCTTCTGGCGCAATGGTATTCCGACCCACAGCGGGTCCGGTCGACTTGCGGGACTGGCGGCAATGGTGGGAGTGGGTGCCGGGTGCCAGTTGGCGGCATCCGTTCGGGCCGGGCAGCGACATCGCCGACCGCGCTGAGCATCCGGTGGTTCAGGTGGCCTATCCCGACGCGGCGGCGTACGCGCGTTGGGTGGGCCGGCGACTGCCGACCGAGGCCGAATGGGAATACGCCGCGCGTGGCGGCGCCACCACTACCTACGCCTGGGGTGAGGACGAGATGCCCGACGGGAAACCGATGGCCAACACCTGGCAGGGCCGATTCCCCTATCGCAACGACGGCTGGTCCGGCACGTCCCCGGTGGCCGCGTTCCCGCCGAACGGATTCGGCCTCTTCGACATGATCGGCAACGTCTGGGAGTGGACGACCACCGAGTTCGCTGCCCACCACCGACTGGATCAGCCGGCCAAGACCTGTTGTGCGCCAACGGGACCCGCTGATCCGACGATCATGCAGACGCTGAAAGGCGGCTCACACCTGTGTGCGCCGGAGTACTGCCACCGATACCGGCCGGCGGCCCGCTCGCCGCAATCGCAGGACACCGCGACCACCCACATCGGATTCCGGTGCGTGAGCGACCGGGTCAGCTGATGGCGGTGGCCGCCGCCATCACCTTCGACTGGAAGTCCGGCGGCAGCGGGATGTAGCCGTGCTTGTCCAGGTCGATCTGGCCGGGCCCGAGGGTGGCCTGCAGCGCGGCCTTGACCGCCAAACCGGTCTGCGGGTCGGGGTACTTCGAGCAGACGATTTCGTACGTCGCCATCACGATCGGGTAGACGTCGTCCTGGCTCGGGTTGTAGAACGACGACAGGTCGAGCACCAGGTCGTTGCCCTTGCCGACGATCTTGGCCCCGGCGATGGTCTTGCCCACCGAGTCGGTGCCGATTCGCACCGGGCGCCGGGTCTTTCGGCTGGCCGGGGTTTTGATCTCCGCGGCGAAAAGGCCCTGGTCCATGGCGAACGACAGCTCGTTGTAGGTGATCGAACCTTCGGTGTTCTTCACCATCGACGAGGTGCCGTCGTTGCCCTTGGCGCCCGTGCCGACGCCGCCCTTGAACTCTTTGCCGGTGCCCTGCTTCCACACGCCGGGCGCGGCGGCCTTCAGATAGTCCTGGAAGTTGGCCGTGCTGCCGGACTTGTCGCTGCGGTAGACGACGTGGATGTCTTCCGACGGCATCGACGCGTTCAGCGCCGCGATCTGGGGGTCGTCCCAGCGGGTGATGCTGCCGTTGAAGATGCCGGCGACGGTCTGCGCGTCGAGGACCAGGAAGTCGTTCGGGAGGTTGTAGGTGATGGCCAGCGGACCGAAGACCACCGGCAGGTTCCACGCTTCGGCGCCGCCGCAGCGTTGCTTGGCGGTGGCGTACTGGTCGTTGCTCAGGGGAGTGTCGGAACCGGCGAAATCGCTTTTACCGGAAAGGAAGTCGGCGATGCCGGCGCCCGAGCCGTTGGCCGTGTAGTTCAGGCTGTGTCCGGGGCAGGACTTGCTGTAGGCGCTGACGAATCCCTTCATCGCGTTGGTTTGCGCAGTGGAGCCGCTGGCCGATATCGCCGACTTGCCACCACAGCTCACGACCTCGCTCGCGTACGCCATGCTGGTGTGCGGGACTTCGCATCCCGACAGCACTGTGGCTCCCGCGGCCAGCAAACTCACGGCAGCCGCTAGTCGTTTGTGCTTCATGTCGCTTGCCTCACCCTGGACGTCGATACTTTGTTGAGATTTACGGCTCGCGAGTCGAGCGCGCGAACCGTCGCTAGATTAACGGGTCGAGGGCCGAACTGTCCCGCCCCATGGGCGAATTCATCATTCCCGTTAGTGTTCCTGAACTGCGCGTTACTGCCGGGTGGCTAGCGGGTGACGAGATTCGGGCGTGCTGCCGAGGATCGTTCTTTCGCCGCGCGATCGGCTCCTGCTTTCGCTAACGTGACGCGCGTGTTGCCCCCACAGGCTGACGTTCACCGCCCCGTGGCCGTCCGCTTCAGGGAAGCGGGGCACGATCTCGGGGACGGCAGCGAGCAATGACCGTGCAGACGCCGTCGACAGTCTCATCGCCACCATCTGAGAAGGACCGGCATCGGCCGCGCATTGTGATTGGTGTGGCCATCATGATGGTGGTGGTCGGCGCCTACGGTCTTTCGCTGTTCGGCGTTCATCTGCTGCAAAAGTCCGAAGGCCCACTGCCGCCACTCGACCTGAGTCAGGCCGGGCCCGATGAGACGGTGGTGCAGATCCGGCTGGAAGAGCTGAAGCCCACGACCAACCGCCTCACGGTGAATGTGCTCATCTACCCGGGTGAGTCGTTGGAGGACAAGCGCTTTGACGAGTTGAACACCGACATCGCCGTGCGGCTGTACCCGCCCAACGATCTCGGTGACCTGAAATATCCGGCGGGCAAGGCGCCGGCACAGGTCAGCACCACGATCCAGGCGAATGGCGATCCCGGCAACTGGCCGTTCGATTCCTATCGCAGCGAGGCGATCTCGGCGGACGTGTTCGTGGGCAATGGCGCCGACCGCAAGCGACTTCCGGCGCAAGTTCAGGTGACCGGGGCGATGGATGGCTGGGACGCAACCACCCAGCGCAATAGCGACGCCAGTGAAACCGGCCACCACAACACCAGCAATGTGATCGTCACGCTGCGCCGGGCGAAGGGCCCGCTGATCTTCGATCTCGGCATCATCCTGGTCTTGATCAGCCTGCCGACCCTGGCGCTGATCGTGGCCATTCCGATGGCGATGGGCCGGCGAAAGTTCATGCCGCCCTTCGCCACTTGGTACGCGGCAAACCTGTTCGCGATCGTTCCGCTGCGAAATATTCTCCCCGGCGCGCCACCGCCGGGCTCGATGATCGACCAGGCGCTGGTGCAGTGGGTGCTGCTCGCGCTGGCGACGGCCATGGCGTTGTACATCTACGCCTACATCGTGCAGGGGGACTGACGCGTCACGAGGCGCGGCAGGTTCATTCCCGCAACCGGCCGTCGGATGGGGGACCGATGTCGCCTGTCATCTCCAGAGGCATGTGTCGCCCCGATCTGGCATAATCGAATGTATGTTCGATTCGGTGGTGGAGCGGCTGCGGGGGGCGGCGCGCGCCGAGAACCGGGCCGCGGGGCAGCGGTTGGCGGTGATCGGCGAGCTGGACGTGTTGTGGCTGCGGCGTTTCGGGGAGCGCGAGAGTTGGGGTACCGACAGCCATGATGCGATCACCGCCGAGATCGCGGCGGTCCTGGGTATCACGCGTGGGCTGGCCGACAGTTACCTCGACTACGCGCGAGCGATGCGGGTGCGGCTGCCGCGGGTGGGTGCGCTGCTGGTGGCCGGTGACATCGATTACCGGACGTTTCAGACCATCGTCTACCGCACCGATTTGATCACCGATGCTGACCTGTTGGCCGCCGTCGACGCGCAGCTGGCGACCAGGGTGCCGCGGTGGACCGGCATCACCCAGGGCAGGTTGGGCGCCTATGTCGATCAGGTCGTGGCCCGCGCCGATCGCGACGCGGTGCGCCGCCGCCGGGAGCGGCGCGGGGAACGCGAAGTCGGGTTCTTCGGCGACGCCGACGGGATCAGCGAGATGTTCGGGCGCCTGCACACCACCGACGCCCACGCCGTCGACGCCCGACTCGACGCGTTGGCCGCCACCGTCTGCGCCGACGACCCGCGCACCCGCAACCAGCGCCGCGCCGACGCCATGGGCGCGCTGGCGATCGGAGCCGACCGGCTGGCCTGCCGCTGCGGGCGCCCGGGCTGCCCGGCCTTCGCCACGCCACCGCCGAGCCCGGTGGTGATCCACGTCATCGCCGAGCAAGCCACCGTTGATGGCACCGGCCACCTGCCGGGCTCGATGACCGGCGCTGACGCGCTGATCCCCGCCGAACTCGTCGCTGAGCTCGCGCGCTCGGCCAAGCTGCGGCCGCTGATCCACCCGGCCGACGCCCCACCGGAAACCGGCTACACACCCTCGCAGGCGTTGGCCGATTTCGTCCGCTGCCGCGATCTGACCTGCCGCTTCCCGGGCTGCGACGAGCCCGCAACACGCTGCGACCTTGACCACACCGTCCCGCACGCCGACGGCGGCCCCACCCACGCCTCCAACCTCAAGGCCCTGTGCCGGCGTCATCACCTGCTCAAAACGTTCTGGGGCTGGCACGACCACCAACTCCCCGACGGCACAGTCATCTGGACCTCCCCGTCCGGGCAGATCTTCATCACCACCCCGGGCAGCGCCCTGCTGTTCCCGACGTTGTGCACCCCCACCTCAACGCTGAGCCCCGGCCCACACCGCCGGCACTGCGCCGGCCGGACCGCGAAGATGCCCCGCCGCCAACGCACCCGCGCCCAAAACCGCGCCCACTACATCGCCACCGAACGACAACGCAACCACCATGCACGCCACGCCGTTTCATGCGGACCCGCACCACCAGCCGACGACGACGAACCCCCACCCTTTTAATTCTGATCGTGGGGGCGATGATAAGTCGGAGGATTCTTATATGCCCGCATCGCGCCCGGATAATCACTTGCAGCTACCGCCGTTGGCTGCCGAGGACTACACCTGTGATGTCTGTGCGCTGGTCTATTCGGAGATCTCCATCGATGACGCCGTCGGTGCCATCGGAGGCTTGCCCGAGGCCGTCCGGGAGGCGGTCTCCGCCATATCGCCTGAAGCGTGCCGGGTACAAGGTCGGCAAATCTGGTCGGTCGCCGAGTATCTTTGCCACCTTCGCGATGTCTACGTCAGCTTCACCATCCGATTGCACCGCACCTGCACGGAAAGTCGGCCCGCGCTGGAGCCGATGTTCAACGACTTGCGGGCGCGGCGCTTCCGGTACAACGATTGCGACATAAATGCCACGCTGGACGAACTCTCAGCAGCTGCTGCGGGTTTCTGCGAGCAAATCGCCCGTACCAAAGCACGAGACTGGGACCGCGTCGCGACGCGTCTGCCGGGAGAGGAGCGCACCGCACGGTGGCTGGTCCGCCAAGCGATGCACGAAGGCGTCCACCATCTCGGCGACGTCCGCAGAATCGGCGGCATACGCGACTAGACCAGGAATTTTGCTCTGAGCAGGTCTTCACCTAGACTCTAGGGGTTGCCGTGGGCAGACCTCGGCTGGCATCTCGAGCTTCACCGTCAGCCCCGCGTGCGTTTCGACAACGAAGACCATGCACGACCGGTCTGGTGGACCATGTCTACCGGCCCCTCCACGCGTGGGCGTGCATACGTGAACCAGGTCAGGAGATCGAGTGATTCAGCAGGAATCGCGGCTGAAGGTGGCCGACAACACCGGTGCCAAGGAGATCTTGTGCATCCGTGTGCTCGGCGGCTCAGGTAGGCGTTACGCCGGCATCGGCGACGTCATTGTCGCGACCGTCAAGGACGCGATCCCCGGCGGCAACGTCAAGAAGGGTGAGGTCGTCAAGGCCGTCATCGTTCGCACCGTCAAGGAGCGCCGCCGCGCCGACGGCAGCTACATCAGGTTCGACGAGAACGCGGCCGTCATCATCAAGCCTGACAACGACCCGCGTGGAACCCGCATCTTCGGGCCGGTCGGCCGCGAACTGCGTGAGAAGCGCTTCATGAAGATCGTCTCGCTGGCCCCGGAGGTGCTGTAAATGAAGGTGCACAAGGGCGACACCGTCCTGGTCATCTCGGGCAAGGACAAGGGCGCCAAAGGCAAAGTGATCCAGGCGTACCCGGCCCGCAACAAGGTGCTCGTCCAGGGCGTCAACCGGATCAAGAAGCACACCGCTGTCTCGACCAATGAGCGCGGAGCGCAGTCGGGCGGGATCGTCACGCAGGAAGCCGCCATCCACGTCTCGAACGTGATGGTGGTCGACTCCGACGGTAACCCCGCCCGGATCGGCTACCGGGTCGACGAGGAGTCCGGCAAGCGGGTTCGCATCTCCAAGCGCAACGGCAAGGACATTGAGGCATGACAACGACTGAGAAGGTTCAGCCGCGGCTCAAGACGCGCTACCGCGAAGAGATCCGTGACGCTCTGAACAAAGAGTTCGCCTACGCCAACGTCATGCAGATCCCGGGCGTGGTGAAAGTCGTGGTCAACATGGGTGTCGGTGACGCCGCCCGCGATGCCAAGCTGATCAATGGCGCGGTCAACGACCTGGCGCTGATCACCGGCCAGAAGCCGGAAATCCGCAAGGCCACCAAGTCGATCGCCCAATTCAAGCTGCGTGAAGGCATGCCGATCGGCGCGCGGGTCACGCTGCGCGGCGACCGGATGTGGGAGTTCCTGGACCGACTGATCACGATCTCTCTGCCGCGTATCCGCGACTTCCGCGGCTTGGGGCCCAAGCAGTTCGACGGCAGGGGCAATTACACCTTCGGGCTGACCGAGCAGTCGGTGTTCCACGAGATCGACGTGGACAACATCGACCGCACGCGCGGCATGGACATCACTGTCGTCACCTCGGCGACCACTGACGACGAGGGACGAGCGTTGCTGCGCGCCCTCGGCTTTCCGTTCAAGGAGAACTGATCTGATGGCGAAGAAAGCACTGATCATCAAGAGCCAGCGCAAGCCGAAGTTCGCGGTGCGCGCCTACACCCGCTGCAACAAGTGCGGCCGTCCGCATGCGGTGTTCCGCAAGTTCGGGCTGTGCAGGATCTGCCTGCGCGAGATGGCGCACGCGGGCGAACTGCCCGGCGTGCAGAAGAGCAGCTGGTAACACCAGCACTGAGCAACTGACCCATTGGAAATGGTTGCGGCAGGCCTCGATAGGGGAACCGCCGCGAGGAAGGTGAACCGGCTGTCATGACAATGACGGATCCGATCGCAGACTTTTTGACACGTCTGCGCAACGCCAATTCGGCGTACCACGATGAGGTGACGCTGCCGCACTCGAAGATCAAGGCCAATATCGCCGAGATCCTCAAGCGGGAGGGTTACATCACCGACTACCACACCGAGGATGCGCGCGTCGGTAAGGCGCTGACCGTTCAGCTCAAGTACGGGCCGAGCCGGGAGCGCAGCATCGCCGGCCTGCGCCGGGTCTCCAAGCCCGGTCTGCGGGTGTACGCCAAGTCGACCAGCCTGCCGCGGGTTCTCGGCGGCCTTGGCGTGGCGATCATCTCGACCTCCTCGGGCCTGCTCACCGACCGTCAGGCAGCCAGACAGGGCGTGGGCGGCGAAGTCCTCGCGTACGTGTGGTGAGAGAGGACTGACACATGTCGCGTATTGGTAAGCAACCGATTTTGATTCCGTCCGGGGTCGAGGTTTCCATCGACGGCCAGCAGGTCTCGGTGAAGGGGCCCAAAGGCGCCCTGGACTTGAAGGTCTCCGAGCCGATCACCGTGGCGCGCAACGAAGATGGCGCGATCGTGGTGACCCGTCCGGACGACGACCGGCACAACCGGTCGCTGCACGGACTGTCCCGCACCCTGGTGTCCAACCTGGTCACCGGTGTCACGCAGGGCTACACCATCAAGATGGAGATCTTCGGCGTCGGGTACCGCGTGCAGGCCAAGGGCAGCAACCTCGAGTTCGCCCTGGGCTACAGCCACCCGGTACTGATCACCGCGCCCGAGGGCGTGACGTTCGCGGTCGAGACACCCACGAAGTTCTCGGTCTCGGGTATCGACAAGCAAAAGGTCGGCCAGATCGCGGCCAACATCCGCCGTCTTCGCAAGAACGATCCCTACAAGGGCAAGGGCATTCGTTACGAAGGCGAGCAGATCCGCCGCAAGGTCGGAAAGACAGGTAAGTAGTCATGGCGCAAACACAAGCTGGTACCGCGCAGAAGTCGTTGGGGCAGAGCGTGTCTGCCGTTCGGCGCAGGCAGCGGCTGCGTCGTCACGCGCGGCTGCGTAAGAAGATCTCGGGCACTGCGGAGCGTCCGCGCCTGGTGGTGCACCGCTCGTCGCGGCACATCCACGTGCAGTTGGTCAACGACCTGACTGGCACGACCGTGGCGGCCGCTTCGTCGATCGAGGCGGACGTGCGCGGCGTGGACGGCGACAAGAAGGCTCACAGCGTTCGGGTCGGTCAGTTGATCGCCGAGCGGGCCAAGGCCGCCGGCATCAACACCGTGGTGTTCGACCGTGGTGGCTACACCTACGGCGGACGGATCGCGGCACTGGCCGACGCCGCTCGCGAGGGTGGGTTGGAATTCTGATGATGTTCAACGACTTTGGAAGGACCGCATAATGGCGGAGCAACCGGCTGGAACGGCCGGCCCGACTAACGAGGGCCGCGACGACCGTCGCGACTCGCGTGATAACCGGGGCCGCCGCGATGGTGGCGGCCGCGGCGGTCGGGACCGTGACGGAGACAAGAGCAACTTCCTGGAGCGGGTTGTCGCCATCAACCGAGTCTCCAAGGTGGTCAAGGGTGGTCGGCGCTTCAGCTTCACCGCGCTGGTCATCGTCGGTGACGGCAACGGCATGGTCGGTGTCGGCTACGGCAAGGCCAAGGAAGTTCCGGCCGCGATCGCCAAGGGTGTCGAGGAGGCCCGCAAGGGATTCTTCCGCGTCCCGCTGATCGGCGGGACCATCGTCCACCCGGTGCAGGGCGAGGCCGCGGCAGGCGTTGTGCTGCTGCGTCCGGCCAGCCCCGGTACCGGTGTGATCGCCGGCGGTGCGGTGCGTGCGGTGCTGGAATGTGCCGGCGTGCGGGACATTCTCTCCAAGTCGCTGGGTAGCGACAACGCGATCAACGTCGTGCACGCGACGGTCGCCGCGCTCAAGATGATCCAGCGTCCCGAAGAGGTCGCCGCGCGACGTGGGCTGCCGCTGGAGGATGTGGCTCCGGCCGGCATGCTGCGCGCCCGCCGCGAAAGCGAAGCGCTGGCCGCCAGCACCGCTCGTGAAGGAAGCGCGTAATCATGGCCGCAAAAGCATCAGAACCGAAGCAGCTGAAGATCACCCAGGTGCGCGGAACCATCGGCGCCCGCTGGAAGCAGCGGGAAAGCCTTCGCACACTGGGACTTCGGAAGATCCGGCAGTCCGTGGTGCGCGCCGACGACGCGCAGACCCGCGGGCTGATCAAGTCTGTCCACCACCTCGTCGAGGTGGAACCGGCCGACACTGCCGGGGGAGGTAGCAAGTGACCATCAAACTGCACGACCTGCGCCCCGCGCCCGGGTCGAAGACCAAGCGCACCCGGGTGGGTCGCGGTGAAGGCTCCAAGGGTAAGACCGCGGGTCGAGGAACCAAGGGTACGAAGGCTCGTAAGAACGTGCCGGCCACCTTCGAGGGTGGGCAGATGCCGATTCACATGCGGCTGCCCAAGCTCAAGGGTTTCCGTAACCGGTTCCGCACCGAATACGAAGTGGTCAACGTCGGCGACCTCAATCGGCTGTTCCCCAAGGGCGGTTCGGTCGGACTGGACGAACTGGTGGCCAAGGGGGCGGTTCGCAAGAACACCCTCGTGAAGGTTCTCGGCGATGGCAAGCTGGCCGTCAAGGTCGACGTCACCGCACACAAGTTCAGCGGCAGCGCGCGCGAGAAGATCGCCGCGGCAGGCGGTTCGGCGACCGAGCTCTAGGTCTGCGGGCGCGCACCCAGCACGTCGCGGAACAGGGCCTGTCGTAGCGCGAGTTCTCGCGGATCGCTATACAGGTGAAAGCCCAACCGGTTCATCACGTAGGCGAAGCCGGTCCCGGTGTCGGGGTCGGCGAACCCAAACGACCCGCCGAAACCTGGTGTGCCGAAAGCTTTCTCCGACGATCCGAATTCGCATAGCGAGCCCGGCTTCGACAGCCCCAGCGAGTAGACCACGTCGACTCCCAGTACCCGGTCGCGCAGCCCGTGGCTTGGTGCGGTGGGCTGGGCGATGAGTTCCGCACGCACATCCGGTGTCAGACCGAGCGCGGCATCTCCGACCGCGGCGGTGCCGTAGAGCTTGGCGACGGCGTCGGCGGTGCCGATTCCATTGGCCGACGGGATCTCGATGGCACGGACGTCGTCGCGGTTGTAGTCGCCGTTCCACGGCACCACGTTGCGGGGAAGCGAACCAGCGCGGGCGAGCAGTCCGAACGGATTGAATGACGCCGCCAGCAGCGCCGCTGGCAAGACATTCAGGTGCAGCAGGGACTGCGCGCGCGACCAGTGGTGTATGTGTGCCACCCGCTCGCGGGCCACTGAATCCGGAAGCCCGATAAAGAGATCCAAGCCGAGTGGGCCGGCGACTTCGTCGGCGAAGAAGCGGCCCAGCGTGCGACCGGCCGGGTCGGTGCGACGAATGAGCTCGGATTCGTACCAGCCCAGCGTGATCGCGTGATACCCGTGCCGGGTGCCCGGCGGCCATGCCGGTTTCTGTGCGGCGAGCATCCCTGAGAACCGCGCGGGGTCGGCGACATCGTGCACAGTGGGCACTGGTTTGAGCGCACACAGTCCGGCCTGGTGGGCGAGCAGTTGTCTGATCGTGACGCCGGCTTTACCCGCTTGGGCGAACTCGGGCCAGTGGTCGACGACTTTGTCGTCGTAGCCGAACAATCCGCGTGACACAGCCACCGCAACGGCAAGGGCGGCAACACCTTTCGTCGTCGAAAACATGTTGACCATGGTGTCGCGCTGCCACGGTTCCTTGGTGAGGCCGTTGCGGTAGCCGCCCCACATGTCGACCACCTTGACACCGTCGCGGTATACGGCGACCGCTGCGCCGATTTCGCGGTGCGCGGCGAAGTTTGCCCGGAACGCGTCGGCGACCTTGCCGTAGCCTTCGTCGGCCTCGCCTTCGAGCAGATCCGGTGGGGCTGCGACTTTGCTGACCATTGAGTGGTTATACCGCGATGTGCCGGACCCGATCCGCTATTGACAAACGCCGGGGGCACATATAGAACTTGAATCATGTTCAACTTTGATGGATCGGTCGCGGTGGTGGGTGCGGGCCCCGCGGGTCTGGCGGTCGCCGCCGAGTTGCTCGACCAGGGCTTCAATGTCGTGGTCTACGAGCGCCATAGCGAGGTCGGTGGCGTGTGGGACACCGAGAATCCGGGCTCGCCGATGTACCAGAGTGCGCATCTGATCAGCTCTCGCGACCGCTCGGCATTCCGGGGCTTCGCAATGCCGGCGGATTTTCCTGACTATCCGACGCGGAATCAGCAGCTGACCTACTTGCGTGATTTCGCCCGGGCCAAGAATCTGTACGCCCACATTCGGTTCGGCGCCGAGGTGACTTGTGTCGACCGGGCAGCGGATGCCGGATGGGCATTGACGTTTCGGGACAACAGCCGGGAAACCGTCGACGCGTTGGTGATAGCGAATGGTCACCTGTGGCAACCGCGCCTGCCCGATTACCCCGGCGATTTCGCGGGCACCACCCTTCACGCAGTCGACTACCGGTCTCGCGAGCAGTTCGAAGGGCACCGCGTGCTGATCGTCGGCGGCGGGAACTCGGCGGTCGACATCGCCTGCGATGCCGCGATTTCCGCAGAGTCGGCAACGATTTCGATGCGCCGCGGCTATCACTTCGTGCCCAAGCACATGTTCGGTATACCGACCGACGTGTTCGGGCATGGCCGGCTGCCCTTGTCAACCGCCATGCGGCAGAGGGTGTTTGGCGCCTTGGTGCGATTGCTGGTTGGCGACCTGCAACGCTTCGGCGTGCAAAAACCGGATCATCCGATCATGGCGAGCCACCCAATCATGAACAGCCAGATCACACATCACCTCCGCCACGGTGACATCACCGCGGCGCCGGATGTCGCATACCTTCGCGGCGACACGGTGCACTTTGTCGACGGCAGTTGCGACGAATTCGACATGATCGTGTGGGCGACCGGCTATCAGCCGACTATCCCGTTCATCGCGGCGGAACATCTCCCGTCGCGCGCCGGTGCTCCGGATTTGTTTCTGCGGCTAATGCACCGTGACTACGACGATCTGTTCGTCGCAGGCCTTTTCGAGGTCGACAGCAGCGTAAACCCGACCCTGTCGCGGCAAGGCCGGCTCATTGCGGCTGCCCTACGAGCCGCATGCGATTGCCAAGCCGCCGAGCTGAAGTCACTCAAGCGAAGCGATCTCGAACTGCTGGGCAACGTGCGACACGTCGACACTGAGCGCCACTCCATCTACATCCAGGAGGAGGCCTATCGTCAGGCGGCGCGGCGAACGCTCGAACGACTACGCGTGATGGCGAGCCGATGTGACTGCCACGTTCAAGCTGTCGGCGCTGCATTGTGAACAGCGAACCCGACCCATCCCGGCTCGGCGGCTGGCAATGGGCGCACCGATCCAACGGTCGGCTGACCCGCCGGGAACGTCTCACGCTGTTGGGGCGACTCGCCAGCAGCGAGTCACGCCGGCTGGCCCACCGCCTGTACGCCGCGACGGGCCGACGAGCGCCTCGCACCGTGGACCTCGACGCCGGCTTCGAACCGCCGGACAGCCGCTTCGCCCGAGAAGTCGAAGCGGCAGCCAAGGAACAGACACCTGGTTTGCTCGCCCACGGCTACCGGACATGGATCTACGGCCGGGCGCTGGCCGCCGTCGATGCCGCGCCTTGTGACGACGAGATGTTGTACGCCGGCTGCCTACTGCACGATCACGGCCTGATGTCCCCAATACCCATGGAGGACTTCACAATACGCAGTGCACGCCGGGCCCTCGAGTGCGCGCAGACCAGTGGCCTAGACCCCGGCGATGCTCTGCGATTGGCCGATGCGATCACCGTGCACACGACTGCGGGCATCATGGTCGAACGCGACGGCCCGCTGGGCTGCTACATCCAGGCAGGAGCGATGGTCGACCTGACCGGCTCGCGGCTATGGGACCTTCCACGGGGTGTCGTGTCCCGGACGTTGCGGCAGTACGGCCGCGGCGGCTTCGCCGGTGAAATCGCTGCCCTGATCGCCGCAGAAGCAGACGCCGTGCCGGGTGGGCGGTTCGCTCTACTACGCCGTTGTGGTTTCATCCCGTTGATGAAGCTCGCACCGTTCGACCGGAACTGACGGAATGTCGACCTCACATCTGCGCCGATCGCCGACTCAGGACCGCGGTCGTGAACGCGTCGAGCGCATCCTCGACGCGGCGGCCGAAATCGTCGTGGAGCGCGGACCCGAAAGCTTGAAGGTCAGCGACATCGCCGCCCGCGCCGGTGTCCACCTGGGTACGCTGTATCACTTTTTTGCCAGCAAGGACGACATCATCCGGGCGCTGGCGGAACGATTCGCGGAGCGGTTCGGCAAAGTTCTCGACGACATTCTCGCCGAATGTGGTGAGGCGCCCGACTGGGCCGTGCTTCTCAACCGCCTCTTCGACGCATACGCCGCGCATTACCGCACTGAACCTGCGCTTCGCGAATTGTGGGTAGGGGCACAATTGGACCCGCAATTCATTGCGGCAGACCATGAATACACAAACCGGCAGTTCGCGTCCAAGCTCGCTCATGCGCTCGCACCGACGGCGACGGTTTCCGAAACCGACCTCGCGCTCATGGTTTACGTCTGCTGGGAGAGTATGCAGGCCTTGCTGGAAACGGCGTTCCGTGCCAACGCCGATGGTGACCCTCAGGTGCTCGGTCAAGCCAAACTGATGGCCGCCAGATACCTGTCTCCGGCGTTCTAGCCACGACTTGCCCAGGGCGGACAGGAGATTCAGGACCATGGTGAAAGCCGGGAGCGATGATCGCCTCGAAGATTTCACGGCCCGTTCGGTCGCGTTCGACGGCATCACACGGACGGTGTACACATGCGGTTCTGGACCTGCGGTTGTGGTGATGCCCGAGATGCCTGGGATCAGCCCACAGGTTGCGCGCTTCGCCCGATGGGTGCGCGACGCCGGATTCACCGTCTACATGCCGTCGCTATTTGGGCGGGCCGGTGCGTTTCCCCGGGTCGAGGAGGGGGTCGAGGTTTTCCGGCGCGCCTGCGTTGCCGCAGAATTCGCGTCGCTGGCCAATGGTGCGCCGGCACCGATCACCGCCTGGCTTCGCGCGCTTGCGCGGACGGCGCATTCCGAGTGCGGCGGGCCGGGCGTGGGCGCCATCGGCATGTGCTTCACCGGCAATTACGCACTGACAATGTGCCTCGATCAAGCGACAATCGCACCGGTGCTCGCGCAACCTTCACTCCCGCTCGACGACCCGGCGGCCGTGGCTAGCAGCCCGGCCGAGCTTGACGCCATCCGACGGCGCCTCGAGAGCGATGACCTCAACGTGCTCGCCTACCGGTTCGCCGGAGACCGTTACTGCACGGCTGCCCGATTCGCTGCCTACCAAGCCGCATTGGATGACCGGTTCGTGGGCCGGGTGTTGCCCGACGAAGCGGCTAATCCCGATCCCCCTCCGTTTTTCGGCGAGGTCATTGCTAGTCCCCACAGCGTGGTGACAGCGCACTTAATCGACGAAGCTGGGCAGCCCACAATCGCCGCGCGTGACGAGATCCTGCGCTTCCTCGCTGGGCGCTTGATGCCGAACTCGCTGCGCTAGCTCAGCTGTGGAATGACCTCTGCGGCAAGACGTTCCATCTGCTCGCGATCCTCCGCGACGGTGCCACCGACCGGGTTGAGCAGAATCGTCTCCGCGCCCGCGTCGATCACGGCCCGCAAGCCGGCGACAACGTCATCGACCGTGCCGGACACCGGGACGTCCTCGATGCCGGGCATCCCACCGTAAATGCGGTGCAGTCCGGCCAGTACACGTTCCCGGGCCCGCGTCGGGTCGGCGTCGATCATCAGATAGACCCGCTTGCCGATCGGGAACGTCGCGGGATCTCTACCCTGTTCGGCGAGCTCGCGCCGCACACCCCGCACCGCCTCGACGAACGTTGCGGTGGTCGACGAGCCCGCACCGAGAAAGGCATCACCGTGGCGCACCGCGCGGGCCAGTGCCTTGGGCGCCTGACCGCCGAACCAGATCGGCGGGTGCGGACGCTGCACGGGTTTGGGCATGATCGGCAGATCGTCGACCTGACGGAATCTGCCGTCGAACGTCACGCGCGGCTCGTCGGACCAGGCCGCCTTCATCAGACGTAGTCCCTCGGTGAAGCTACTGACGAAGGTGTCGGCATTCACCCCGAATGCGGCGAACTGGCGCCGGCCGCCACCGGGCGCCACCCCGACGTCCAGCCTGCCGTGGCTGAGCCGGTCCACCGCGGTGATCGACGACGCCAGTTGCAGCGGGTCGTGTAATGACGACACCAGGACGGCCACACCCAGCCGCAGCCGCTCGGTGCAGGCGGCCGCGTACGCCAACATTTCCAGGGGCGCGATCATCGGTGCCGCTCCGACGGTCTGCTCCAGCACCCAGCCGCCTTCGAAGCCGAGTTCTTCGGCGCGAACCAGGTAGTCGCGGACGCCGATGGCGTCGAATCCGGTCGCATCGAGTTGGTGGATCGATATCGAGAACCGCATCCCATCACGGTACGGCGGGCCATCGGTAGGCTCGTCACATGTTCTCTTTCCTGCCTGATCCGCCAGGTCTCGACGACGTTCGCGCGCTGGCCCGCCGGGTGGACACCGCCCGCCACCACGGTGTTCCCAACGGCTGCGTGCTCGAGCTCGACCTGCGGGTGGCGCCGCCGGAGACCGGCGGTCTGGACCCACTGGCGATCATCACCGGCGGCGGCCGGCCCTTGGTGTTGCGCGAGGCCGTCGCGGCGCTGCACCGGGCCGCCGAGGACCCCCGCGTCGCCGGCCTGATCGCGCGCGTCCAGCTGCCCGCGGCCGCGGCCGGGCCGGTGCAGGAATTGCGCGAGGCGATCGCGGCGTTCACCGCGGTGAAGCCGTCGGTGGCCTGGGCCGAGACGTATCCCGGCACGCTGTCGTACTACCTGGCGTCGGCGTTCGGCGAGGTGTGGATGCAGCCGTCGGGGACGGTCGGGCTGATCGGATTCGCGACCAGCGCCCTCTTCCTGCGAGACGCGCTGGACAAGGCGGGCATCGAGGCACAGTTCGTTGCGCGCGGCGAATACAAGTCGGCGGCAAACCTTTTCACGCAGGACCACTACACCGACGCTCACCGGGAAGCCGACACCCGGCTGCTGGAGAGCCTGCGCGGCCAGGTATGGCAGGCGATCGCGGAGTCGCGCAATATCGGCCAGGACAGCCTCGATGGCCTGGCCGACCGCGCGCCACTGCTGCGCGACGTCGCCGTCGAATCGAAGCTGATCGATCGTGTCGGCTTCCGCGACGAGGCGTACGCGCGAATCGCCGAACTGGTTGGTGCCGAGGGTGTTTCGCCGGAATCCGGTGATGCCGACGGCGACGACGCCCCGCCTCGGCTGTTCGTCAGCCGGTACGCGCGGGCGACCGGACCGGGCGGGCCGTCGATACCCGGGCGCGGGCCCAAGTCGACGATCGCCGTGGTCACCGTCGCCGGGCCGATCGTCAGCGGACGGGGCGGTTCGCGGTTGCCGTTCGGCTCGTCCAACGCCGGCAGCGACACCATCGCCGCGGCCCTGCGCGAAGCGGCACACGACGATTCGGTGTCGGCGATCGTGTTGCGGGTCGACTCGCCCGGTGGCTCGGTCACCGCATCGGAAACCATCTGGCGGGAAGTCAAGAAAGCTCGCGAGCGCGGCAAACCGGTGGTCGCGTCGATGGGTGCGGTCGCCGCTTCCGGCGGCTACTACGTCTCGATGTGCGCCGACGCGATCGTGGCCAACCCCGGCACGATCACGGGTTCGATCGGGGTGGTGACGGGCAAGCTGATCGCCCGCGATCTGAAGGATCGGCTGGGTGTCGGCTCAGATGCGGTGCGCACCAACGCCAATGCCGATGCATGGTCGATGAACGCGCCGTTCACCCCCGAGCAGCAGGCACAGGTCGAGGCCGAGGCCGACCTGTTCTACACCGACTTCGTCGAACGTGTTGCCGACGGTCGCAACCTGACTGTCGACGCGGTCGATGCGGTCGCCCGCGGTCGGGTATGGACCGGTGCCGACGCGCTCGATCACGGACTGGTCGACGAGCTCGGCGGTCTGCGCGCCGCGGTGCGTAAGGCCAAAGTGCTGGCCGGTCTGGACGAAGACGACAAGGTCCGCCTGGTCAGCTACCCGGGCTCGTCGGTGTGGGACTACCTGCGGCCACGGCCGTCGTCACAGCCCGCGGCGGCATCGCTGCCGGATGCGTTGGGCACGTTGATCACTCGGTCGGTGGTAGGGATCGTCGAGCAGGCCGAGCGGTCGCTGAGCGGTGCCAGCGTGCTCTGGGTGGGCCAGTCCCGCTACTAACCCTTCAGCGTTCCGCTGATGTAGATGATCTCGCCCAGCGGATCGTCGTTCTCGGGTTCGGGAATGACGCGGCCGTTGGCGGCAAACAGGTCAGCGCGCGAGGTGTCGGTGACGTCCCACGACTTGCCGCGCAGGTATTCAGCCACGTGGCTGCGCTGTCCGGTATAGATCAGCGAGGGCATGTCGATGTCGACACCCTGTTCGCGAAGCGGCGCCGCCATTTCACGGGCCCGCTCTTCGTCGAAATCGATGATGCCAGGCACATATTCGGTCGCGACCGTGCTATCCGGTGCGCTCAACGCGGTGATGTTGTCGAACAACCGATCCTGAGCGTCCGGCGGCAGGTAGATCAACAGCCCCTCGGCCAGCCAGGCCGTCGGCGCGCTGGTATCCAGCCCCGCCTCGCGCAGCGCGGCCGGCCAGTCGTAGCGCAAGTCGATCGACACCGTGCGACGCGAGGCGGTGGGCTCGGCGCCCAGATCGGCGAGCGTGCGGGTCTTGAACTCGATCACCTGCGGCTGGTCGATCTCGTAGACGGTGGTGCCGTCGGGCCAGGGCAGCCGGTAGGCGCGGGCGTCCAATCCGGACGCCAGGATCACCACCTGCCGCACGCCGCCACCGACGGCGTTCAACAGGTAGTCGTCGAAGTACTTGGTGCGCAATCCCATTCCGTCGACGATCGCCTGCATCCGCTCCGGCGACGAATTGGCGAACAGGGCGGCGTCGACGTCGCCGTCGATCATCCTGACGAAAAAGTCCAGGCCGACCGCCCGGACCAACGGCTCGGCGAACGGATCGTTGATCAGTGCCTGCGGGTCCTTGGTCGCCATTGCGCGACCCGCCGCGACCATCGTCGCGGTGGCGCCCACGCTGGAAGCCAGATCCCAGCTGTCGTCGTCGGTGCGGGTCATTTCAGCGTCGCATTGACGTAGCTCAGCTCACCAAAAACCTTCATCATCGACTCCTCGGGGAATTCAAAGCCGTTGCGGGCGTACAGCTCTTTTGCGGAATGCGCGTCGACCTGCCAGCCGTGCTCGGTGAGGTAGTCGACGACGACGGCTCGGTCGCCGATGTAGAAGAGATCCTCCGCGTTGAGGTCGAAACCGAAGGTGCGCCACCGCTCGCTGATCTGCTTGAGCCGCTCGCCGGTGAAGGCGTTCGGGTCGGGGACGTGCTCGGTGGCCAGTTGGCTGCCGGGTGCGCTCAGCGCGGTGATGTTGTCGAACAGCCGGTCCTGTGCGTCAGCCGGCAGGTAGGGGAGCAGGCCTTCCGCGCTCCACGCGGTCGGCTGCGCGGTGTCGAAACCCTTGGCGCGCAGCGCAGCCGGCCAATCGTCACGCAGGTCGATCGCGACCGTCCGCAGCTCTGCGGTCGGTGTGGCACCGAGGTCGGCCAGGGTGCGGGTTTTGAACTCGATCACCTCGGGCTGGTCGATCTCGTAGACCACCACGCGGTCGCCCCACGGCAGCCGGTAACCCCTGGTGTCGAGACCCGACGCCAGGATCACCGCCTGGCGGACCCCGGAGTGGGCGGCGTTGGTGAAATAGTCATCGAAAAACCTTGTGCGCACTGCCATCTGCTCGGTGCGGGTCTTGCGGTTGAGCAGCGGGTCGTCTTCGAGGCTGAGGTCGCCGTCCAGGATGCGGACGAACGGCGCCAGACCCACCGCGCGCACCAGTGGCTCGGCGAACGGGTCGTTGAGCAGTGGTTCGGGTCCGCGCGAGGCCATCGCGCGCGAGGTGGCCACCATGGTCGCGGTGGCGCCCACGCTGGAGGCCAGATCCCAGCTGTCGTCATGGGTTCGTGGCATCAATGGCTCCTATTTCTTGTCGGTCAGCGTGCCGCTGACGTAGAGGCGATCGGCGAACGGCAGGTCGTCCTCGACGATGGGTGGAAGTCCGTTGGCGGCGAACAACTCCCGGATAGTGCTGCCGTCCATCTCCCAGCCGCGATCGGACAGGTACGGCGACGCCTCGTTGCGATCGCCGAAGTACACCAGCTGTGTCATGTCCAGATCGAGTCCGTGCTTGCTCCAGCGCTGCGACACGGTGCGCATGCGGTCTTTGATCCGCTCCTCGTGATCCTTGCCGCGCGAGGGTCCGCTCTCGGTGGCGATCCGGCTGCCCGGCGCGCTGAGTTCGGTGATGGTGTCCAACAACGTGTCCTGCGCGTCGGGTGGCAGGTAGCCGAGCAGCCCTTCGGCGCTCCACGCGCTGGGTTGGGCCGGGTCGAAACCCGCCGCCCGCAGCGCGGCCGGCCAGTCGTCGCGCAGGTCAATCGCCACCGCGCGCCGGTGCGCGGTCGGTTGGGCGCCGAGCTCGGCCAGGGTGCGGGACTTGAACTCGATGACCTGTGGCTGGTCGATTTCGTACACCGTGGTGCCGTCGGGCCAGGGCAGCCGGTAGGCCCGCGCGTCCAGCCCGGACGCCAGGATCACCGCCTGCCTGATGCCCGCGTTGGTGGCATCGAGGAAGAACTCGTCGAAGAACTTCGTGCGGACCGCCATGTTGTCGGTCATCCGTTGGACGCCGGCGGGCGCACCGTCGCTGTCGTCCTCGAGGTCGGCAGGGGACAGCGCGCCGGTGGCCAACTTGGTGAACAGGTCGACGCCGACCGCGCGCACCAGGGGCTCGGCGTAGGGGTCGTTGATCAGTGGGCGGTCGGCCTTGCTGGCCATCGCCCGGGCCGACGCGACCATGGTCGCGGTCGCGCCGACGCTCGATGCCAGGTCCCAGGTGTCGTCGTCGGTGCGTGCCATCGCCATCCCTTCGCAAGAAAACCAGGTGATTACTTAGCCAATATAACGAGCCTACCATCCGGTCGAATGGCCGTTTATGCAGGCATATTGGTCAAACGCATGTCAACCGGAGTCATTCCCGCGACGCTGTGAGCATGGACTTCGAGGCGGCGGGGAAGCGGGTGGTGATCACCGGGGCGTCGTCGGGTATCGGGGCCGCGCTGGCACGGCGTCTGGCGAGCAGCGGCGCGGTGGTGGGGTTGGTTGCCCGCCGCTCCCAGCGTCTGGCGGAGGTGCTGGCCGACTGTCGCCGAACCTCGCCGGCGTCGACGATGTGGGTTGCCGACCTGGGCGACGGCGCCGCGGTCGGCCGGCTCGGGTTGCGAGCCTGGGACGACCTCGGCGGCGTCGACATTCTGGTGAACAACGCCGCGGTGCCGAAACGCCGTGCCGTCGAGGCGCTGGACCCGGCCGAGGTCGAGGCCGTCATGCGGGTCAACTTCTTCGCCCCGATGCGGCTGACGCTGGCGCTGCTGCCCCGCATGCTCGAGCGTCGGAGCGGGATAATCGTCAACGTGTCCAGCGTCGGCGGGCGGCTGGGCATTGTTCACGAAACCGCATACTGTGCAAGCAAATTCGCGCTGTGCGGGTGGAGTGAGTCGATGGCCGTCGACCTGCACGGCACCGGTGTCTCGGTGAAGTTGATCCAGCCCGGGCCGGTGGACACCGAGATCTGGGACCAGCCCGGCAGCGAGGATCCGCTCTACCAGGGGCCGAAGGTGCCGGCCGACGAGGTGGCCGACGGGATCATCGCGGCACTGGGCACCAACCGATTCGAGCACTACCTACCGGACATGAAAGCGGTCGTCGACGCCAAGGACGCCGACATCGACGCCTACATTGCCGGCGCGGCCGAGATGGCGTCGCGATGAAAGCACTCGTCTTCGGGGTCCCGCCCGAGCCGCCGGCGGGCCAGGAGAACGCCCTGACCCACAGTCCGGTCGGGCTGCGTCAGGTTCCCGATCCTGCACTGCTACACGATGATTGGGTGATCACGCGGCCCCGGCTGACCGGCATCTGCGGATCGGACTCCAAGCAGATCCTGCTGGACTTCGGCGAGGGCGACGCCGACAACGCGCTGGCCGCCTTCTGCTCGTTTCCGCAGGTCATGGGCCATGAGGTGGTGGCCGACGTGGTCGCGTTGGGACCCACCGCCCGCGGTCTCGAGGCGGGACAACGAGTGGTGCTCAACCCGTGGCTGTCCTGCGGGCCGCGGGGGATCGACCCGCCCTGCCCGGCCTGCCGGAGCGGGGACTTCAGCTTGTGCTGGAGTTTCTGCGACGGCGACATCAAACCGGGCATTCACACCGGAGTGTCGGCCGACGTGACCGGCGGTTACGCCGAGCTGATGCCGGCCCACGACGGCATGCTCTACCCGGTGCCCGACGCGGTTCCCGACGAGTTGGCGGTGTTCGCCGATCCGTTCTCGGTGTCGCTGCATGCCGTCACCCGGCATCCGCCGCCGCGGTCGGGCCGCGTCCTGATCTACGGCGCGGGCTCATTGGGGTTGTGCGCGTTGGCAATTCTGCGAGCGCTCTACCCGGACGTGGCGGTTGCGGTGGTGGCCCGGTTCGCGGCCCAGGCCGAACTGGCCCGACGGTTCGGGGCGGACCTGGTGCTGGCGCACGAGCCCCGGCTGGCCGTCATCGAAGAGGTGGTGGCGTGGGGCGGCGGCCGGTTGCGGCAGCCCCTGCAGGGCCTGCCGATGGCGTACCCGGGCGCGGTCGACGTCGTCTACGACACCGTCGGAAAACCGGAGACGTTCGAAGTCGGAGTCCGAGTTCTGGTCGCGCGCGGAACGCTGGTGAAGGCGGGCGTGCATGCCCCCGGCCGCTGGGAGTGGAGCCCGCTGTACTTCAAGGAGATCGCGCTGGTCGGTAGCAACGCGTTCGGCGTCGAGGAGGTCGACGGGCGCCGCCGGCACGCGATCGCGCACTACCTCGACCTGGTAGTCGACGGCCGAATTGATTTGCGTCCCATGCTGACTCACACATTTCGGCTCGAGCAGTGGCGCGAGGCCTTCCTGGCCATCGCGGATCAGGGTGCCAGCGGTGCCGTCAAGGTGGCGTTCGACCAGCGTTAGGCCGGGCGG
>DATNFI010000008.1:0-14857 GCA_035606475.1 Mycobacterium sp. | reverse complement strand
ATCTTCGGCCACGGCGGTCTCGGCGGCTCGTTCGGTTTCGTCGACCTGGAGAACCGGATCGGCTACGCCTACGTGATGAACCACTTCGACGCGACCAAGGCCAACGCCGACCCGCGCAGCGTCGTGATGAGTAACGAGATTTACCGGGTCCTCGGCGTCAAAACCGATTGAGCCGCAGGCGTTTACGAGTCGCTGCCGCCTCCCGAGCCGCCGCCACCTGAATCGCCGCCGCCTGAATCACTACTTCCCGACGCGCCTCCTGAGCCGGAGTCCGCGCCTCCTGACATGGCGCCACCGCCGCCCGCGTCGGATCCCGTCGATGATCCGCCGGTGTCCGACGATCCGCCTGCGTCGGGAGCCGGAGCACCCGCATCCGGCCCGGCCGCACCCGGCCCAGCGTCGTGTCCGCCCGGCTCGCCAGGGCCGACCGGTCCGCCGGAGTCATGGCCGCCGGGGTCGTGACCACCGGGATCGTGGCCCCCGGGGTCGCCTGGTCCGCCCGGCTCGCCATGCCCACCGGGACCGCCCGGCTCGCCGGGTCCACCGGGTCCGTGCCCGCCATGACCGCCGTGGCCTCCGTCGCCGCCGTGACCTCCGTGGCCGCCGTGACCGCTGTCGCCGCCCTGACCTCCGTCGCCCGGCCCGCCTGGTCCCCCCGGTCCTGGGCCGCCCGGGCCACCGGGTCCAGGTCCACCCGGACCGCCGGGCACGCCAGGCCCGCCAGGCTGGCCAATGATCGGCGGCGGTCGCTGCACGATCGTCGGTCCGTTGTTGATGACGGTCGGAGGTTCCACGTTGGCGTGGCAGGCGTTCCAGTCCCAGTTGGTGCCCCACGACGGGTCCCAAAAATCGCCCGGGCACCAGTTCGGTCCCGGTAGCGCGTGGGCCTCGGGCACGCCGCCCAGACCCGCCACTCCCAATGCTGCGGCCATCGCTGCCGACGCGATTGCACAGCTGGCGAACTTGTTCATGGCTTATCGGTACGCCGCGAGGCTATGCGCCAGCCCAGCGGATCCTTTTGGCCGGATGAGAACTCCGCGGGTCAGGTCTGGCAGGTCGGGCACCAGAAGAGGTTACGGCCCTCCAATTCGGCTGTGCGGATTGAGGTTCCGCACACCCGACATGCCTCGCCAGCACGACGGTAGACGTACGTGCGCGGCCGGCCAGGCCCATACGACGGCGCGCCAAGGTCGTGTTCGGGCCGCACCGTGATGATCTTGCCGCGTCGGACCCCGACTTTCATGAGCTCCACCAAGTCGGTCCACGCTTCGGCGAACTCCGCCTCACCGACCTTCTGGCCGGGCCGGTACGGGTCGATGCCGTGCCGGAACAGCAACTCGTTGCGATAGACGTTGCCCACGCCGGCGATGATGGTCTGGTCCATCAATAGCGCGCCAATTGGCCTGCGGGACTTACTGATCCGCTGCCATGGCCATGACGGGTCGGCGTCCTTGCGAATCGGGTCGGGTCCCAACCGCGCGACCACGTCGGCGACCTGAGCTTCGTCGATGACCTCGCACACCGTGGGCCCGCGCAGGTCGGTGCCGTACTCGGGGCCGACCATCCGCATGCGCACGGCTCCAACGGCGTCGGGCAGCGGCTCGTCGACCGATCGCGCCCACTCGGTGAACTTGCCGTACAGGCCGAGATGGACGTGCACGATGGTGCCGCCGTCATAGTGATGGAACAGGTGCTTGCCCCAGGCGGTGGCCCGTCGCAGCGTCTGTCCGTCGACCGATGCCGAATCGAACCGGCCTTGCGGACTCGAGACCGCGACCGGCGAGCCCGCGAATCGACGCTGATGCAGTCGGGCCAGGCGATGCAGGGTATGCCCTTCGGGCAAGGCAGCTCCTAAGCGGGCGCGCCGGGCACCGGCGGCGCCAAGTGGGTGCGCTCGTACTCCGCGAGGATGTCGATACGCCGTTGGTGGCGTTCGGCTTTCGACCACGGCGTGGTCAGGAACGCGTCGACGATGGCGAGCGCTTCGGGCACGGTGTGCATGCGGCCGCCGATCCCGATCAGCTGAGCGTTGTTGTGCTGGCGGGCCAGCGACGCCGTCTCCACGCTCCACGCCAGCGCGCAGCGCGCGCCCGGGACCTTGTTGGCCGCGATCTGCTCGCCGTTGCCCGATCCGCCCAGCACGATCCCGAGGCTGTCCGGGTCGGCAACCGTCTTCAAGGCCGCCGCGATGCAGAACGCCGGGTAATCGTCCTCGGCGTCGTATGTGTAGGCGCCGCAGTCGATCGGCTCGTGGCCGGTCGTCTTCAGGTGCTCGATGATCTGCTGTTTGAGCTCGTAGCCGGCGTGGTCGGAGCCGAGGTAGACGCGCATGCCCGTGATCCTTGCACCGCCGAACGGATTTAGTCGAACTCGGGGGCCTCCGTGCGGCTCCGCTTGAGCTCCCAGAAGTGCGGGTAGGCCGCGAAGGTCACCGAGGCGTCCCACAACTTGCCGGCCTCTTCGCCGCGCGGAATCCGCGACAGCACTGGACCAAAGAACGCTGTCCCGTTGATGTGAATGGTGGGTGTGCCGACGTCGTCACCGACCGCGTCCATCCCGGCGTGGTGGCTCTTGCGCAGCGCCTCGTCGTAGGCGTCGCTGGTGGCGGCATCGGCCAGCTCAGCGGGCAGGTCCAGCTCCTTGAGCGATTGCTTGATGACGTCGTCGAGGTCCTTGTTGCCCTCGTTGTGAATCCGGGTGCCCATCGCCTTGTACAGCGGCGCGAGAATCTCGGAGCCGTGGGCCTGCTCGGCGGCGATCGCCACCCGCACCGGACCGAACGCCTGGGACAGCTTCTCCTTGTATTCGGCCGGCAGGTTCTCGCGATTCTCGTTGAGCACCGCCAGGCTCATGACCTGAAAGTTCACCTGGATGTCGCGGACCTTCTCCACTTCAAGAATCCAGCGGGAGGTGATCCATGCCCACGGGCACAGCGGGTCGAACCAGAAATCGGCAACTGACTTCTCGGACATGCGCAATCCTCTCGTCAACGTCGTCAAGCCGTTCAGCACAACCCTAGTCGCGGCGGTCCAATTCCCGCCCAGAGCAGCGATTGCCTAGATTGAACTACGTGGCACTCCCCAACCTCACCCGTGATCAGGCCGTCGAGCGCGCCGCGCTGATCACCGTCGACAACTACCGCATCGCCTTGGACCTCACCGATGGTGACGGCAAACCGGGCGAACAGACCTTCCGCTCCACCACGTCCGTCACCTTCGACGCGCTCCCCGGCGCCGACACCGTCATCGACCTCGCCGCCGCGACCGTCCGCAGCGCGACGCTCAACAGCCGCGACATCGACGTGTCGGGTTATGACGAGTCGACCGGTATCCCGCTGAGCGGGTTGGCCGAGCACAACGTGCTGGTGGTCGACGCGGACTGCCGCTACTCCAATACCGGTGAGGGTCTGCACCGATTCGTCGACCCCGTCGACAACGAGGTCTACCTGTACTCGCAGTTCGAAACCGCCGACGCCAAGCGGATGTTCGCCTGCTTCGACCAGCCCGACCTCAAGGCCACCTTCGACATCTCGGTGCGCGCACCCGAGCACTGGCAGGTGGTGTCCAACGGCGAGACGGTGGATACCACGGGCGGCGTGCACACCTTCGCCACCACCCCGAAGATGAGCACCTATCTGGTTGCGCTGATCGCCGGCCCGTACGCGCGCTGGGATGACGTCTACCGCGACGAGCACGGCGAGATCGCGCTCGGTCTGTTCTGCCGGGCCACACTGGCGGAGTTCATGGACCCCGAGCGGCTCTTCACTCAGACCAAGCAGGGTTTTGGCTTCTACCACAAGAACTTTGGCGTGCCGTACGCGTTCGGAAAGTACGACCAGTTGTTCGTGCCCGAGTTCAACGCGGGAGCGATGGAGAACGCCGGAGCCGTTACGTTCTTGGAGGACTACGTCTTTCGCAGCAAGGTGACCCGGGCCTCCTACGAGCGGCGGGCCGAGACGGTGCTGCACGAGATGGCGCACATGTGGTTCGGCGATCTGGTCACCATGCGGTGGTGGGATGACCTGTGGCTCAACGAATCCTTCGCCACCTTCGCCTCGGTGCTATGCCAGAGCGAGGCCACCGAGTACACCGAGGCGTGGACCACCTTTGCCAATGCCGAAAAGTCGTGGGCCTACCGGCAAGACCAGTTGCCCTCGACTCATCCGGTGGCCGCGGACATTCCGGACCTGGCGGCCGTCGAGGTCAACTTCGACGGCATCACCTACGCCAAGGGCGCCAGCGTGCTCAAGCAATTGGTGGCCTACGTCGGGTTGGAGCATTTCCTGACCGGGCTGCGGGACTACTTCCGCGCGCACGCATTCGACAACGCGACGTTCGATGACCTGCTCGCCGCACTGGAGAAAGCGTCGGGCCGCGATCTGTCCGACTGGGGCCGGCAGTGGCTGAAAACGACCGGTCTCAATACGCTTCGCGCCGACTTCGACGTTGACGCCGAGGGTCGGTTCACCCGGTTCGCAGTCACCCAGAGTGGCGCCGCGCCCGGCGCGGGCGAGACGCGGGTGCACCGGCTGGCGATCGGCATCTACGACGACGACGGCACCGGGAAGCTGACGCGGTCGCACCGCGAAGAACTGGACATCGACGGTGCCAGCACGGAAGTTGCTGCACTGGTTGGCGTTTCGGCGGGCCGACTGGTCCTGGTCAACGACGACGACTTGACCTACTGTTCGCTGCGGCTGGACGCGGGGTCGCTGGACACCGCTCTGGGCCGCATCGCCGACATCGCCGAACCGTTACCGCGGACGTTGGTGTGGTCGGCGGCCTGGGAGATGACCCGTGACGCCGAGTTGCGCGCCCGCGATTTCATTGCGCTGGTGTCCGGCGGCGTTCAGGCCGAAACCGAGGTCGGCGTCGCCCAGCGGCTGTTGCTGCAGGCGCAGACCGCGCTGGGGTCGTACGCCGACCCGCGGTGGGCCCGTGACGAGGGCTGGCCGGCGTTCGCCGACCGGCTGCTGGAGTTGGCCCGCGGCGCGGAAGCGGGCTCGGACCACCAACTGGCGTTCGTCAACGCGCTGTGTACGTCGGCGCTCTCGCCCCAGCACGTGTCGGTGCTGACCGATCTGCTCGAGCGCGACCCCGGCGACTTGGGCTTGGCGGGGCTGACGGTCGACACCGATCTGCGTTGGCGGATCGTCACGGCGCTGGCCGCCGCCGGCGCGATCGACGCCGATGGTCCGGAGACGCCAGTCATCGACGCCGAGGTCCAGCGCGATCCGACGTCGACGGGCCAGCGGCACGGCGCCCAAGCCGCAGCCGCGCGGCCGCAATCCGCGGTCAAGGAAGCAGCATGGAAAACGGTGATCGAAGACGACGCGTTGGCGAACATCACCGCGAGGTCGATCATCGGCGGCTTCTACGAGCCGGGCCAAGCCGAACTGCTGAAGCCATTCACCGAGCGTTACTTCGCGGCGGTATCAGGCGTGTGGCAACGCCGATCGAGCGAGGTGGCGCAGACGGTAGTGATCGGCCTGTACCCGTCGTGGGACATCAGCGACGACGGCATCGCCGCGGCGGACGCATTCCTCGCCGATCCTGAGTTGCCACCGGCGTTGCGCCGACTGGTGCTCGAAGGCCGTGCCGGCATCGAAAGGTCGCTGCGGGCACGACGATTCGACGGCGACGCCGAAGCCTGACCGGCGGCGCTAGGCCGGTGAGATGCCGGCGCTGGTCACGTTGACCGCGCTGATCAGACCGTCGATCAGGTTGCCGTCCCGGAACGACGACGCCGCTGCGGCGATGCCGAGCGGCGCGGCCGACTCGACTCCGCGGCCGCGGACCGCCGAGCCATAGACGATCTCGATCGCGTGCTGGTCCGGCGAAACCGCGATCAGCACAGCGTCGTCGGGCGTCGGAACCTTCGCCAGAATCTCGCGCGCCCGCGCCCCGGTATCGGTGCCCAAGTCGCCGATGTAGACCGCGAACCGTGCACCGGCCGCACGCGACCCGTAAGTCAGCGCGTCGTCCAGGTGAACCAGGTCATCGATCGGAAACGGGTAGTGCACCGAAAGTTCGCCGGGCTCGGTGACCCCGGAGATGCGACCACTGGTCGTGATCGCCGAGCCATGGGGCAACTCGCCGTGCGTGACGGTTGCTACCTCACCACTTGCCACTTGCTCCACCTCCCACGCTGAACTCGGATGCGCCATGGCCGTGACCGATGGCTTCGTCGGTGGCGGCCCACAGGATGGGCGCATGTGTCCAAGGCTCTGACAGCTGGTAGGTCGCCGGGTGCGGACTCTTGCGCGACCAGATCATCGCCGCGAGAAGGACCACCAGCAACAACGGGACGCCCAGAAAGAGCGCGTGGATTTGCATCTGGCTCACGATGCAAACCGTATCGCAGGGGATGTCGCATTTGCCGCGCAGGAGCGAGAAGAGTCGGGCGCAGGACCGGCCGCACCGCAATTAAGGCACTACAGCCCGGCTTCCAGTGCATTCTCAGCAGGTAGCCAGCGGTGTCACAGCGTCGATTCACGCCTAGTTTCTGCTGGGATGTTGCACTGATGCCATGGCCCGTGGTCTGAATACCGGTGGTCTGGCCACCCGGCGCAGCCACGATGTGGACGCCTATGTTCATCGCCGGCTTAACCGACCCTGGCGGGCACGGGGTACCTAGCGCGTCGAGCTGCGGAGGCGACGCGTTGCCTCGGACGGTAACCCCGAAACACGTTGGACGCCAGGATGATTCAGTTCATCGCTTGCCGTAGCAGTCGGTCTCGAGCCGCCGCAGCAAGAAACCGCCAACAACCGCCGCCGCCGCCGGCTGGCGCGCGCAACGTGTTGCCCCAACACTGATCAGAGCCAACGACTTCAGAAACGAGTCTGTACCGATGCTTCATGACTTTTTGCAGAACTTCGAACACAACCTGTTCAAGCCGTTGCTGCTGTTTTTCTACTTCGGGTTCCTGCTCGCACTCGCCAAAGTGGACTTTGAATTTCCCTATGTGATCTACCAGGGCCTCACGATGTACCTGCTGCTGGCCATCGGCTGGCACGGCGGTGAAGAACTGGCCGCGGTCAAGGCGTCAAGCGTCGGCCAGATCGTCGGGTTCATGGTTCTCGGCTTCGCCTTGAACTTCGTGATCGGGGTGCTGGCCTATCTGCTGCTGAGCCGATTGGCCGGGCTGAGACAAATCGACAATGCCACCGTTGCCGGATACTACGGGTCCGACTCGGCCGGAACCTTCGCCACTTGTGTGGGAATCCTCATCAGCGTCGGGCTCGCTTTCGATGCCTACATGCCGGTGATGCTGGCTGTCATGGAGGTGCCGGGCTGCCTGGTGGCGCTGTATCTGGTGGCGCGGCTGCGGCACAAGGGAATGGACGCAGACGGCAACATGCCGGGCGAACCCGGCTACCTTGCGCCGGCGACAGCTGTGAAGTTCGCCCCCGGCGCGGCCGCCCAACCACTCCCCGGACAGCAACTGGACGCCGAGAATGACAGCGGAATCGCCCAGGAGCTGGATTTCTCGCTGGCCAATCGGCCACGGCCCGACACCGCCGGCGGCGATGAAACCGGCGACAAGCCGCCCCTGTTCTCGCGTCAGCTGCTCAGGGAAGTGTTCCTGAACCCCGGCCTTCTTCTGCTCTTCGGCGGCATCGCGATTGGCTTCATCAGCGGCTTACAGGGACACAAAGTCACCCACGACGACGACGCGTTCTTCATCTCCGCCTTCCAAGGTGCGCTCTGCCTGTTCCTGCTCGAGATGGGAATGACGGCCGCCCGCAAACTGCGCGACCTCAAGACCGCCGGCCGCGGGTTCATCTTGTTCGGCCTACTGGCACCTAACCTGTTCGCGCCGCTGGGAATCGTCGTCGCCCACGTCTACGCCTACCTGACCCACACCAACTTCGAGCCCGGAACCTACGTCCTATTCGCCGTGCTGTGCGGCGCGGCGTCGTATATCGCGGTGCCAGCGGTGCAGCGACTGGCGATTCCCGAAGCGAGTCCAACGTTGCCGCTGGCCGCGTCGCTTGGTTTGACCTTTTCCTACAACGTCACGATCGGCATCCCGCTCTATATCGAACTCGCCAAGGTCATCGGAGGCTGGTTCCCGGCCACGTGAAGCTGTGGGCTCCGTGGGCTAAGCGGCGCCTTCGCCGAGGTATCGGGCCCATGCTGGATCGAGTTCCTTGACCGTCGACAGCAGCCGCCAATGCTGACCCTTGGGCGGCATCGGCGCCATCCGCAGCGACCAGCCCAGCTCGGCCAGCAGCTTGTCGCCCTTACGGTGGTTGCAGGTCGAGCAGCACGCCACGCAGTTCTCCCACGAGTGACCGCCGCCGCGGCTGCGCGGCACCACATGGTCAACCGTGTCGGCCTTGGCGCCGCAGTAGGCGCAGCAGAACCGGTCCCGGTGCATCAGGGCCGCGCGCGTCATCGGGACCCGGGCCCGATAGGGCACCCGGACGAACGTGCGCAGCCGGATCACCGACGGCACCGCGATCGACCTGGTCGAGGAATGGATCACAGGACCAGTCGGGTCGTCGTGGACAACGTCGGCCTTGCCGCAAATCAGCATGATGATCGCGCGCCGAACAGGCAGCGCCGTCAATGGCTCGTAGGTGGAGTTCAGCAACAGCACCCGTCGGCGGTTCCAGACAGAGGCCTCATGCAATGCCGGCGGATGGGTGTCGACGGAATGGACGCTGTGCAGGGTTGAGCCGGTCGCGGGCCTGCTGAGGCCCGCCGCCGCACCCGAACCGTGGTGGCTGCGGCGTTTTGTGCGCTGCGCCATTCGTCCTCCGCCGACCAGTCCACCACGATTCGTCAGCCAGCGCACGTCAAATTGGCCGGTGTCCGCTGGTCAATCCGGTGAACACCCGGTGGCGACTCCTCCGACCAAGGTTCATACGTCGCTCCGCCGCCCGTTCCGGGCATGGCTCACAATGGATGGCGATGGAACAACCACAAGAGACCTTCTACGACGCTGTCGGCGGGGCGGATACGTTCCACAGAATCGTGGCGCGGTTCTACGAGCTGGTCGCGGAGGACGAGATTCTGCGGCGTCTCTATCCCGAAGACGACCTGGCCGGGGCCGAGGAACGATTGCGGATGTTCCTTGAGCAGTATTGGGGCGGCCCGCGCACGTACTCCGAACAGCGCGGCCATCCCCGGCTTCGGATGCGGCACGTGCCGTTCCAGATCGGCCCATTCGAACGCGACGCCTGGCTGCGGTGCATGCACGTCGCGGTCGCGTCGATCGACTCGACAACCCTCGACGACGAGCATCGCAAAGCGTTGCTCGACTACCTCGAAATGGCGGCGCACTCCATGGTGAATTCGGCGTTCTGATGGCCACGCCTCGACAGCGGCCGTGGTGGGCGGATGCGGTGTTCTACCAGGTGTATCCGCGATCGTTCGCAGACAGCAACGGCGACGGCGTCGGCGATATCGACGGGGTGGCCAAGCAGTTGGACTATCTGGTCCGACTCGGGGTCAACTCGATCTGGTTCAGCCCGATCATGGTGTCCCCCATGGCCGATCACGGCTACGACGTCTCGGACCCGCGCGACATCGATCCGCTGTTCGGCAGCCTGGCCGCGCTGGAAGGACTCATCGCTTCGGCGCACGAGCGCGGCATCAAGATCACCATGGACCTGGTGCCCAACCACACCAGCTCCGAACACCCGTGGTTCCGGGAGGCACTGGCCGCCGCGCCGGGCAGCGCCGCCCGCGACCGTTACATCTTCCGCGACGGACGCGGGCCCGGCGGGTCCGAGGCGCCGAACAACTGGCAATCGGTGTTCGGCGGCCCGTCCTGGACGCGGATCACCGAACCGGACGGCACGCCGGGCCAGTGGTATCTGCATCTCTTCGATGTCGAACAGCCGGACCTGAATTGGGACAACCCTGAGGTTTTCGACGACCTGGAAAAGACGCTCCGGTTCTGGTTGGAGCGCGGCGTCGACGGCTTCCGCATCGATGTCGCACACGGGATGGCCAAGCCGCCCGGCCTTCCCGACACCGACGTCGAGATGCGGCCGCGGATGCTCAGCGACGGTGACCCACGGTTCAACCATCCCAATGTGCATACGATTCACCGCGATATCCGCCGGGTGATGGATGACTTCCCGGAGGCGGTGACGATCGGCGAGGTCTGGGTGTTCGACAACGCCAGCTGGGCCGAGTACGTTCGCGCCGACGAGTTGCACCTGGGTTTCAACTTCCGCATGGTGCGGGCCGAATTCGACCTCACCGAGATCCACGATGCCGTCGCGAACACCCTGGCCGCGGCCGCGATGGAAAACGCCACTCCGACATGGACGTTGGAGAACCACGACGTCGTTCGGGCACCCACCCGCTACGGCGGCGGCGAGGTCGGACTGGACCGGGCCCGCGCGATGGCGATGCTGACTCTCGCTCTGCCGGGTGCGGTATTCCTTTACAACGGGCAGGAATTGGGCCTGCCGAATGTCGAATTGCCCGATGACGCGCTACGCGATCCCACCTGGGAGCGTTCCGGGCACACCGTCCGTGGCCGCGACGGATGCCGTATTCCGATTCCGTGGCGCGGCGAGGTTCCCCCGTTCGGGTTCTCCACCTCAGCTGACACCTGGCTGCCGATTCCGCCGGAATGGGAGTCGCTGACGGTGGACAAGCAGCTACTCAACGCCGACTCCACCTTGTCGTTCTTCCAGCACGCCCTCGAATTGCGGCGTAGCCGTGTCGAATTCGCGGGCGATAGCATCGAGTGGCTCGATGCACCGGAGGGCGCGCTTGCCTTCGCCCGCGGCGACGACGGGTTGTGCTGCGTGCTCAACGCCGGCAAGCGGCCGATCCCGCTGCCCGACGGCGAGCCGATTCTGACGAGCGTGCCACTGGCCGACGGCGAGCTGCCCGGGAACGCGGCGGCGTGGCTGGTACTGCATACCTAACGCATGACGTACGCGTGGACGGTCATTGGCGCCGGGCCGGCGGGCATTGCGGCCGTCGGGAAACTCCTCGACCTCGGGGTAGCCGACCGCGACATCGGATGGATCGATCCATCGTTCGAGGCGGGCGATCTCGGCGCTAAGTGGCGGCCGGTATCCAGTAACACCAAGGTCGGCACCTTCCTGGAATACCTGAACGGCGTCAAGTCATTTCGGTTCGCCGAAGCGCCTACGATGCCGCTGTCCGAAACGGACCCCGAGGAAACCTGCGCACTGGCGTTGGTCGCCGATCCACTGCAATGGATCACCGACCGACTGCGGGAACGGGTGGTCACCTTCGAAACCACGGCCACTGGGCTGGTTCTGCAGAATCGGCAGTGGCGGGTCGAAACCGAGCAGCAGGACCTGACGTCGGCCAATGTGATCCTGGCGGTCGGGGCAGCGCCGAAGAAGCTGAACTATCCTCAGCTGCAGGAGATTCCATTGGAAGTCGCCCTCGACCCGGAAAAGCTCGCCGAACAACCGCTGGACAACGCCACCGTCGCGGTGTTCGGTTCATCGCACTCGTCGATGATCGTGCTTCCGCATCTGCTGCGCCACCCAGTGGCCAAAGTCGTCAACTTCTACCGAAGCCCACTCAAATACGCCGTCTACTTGGATGATTGGATCCTATTCGACGATTCCGGCCTCAAAGGCCATGCTGCGGAATGGGCCCGGGAGAACATCGACGGCGTGCTGCCGGATCGCCTGGAGCGGTGTCTGGTCGACGGCCCGGACTTCGACGAGAAGCTCGCCGAGTGCGATCTCGCGGTGTACACCGTCGGCCTGGAACGCCGGACACTACCCGCGACCCGACAATGGGGTCAGCTTGATTACAACCCCGACAACGGCATTCTGGCCCCCGGATTATTCGGGGTCGGGATCGCCTTTCCGGCGCGCGCGGTCGATCGCTACGGTTACGTCGAATACCGGGTCGGGCTGAAGAAGTTCATCGACCACCTCGATGAGGTGCTGCCGTTGTGGGCGCGCTACTCGACCTAGTCAGCGCAGCATCACGGCCGGGTCGCCGCGCCGCCGGTACACCGAGCCGAAGCGGGCGTCGATGCGCAGCCAGGCCGGCAGCACGCGCACCCGCACGATCTCGCCGGAGTCGACGGCGTCGGCCTCTTGTGGCAGGAAACCCATTGCCGTCAAGGCGAATACGCACCGCATCGGCACGCCGACGCTGTTATCGCCGGCGCTGACCCGGATCACCTCCTGGTCGAGCAGCGACACCGGCGGCCCCTGCGAGCTGCCGTGCTCTTTGGCCAGCTGCGACCCGCGCTGCGCCAGGTCCAGCATCAGGCGGGCCGGCACGTCGTCGAGGTGGGTGAACCCCGAGTCCGGCGGCAACGCACCGCGCCACGCCGAATCCATCGGAAAGCCCGGATCGACGTAGCCGGAATCATCGACCGCCGCCAAGCCGCGCGCCAATTCGTCGGCACCGACCGACAGGTCGTCGGGTCGCACGACACCGGCCACCACCCTGCTGGCCAGCACGTCCAAACCGGTTGCCGCCCAGGCGGTAAACTCCGCCGTCGACCGGGTACGCAACCGGACCACCGTGGCGGCGTCGAGACGCGCCACCCGCTCGACGAACGCGGCCAGGTCGGCGCGGTGGGCGGCGACGGAGTCGGGACCCAGCCACACACCCCGGTCGGCTACCTCAGCCACCGCTGCAAGTATTCCCGATGATGCGGCGCCAGGCGCACCAGTCGCTGCTCGTCGATGTTGAACGCGGCCAATTGGGACTCCCCGATCACCGCGGGCTTCGACTCCGGGTCGGCATTGACCGAACGCACTTCATAGCCGAGGGTGAAATCCACCGCACGCAGCCGCTTGGTCCACATCGTCACCTGTAGCGGCGAATCCATCAGCCGCAGTTGACCTTTGTAGGTGACCCGCACATCGGCGATCAACAGGCCGACTTCGAGGATGTCGGTCTCGAACGCGGGTTTGAGGAACGGGACCCGCGCCTCTTCCATGATCGTGACCATGGTCGCGTGGTTGACATGCTGGTACATGTCGATGTCCGACCACCGGACCGGAACCGGCGCAACGAAACCCGCTGGGCCCATGCGCCGCTCCTCCTCATCGCTGCGCTCTGCATCGTCGACGGCTGGCGTACTCAACCTGCTGCTCCTCGCCCGCTGGTGCGCGTCATCGATCGAATCTGACGCGCCGCCACCGACAGTGTGGCCAAATCCCGTTGCCCGCTCTGGTAAATCTCGATCAGTGTCCGTCGCGCCCGCTCGACTCGCGACGCACTGGTGTGCTCCCACTCGGCGATCTTCTCCTCGCCGGTCTCGTCCGGTTCACCGACCGCGAGCACGTCGAAACACAGCGAACGTAACGACGAGTAGATGTCGTCGCGAATCGCCAAGCGCGCCAACGAATGCCAGCGGTCGGCGCGCGGCAGTTCGGATACCGCGGTGAGCAGGCCGTCGGTGCCCAGGCTGTCCATCAACGCGAAATAGGTGTCGGCAACCTCGGCGGGCTCGCGATCTTCGATGTCGGCGACGTCGATGATGTCCAGCAGGCTGTAACGGTACAAACCGACGGCCACCATGTATGCCAAGTCCTCCGATGCGCCTTGCCGGACGGACTCGGCGGCTTCCTTCTCGACGATCGCCTTGTCGTCGCCGCGCAGCCACTCCGACATCCGCGGTGTCAGTTCCGCGACTTTGCGTGCGAATCGGTTGATTTCGGCGCCCACCGCCAGCGGTTGCGGACGGTAGTTGAGCAGCCAGCGTCCGGCGCGGTCGATCAGCCGTCGGGTGTCGAGCGTCAATTGATCGGACAGCGCGATCGGCAGTCCTTCCGAGCGGATGCTGTGCCACAGCTGTTCCACGCCGAAAATGGCGTCGGTGGCGGCGTAGGTGCGGACGGCGTCCACCGGGCTCACGCCGGTGTCCTGGGTGATGCGGTAGTCGTAGCTGATGCCGGCGGTGTCCACCAGATCGTTGACCAGCATGGTGGTCACGATCTCGCGTCGCAGCTGGTGCGAGCGGATCGCCGGCCCGCACCGCTCGCGCAGTTGCGAGGGGAAATAGCGCGGCAGCTTGCCGGCGAAGACCTCCTGGTCGGGCAGATCGGTCACCAGCAGTTCGTCTTTGAGGGTCAACTTGACGTGGGCCATCAAGGTGGCGAGTTCGGGAGAAGTGAGTCCTATACCGACCTCGAGCCGGCGGGCGATCTCCTTCTCCGAGGGCAGCGCTTCCAGCTCGCGGTTGAGCCCACGCTCGGCGACCAGGTACTTGATCTGGTCGGCGTGCACCGGCAGCAGGCTGGCTGCGTTCGCGCGGCTGGTGCCGATCAAGTCGTTCTGGTCGGCGTTGTCGGCCAGCACGAGCTCGGCGACCTCGTCGGTCATCGACTCGAGCAGATGCGCGCGCTCAGCGGGGTCGATCTTGCCCGCGGTCACCTGCGCGTCGACCAGGATCTTGATGTTGACCTCGTGATCCGAGCAGTCGACCCCGGCCGAATTGTCCATCGCGTCGGTGTTGATTCGCCCGCCGCACAGGTCGAACTCGACCCGCCCGAGTGCGGTGACACCCAGATTGCCGCCCTCGCCAACGACTTTCACCCGCAACTGGTTCGCGTTGACGCGCAGTGCATCGTTGGCCCGGTCACCGACGTTGGCATCGGATTCCGCTTCTGCCTTGACGTAGGTGCCGATGCCACCGTTGAACAACAGATCCACCGGCGCCAGCAGGATCGCGCGCACCAGGTTCGGTGGCGTCATCTCGGAGATGTCGTCGTCGATCCCCAGCGCCGCGCGGACCTGGTCGCTGATCGGGATCGACTTGTGTTCGCGGCTGTACACCCCGCCGCCCGCGCTGATCAGTGAGGTGTCGTAGTCGGCCCAACTGGACCTCGGCAGGTCGAACATGCGCTGCCGTTCCTGCCACGAAGCGGCGGAA
>DATNFI010000007.1:0-35433 GCA_035606475.1 Mycobacterium sp. | reverse complement strand
ATCGGCTAGCTGGACAGGATCTGCTGCGAGGACTGCTCTTGGGCTTCGTAGTTGTTGGCGTCGCGGATCAACCCGTCGCGCACGCCGTGCAGCATGTTGACGATGTTGCGGAACGCGGTGTTCATCTGACCCATAGTGTCGTAGCTGGTGGCCTGAGCGGTACCGCTCCAGCCCGCACCGGCGATGTTCTGGCTCGAGGCCCACATCTTGCGGGCCTCGTCCTCGACGGTCTGCGCGTGCACGTCGAAACGTCCCGCCATCGCCCGCATCTCGTGCGGGTCAGTCATAAAGCGTGTCGGCATGTCCTTCTCCTTGGTGTGTATTGGTAGTGGTTGTGTCCGATGAAGGCGGCGTCGCCTTCGGCGAATGTCCTTAGACGAGAACCTTTGTCGGCATGACCTTCGGCTTGACCCCGTAACGCGGTCCGCCGATTCCCATTCCCGCCTTGCCGCCGGCAGAAGCCATTCCAGGCATGATGCCCGGGGCCCCGCCGGTGCCGGTGGCGACCTCGTCGGCCGCCGCGGTCCAGCCGGTACCGGCCAACGTGGCCTCGGTTGTGGCGGCCGGAGCAGCCGCCGACCATCCGGCCGGCACCGACATTCCGCCGACCTCGGCCGCGCTACCCATCCCGGCCAGCGTTGCGCCGCCGCCGAATCCGGACGACGAGCCGGCGAGCGTGGTGCCGAAGCCCAACCCTGCGCCCAACGGGGTGGCATCGCCGATCGTGACGCCGAAGGGAGCACCGGCCACGAAGTGGTTCAGGGTTCCCAGGGCCGACGCCATCATCATGATGCACCAGGACAGTGTCACGTCTGCGGAGTTGAAACCGTTGGAGAACAACGGGATTCCGGCGGTGCCCTGGATCGCGCCCCAGAGCGCCGTGAGCTCGTCGCCGATGCTGGCCGACGGGGTGGCCGCCGCGCTCGAGGCGCTTTGCAGGCTGCTCAGCAGCCCGTTGGTGCCCGAGTTGGCCGCGTTGCTGTTGACCGCGTTGGCGACGGCGGCGGACTGCGCTCCCGACCCGGCGGGGTTCGTCGACTGGGCCGGTTCCTGCAGCGGGGTCACCTGCGCCGTGGTTGCGGCGCTCGCGGCGTACGTGCTCATCGCGGTGGCGTCCTGTGCCCAGAACTCGCCGTACATGGCTTCGTTGGCGGCGATCGCCGGCGTGTTCTGGCCGAGGATGTTGGTCGCCACCAGCATCGCGAGCTGCGCGCGATTGGCGAACACCACCGGCGGCGGGATGGAGGCCATGAACGCCGCCTCGTACGCCGCCGCCGAGGCCGTCGCCTTGGACGCCGCCTCCTGCAGCTGCACGGAGGTGGTCTGCAGCCACTCGATGTTCTGCTGAGCCGAGGCCGCCATCGCGGTCGACGACGGACCCTGCCATTCCGACCCGGTGAGCTGTGAGATCACCGATTCGTAGGCGGCCGCGTTGGTGCTCAGCTCCGAGCTCAAGCTGCTCAGCGATGCGGCGGCGGCCATCATCGGGCCCGCGCCGGCACCCGAGTAGATCAGCGTGGAGTTGACCTCCGGGGGTCGCGCTGCGAAATCAAAAACCATGTCACGGCTTCCTGTCTATGTGAGTGTTATGAGTCGAATTGTGTTGCGGCAAGCCGGCGTTGGCTAGGTGATCGTCGGCTTTGGCACCAGGGGCATGACCTTCGGCTTGACGCCGTAGCGCGGGGCGCCGAAGCTCGAGCCGCCGCGACCGCCGTTGGCGACCGCCGGCATGCCAGCGATTCCGTTCGTCATGCCACCGGTGGTGGGCGCACCGGCGCCGAACGTCTGCGACGCCAGTGTGACGGGCGCGCCGCCGGCCGCCGGAATACCAGCTCCGCCGGCCCAGCTCGGTGGTACCGAAAGGGCGCCGATCGAGGACCCGCCACCGGCCGAGGCCAGCATCGGGGCGGCGCCCATCGCGCCCATGCCGCCCGCGGGGGCGACATTGCCGGCCAGCGCCGTGCCGAGGCCTCCGATGTCGGCCGAAGCCGTCGCGGGCCCGGCCATCGCGGTGAGCAGACCACCACCGCCAAGGCCGATGAGGTCCGAACCGGCCGACGCCCAGTTACCGATGTTGATGTTGACCAGGTTGCCGATGTTGCTGCTCAGCTGACCGAGGATCGGGTCGTTGAGCATGAAGCTGTTGAAGTTGTTGATCGCGTCGGTGATGTCCGTGATCGCGTCCGCGGGCTGCGCGGCGGCCGATGACGCGTTGCCCGCGCCGCTCGACAGCGCGTTCGCCGCTGCGCCGGCCTGGTTCGCCGACTCGGTCTCCTGGTAGGAGCCCGAGGTCTGGCTGAGTAGCTGGTTGAACTGCTGCTGAATGGCCTGGGCCTGGGCGCTCACCGTCTGGTAGAGCTGCCCGTAGGTCGAGAACACCCCTGCCTGCAGAATCGACACCTCGTCGGAGGCGGCGGGAACGACATCAGTCGTCGAGGCCGCTGCGCCGGCGCTTTCGGCGGCGAACGAGTTGAAGATCCCCTCGAGCTGCTGGGCGGCAGCCGCGATCGCTGCAGGCTGCGTATTCACGAAGGCCATGTACGTCTCCTGTTGTAAAAAGCCGACCCCGTGAGGGGTCGGCCACGGTGATCAAAGCGTGGGTGTAGGTCGGGCTACGCTGGCGTCCACGGCACAACCTTCGCGGACCCGCAGGCCCCTTGCCCAGCGGGTTAATGGCTTCTTAACAAGCACGGCGGAACTTTTAACACTTTGCTTGCGCCGTCCTGCGGCAACGCCCGTTCGATGGAATCTGGCGTTAACACGCTAGATTCGTCGCTGGCCCCCATAGCCCAATTGGCAGAGGCAGCGGACTTAAAATCCGTCCAGTGTCGGTTCGAGTCCGACTGGGGGCACGGTCGCCCGCTGAGGACCGACAAATGTGTCGTGGGTCACAGAGGATGCGCTACGTGCTGGGCATCCCGCGGTGACCGAATATGTATGTCCCCGTGTGGTTTAGCCGGACCCAGGGTGCCGCGTAGATTTTGAAGCCGTGGTCGCGCGCCAGTTTGCAGAAGTGGTAGTCCTCCGACAGCAGGCTGTTTCCGGAATCGGGATCGATGCTGACGGCATAGAACTCCTTGAGTTCGATACCCGGTGTCGAGCCGTCGATGTAGGACGGCGCGTCGTCGGCGAGTGCCTCGAACACGGCGCGCTTGATCAGCATGAATCCCGTTCCGGCATTGGCAATTTCGATGAGGCCCTCGGCGGTGACTCGATCCGGGGAGTGGTCGATGAGGTTCAACACCAACGAATTCTCGTGGTCGCGCAATTGCTCGGGCGGCACGCCCTCGCTGGCGGCCCGCGCCACCGCTGGCCAGTTGATCTCCTTTTTCGGATAGATCCCGCACACGATGTCCTTGTCGGCGCTGACCATCTTGACGATGTCGACGGGATCGAAGCCGATGTCCGCGTCGATCCACATCAGATGAGTCGCCGGTGAATTGAGGAACTGGAACGCCAGGTAGTTCCTGGCGCGCGTCACGAGGCTGTCGTTGACCACACAGCTGAAGTTCAGTCCGACGCCGTTCTTGAAGAAGGTGGCCGGCGTGTGGGCGAGCGACATGGTGTAGGTGGCAGACGCCATGCCGCCATACATCGGCGTGGCGATGAACACGCGGGGGCCGACGGCGGGGGTCCCCATGTCGAGGTTCTGGCCACCAGACGGTTCGTCAGCTGCCACGTCAACTCTCCGGTGACTCAGGGCTGAGCGCCATCGCGACGAAGTCGACGCGCCACAGCGTGCGGAACAACTGACGCACGAAAGCCTCCAATTCAGCTGTGGCCGTGTCGGATCCGCCGTGTTGCACGAGGACCGATCGGATGATCTCGCGGATGGATCGACGACCGTCGACCTGCTGGATGAACGGCAGTTGAGCCGGGTTGAGGCCGATTCGCGAACCCGGCCAGTAGATCTCGTTGCCGGAGAGGCCGCAGCGGTAACGGAATAGCGGCACGTAGTCGAGAGCCGCGGGATCCGAAAAGTCAATCTGGTAGCCGGCTTTCGCCCGCTCTGGATGGCACGCCATGAAGAAGTGGCAGCCGTTCATCGTCTGCAGTCGCTCCATCACCGACCAGATCTTGTTGTCGGGCAACGCGTTGACTGCCGGGTAGTAGGTCGCGGTCTGTCCGGTGAGATCCTGTGGGTAGTACGGCGTCTTGTGGTACCACCCCTGAAAAACCAGGCCCGCCGATTCGACGAAGTCGATGCACTCGTCGACCGTGTAGCTGCGCGCACGGCCATGCAGAAAGGTGTCCACCAAGGCGGCATCGTCCTGCAGATCGCCTGCCCGCCGCAGATAGCTGTTGACGGGGTGGTCGTCCGGCAACGTGGCAATGGTGTCCTTGACGATCTGAAGCGATGCATCATCCTGGCCCAGGTCCATGTCGCGAAAGACGGACTCCAGCAACTCGACTCCGATGCGGCCGTGCTTTCCGTAGAGCATCAACGCCATGACCCCATCCGGACGTAGGCATCCGGCCAGGGCTTTCAAGCCGACCAGCGGATCGGCCATGTGATGCAGGACGCCGGTCGACACCACCAGGTCGAACTGGCGCCCGAGCGTCGAGAGCTCCTCGATCGGAAGCAGGTGCAAGCGCAGGTTGTGTAGCCCGTGCTTGTCCTTCAGATGACGCTGATGATCCAGCGACGCCTGGCTGATGTCGACCCCGACCACACTGGCCCCGGGATTGCCGAAGGCGAAGACCGCAGCCTGGTTGGTGCCGCAACCCGCGATCAGAATGTCGAGATCCGCCCGGTAGTCGCGGTCCGGCCAGAAAATGCGGTGCGCGTGCGAGGGGTCGAACCAGTCCCAGTTGTCGACGCTCCACGTCTCGAGGTTTTCGACGGGAGGAGGGTATCGCCACCGCTCGTACTGACGGCTGACCACGTCGTCGCGCGCGTCGCCCACCCGCGGATTATCGACCACGTCCACCAGGGGCCGCAAAGCGAAGCCAGGCACGCGTGTCGTGTCGCTGTGATGTTGGACTCTTCTGCAAGAAATTCTAAGAGATATACAGCAACCGATGATTCTGTACTCGATCAATTTCGGTTCCGAAAAGTGTGAACAGCCTGGCGAAATCAGACGCTGCGGCGGTAATTCGAAACCGCTTGTGGCACTAGATAAATATTGCTTAAGGATGCCCTGAGTTACCGGAGTGACGTGGGCGACAATCGATGAAATGGCGCAGTGTTTCGGAAATTTCAGCTACTACACTCGTCGAAAGTAGCGCGCCACTGCGCTTATCAGTAGGGATCTGAGTAGCGGTCCGCGGAAGCATTGAACCGCCCGAGGCGTTACTGGCTCTGATGCCGAATGTCCGCCCACCACGGACCGACAATGTAGAGGCTGGTGCGATTGTGAGCGATGCAGCTCCCGAGTTGAGCGAGGCAAAGGGTTTCAGCACTGTCCGCGAGATCGCGGTTGGACGCGGCGCGGTCAGCGGGATTGCGGTCGGTTCCGACGGCGGTGTACTGACGGTTACCCATCACGGCGATGACAGCGTCTCGCTGGTCAACACCAACGACGCCGCGGCCACGCTGACCATCACCGACGTCGACGAGCCGTTCGCGGTCGCGATGTCCGGTCGGCGCGCGTACGTCAGCAGCGTGACCGAGGGGCACGACGAGATTCTGGCCCTCGACACCGAGTCGGAATACATCGTCGGGGCCTACCCGGTGGCGTTCAGCGTCACCGACCTGGCCGTCAGCCCGAACGGGCGGTACGTCTACGCCGCGCGGGCCGGGGCCGACGGCGCCGACGTCGCGATCCTGGACACGGCGACCGGCAAGAAAAAGTCCGTCAGCATCGCGGCTACGACCGTTGGCTGCGCGCGGGTGAGCCAGGACGGTCGCCGGCTGTACGTCGCGGCCAACGGCGCGTCCACCGCAGAGCTCGTGGTGATCGACACCCGGCGCAACCGGGTCACCGGGACCGTCGAGATCGGTTCGCCGATCCGCGATATCGCGCTCAGCCCCGACGGTGCCATCGCCTACGTGGCCAGCTGCGGTCCGGACTTCGGCACCGTGCTCGACGTGGTCGACACCCGGAACTCGGCCATCAACGCCACCTACAAGATCGGCGACGCCGCGGGGATGCTCGCGCAGCTGACGCTGAGCCGCAACGGCGAGCGGGCCTACCTGGTCGGCGATCAGTACGTCACGGTGCTGGCCACCGCCACCCAGGACGTGCTCGGCAGCATCACCGTCGGCGACCAGCCGTCGTGCGCGGTCGAGAGCCCCGACGGTGAGCGGCTCTATATCGGCGACTACGCCGGTACGGTCACGGTGCTGGAGATCTCCGCGGATGCGGCGCCCGACGCGCTGACATCGGACGACGACTGGACCGCTCCACGCGGCTGGGCGTTCTCCGAATTGCGGACGCTGGAGCCCACCCTGGCCTAGCGGCCACATCGCCGATACGGCGATCGATCGGGCGTGCAATGATCGCCACGAGGGCGGGCGCCTGGCGGGCCGGCCCGGGTAGCAAGCGCAACCTTAGGCGGTCCAGCGATGTACAGCACTATGCACAGCTTCCCCCTGACGATCACCGCCATCCTGCGCCACGCCACCCGCGTTCACGGGGCCCGCAAGGTCTATACCGCGACCGGTGACGGCTTTCGCGAGTGCACTTACACAGAACTCGGCCAACGCACTGCGCAGCTGGCAAATGCGTTGCGCCGCATCGGTGTCAGCGGCGACCAGCGGGTCGGCACCTTCATGTGGAACAACGCCGAACATCTGGCCGCCTACACGGGGGTGCCGGCGATGGGCGCGGTGCTGCACACGCTCAACATCCGGCTGTTCCCCGAGCAGATCGTCTACGTCGCCAACGAAGCCGAAGACCAGGTGGTGTTGGTCGATCTGTCGCTTGCCAAACTGCTGGCACCGATCCTCGGCGAACTCGAGACCGTGCATACCGTGATCGCGGTCGGCGACGGCGACGTCGCGGCGCTCGAGGAATCGGGCAAGACCGTGCTGCGCTACGACGACATCCTCGACGCCGAATCGACCGAGTTCGAGTGGCCCGACCTCGACGAAAACTCCGCTGCTGCAATGTGTTACACCAGTGGCACGACTGGCAACCCGAAGGGTGTCGTTTACAGTCACCGCTCCAGCTACCTGCACACGATGGCGATCTGCACCAGCAATGGCATCGGCATCGGATCCAGCGACTCGGTGTTGCCGATCGTGCCGATGTTCCACGCCAACGCCTGGGGCCTGCCGTTCGGTGCGCTGATGGCGGGTGCGGATCTGGTGCTGCCCGACCGTCACCTGGACGCCAAGTCGCTGGTCGACATGATCGAGACGCTGCGACCCACCATCGCCGGCGCTGTGCCGACCATCTGGAACGACGTCATGCACTACCTCGAGCAGAATCCGGGCCATGACGTGTCCTCGTTGCGCATGGTGCCCTGCGGTGGGTCGGCGGTGCCGGTGTCGTTGATGCGCACCTTCGAGGAGCGGCACGGTGTCCAGATCCGCCAGTTGTGGGGGATGACGGAAACGTCACCGACCGCCAGCATGGCGTGGCCGCCGCCGGGCACGCCGGACGATCAGCACTGGACGTTCCGCGCCACCCAGGGTCAGCCGTTGTGCGGTGTCGAGGCCCGGATCGTCGACGACGACGGGCAGGTGCTGCCGAACGACAACGAGGCCGTCGGCGAGGTCGAGGTCCGCGGTCCGTGGATCACCAGTTCCTATTACATGGGCCACGACGAGTCCAAGTTCGACAACGGCTGGCTGCGCACCGGTGACGTCGGCCGCCTCGATGAACACTGCTTCATCACCCTGACCGACCGGGCCAAAGACGTGATCAAGTCTGGCGGCGAATGGATTTCGTCGGTCGACCTGGAGAACGCCTTGGTCGGCCATCCGGATGTGGTCGAAGCCGCCGTGATCGCGGTCCCCGACGAGCGCTGGCAGGAACGCCCGCTGGCGGTCATCGTCGCCAAGGAAGGATCCGGCGTCAGCGCCGACGACCTGCGAAAGTATCTGGCCGACAAGGTTGTTCGCTGGTGGTTGCCGGAACGCTGGACGTTCGTCAACGAGATTCCGCGAACCAGCGTCGGTAAGTACGACAAGAAGGCGATCAGGTCGCTGTACGCCGATGGCGTGTACGAGGTCAGCGAAGCGCGAGACTGAAGGGAGCGCGTTATGGGCCTGCGGGTCGTCCAATGGGCAACGGGTTCGGTCGGCGTAGCGGCGATCAAGGGCATCCTGTCCCATCCCGAGCTTGAACTCGCCGGGTGCTGGGTGCATTCGGAAGACAAGAGCGGCAAGGACGTTGGCGACATCGTCGGCTGGTCGCCACTCGGCGTCACCGCGACCAACAGTGTCGACGAGATTCTCGCGCTCGATGCCGATGCGGTGATCTACGCACCGCTATTGCCCAACGTTGACGAGGTGGTGGCGCTGTTGCGCTCCGGCAAGAACGTCGTCACCCCCGTCGGCTGGTTCTACCCGAGCGACAAGGAAGCCGCGCCGCTCGAGGTGGCCGCCCAGGCCGGCAATGCCACGCTGCACGGCGCCGGAATCGGCCCGGGTGCGGCGACCGAACTCTTCCCGCTGCTGCTCTCGGTGATGTCCACTGGCGTGAATTTCGTTCGCGCCGAGGAGTTTTCCGACCTGCGGACCTACGGTGCGCCGGACGTGCTGCGCTATGTGATGGGCTTCGGCGGCGAACCGGACAAGGCGCTGACCGGTCCGATGCAGAAGATTCTCGACGGCGGATTCTTTCAGTCGGTCCGGCTGTGCGTGGACAAGATCGGCTTCGCCGCCGATCCGCAGATCCGCACTTCGCAGGAGGTGGCGGTGGCCACCGGCCCGATCGAGTCGCCCATCGGCGTCATCGAAGCGGGTCAGGTCGCCGGGCGTCGTTTCCACTGGGAGGCCCTGGTCGGTGATGCCGTGGTGGTGCGGATCGCGGTGAATTGGTTGATGGGCGAGGAAAACCTCGACCCGCCTTGGTCTTTCGGGCCGGCCGGTGAGCGCTACGAAATCGAGGTCCGGGGCCACCCGGACACCTTCGTCACGGTCAAGGGCTGGCAACCGGAGAGCGTGGCCGCGGGCCTGGCGAGCAATCCCGGGGTGGTGGCCACCGCGGCCCACTGCGTCAACGCCATTCCAGCGATCTGCGCGGCGGCACCGGGAATTCAATCCTTCTTCGATCTGCCGCTGATCACCGGCCGGGCCGCACCGGGGCTGTCGCGGTAGCCTGCCCAGATGGCACGAACTCTGGCTGTCCAGCAATCGCGCGTGGTTCCGGTCGGCGTCGACGAGGCCTTCGCCGGAACGCTGCCGATACCGCTCACCACGATTTTCAGCCGCTGGTACGGCCCCATCGGACCCATCAAGGAAGTCCGCGATCAGCAGGGTGAGTGGGGCACCGCCGGGCAGACCCGCACGGTGATGCTGAGCCCGACCGGCAGCTTCCGCGAGGAACTGACGCGGGTGGACCCGCCGCATGCGTTCGGCTACGCCTTGACCGGGATCACCGGTCCGTTGGGATTGCTGGTCGGCATGGCCGAAGGCGAGTGGACCTTCGTCCCGAGCGGCGCCGCGACCACGATCTCCTGGAGCTGGAACATCCACGCCGCATCCAGGTTCGCGGGGCCGCTGCTGCCGGTGCTGGGTCGGGTGTGGAAGGGCTATGCGCGCCAGTCGCTGGCGACGCTGGCGGCCGAGCTGACCCGCTGATGTGCCGACTATTCGGTCTGCACGCCGGGACAAACGTTGTCACCGCGACGTTTTGGTTGCTGGACGCTCCGGACAATCTTTCCGAGCAGAGCCGGCGAAACCCGGACGGCAGCGGGCTCGGTGTCTTCGACGCCCAGGGCAAGCCGCAGGTGCACAAGGACCCGATCGCGGCATGGCAGGACGCGGAGTTCGCCACCGAGGCCCACGAGCTGACCGGGACCACCTTCGTCGCACACGTCCGGTACGCGACGACCGGATCGCACGACGTCGTCAACACCCACCCGTTTCTGCAGGACGGCCGTATCTTTGCGCACAACGGCGTGCTGGAAGGCCTGGACGTTCTCGACGCACGGCTACGCGAATTAGGCACTGCCGACCTAGTTTTGGGGCAGACCGATTCCGAGCGGGTATTCGCGTTGATCACCGCATCGACCCGTGCGCACGGCGGCGACGTCACCGCGGGCCTGGTCGACGCGATGACGTGGCTGGCCGACAACGTGCCGATCTACGCGGTCAACATCCTGCTCAGCACGGCCACCGATCTGTGGGCGCTGCGCTACCCGGAGTCGCACGAGCTCTGGTTGTCGGACCGCCGCAAACCAACGGCGCAGCATCGATTCCATCTGCGCACCAACCGAATTCGGGCTGAGTCGCCGAACCTGCATCAGCGGCCATCGGTGGTGTTCGCCACCGAGCCGATGGATGACGCCGCGCGCTGGCAACTGCTCGAGCCGGGTGAACTCGTCCACGTCGATGCCGGCTTGCAGATCAGTCGCGATCTGGTGTTGCCGGATCCGCCGCGACACCTGCTCCGCGAAGACCAGTTGAGCCCCTCGGCTCAGGCCTCGCTGCACCCGAACGTTCGATGACCCGCGCATTGGTGCTCGGCGGGGGCGGGGTGGCCGGAATCGCCTGGGAGACCGGAATTCTGCTGGGCATCGCCGACGAGTCGCCCGAGGCCGCGCGTGCCCTACTGGACTCCGATGTGCTGCTTGGCACGTCGGCCGGTTCGACCGTGGTCGCCCAGATCGGCAGTGGCACCGGCTTGGCGGAGTTGTTCGAGCGGCAAGTCGGCGAAGCCTCGGCCGAAATCGACCCGGGCGTCGAGATCGACGACATCGCCCGGCTTTTCCTGGCCGCGATGTCGGATCCGGACGCCACGCTCACCCAGCGACGGCAGCGAATCGGCGCGGTGGCGCTGGCCACCGACACCGTTGCGGAGCCGTTGCGGCGCAACGTCATCGCGCGGCGACTTCCCTCGCACGTCTGGCCCGACCGGGTACTGCGTCTCACCGCCATCGACGCCACGACCGGCGAGTTGGTGGTGCTCGACCGTGATTCCGGCGTCGAGCTGGTCGACGCGGTCGCCGCAAGCTGCGCGGTACCCGGAGCCTGGCCGCCGGTGACGATCGGGGATCGGCGCTACATGGACGGGGGCATCGGCAGCACGATCAACCTCGACGTCGCCGACGACTGCGCCGTGGCGGTGGTGCTGGTGCCCGCCGGTGAGTCGGCGCCGTCTGCGTTCGGCGCCGGACCGGCCATGGAGATCAACAGGTTTCGCGGTGCGGCGCTCGGTGTGTTCGCCGACGACGAGTCGCTGGCGGCGTTCGGGCCCAATGCGCTCGATCCGCGCTGCCGCCGGCCCTCCGCGCACGCCGGGCGGGCGCAGGGCCGGCGGGAGGCGACGGCCGTCGCGTCGTTCCTCGGCGTCAGGTGATGCTGTCCAGCGCCCGGGCAGCCAACTCGCGGCCGGTCTCGATCACCTCTGCCGCGCGGTGGAATTCCAGGCCGCGGCATGCTGAGCGCGGCACCTCGATCAGCAGGTCGGGCGGATAAGCCGCCAACGTGTGCCGGGCCAGCGCGGCCTGGGCGATGTCGATGGTGCGGTTCATCACCTCGAAGCTGCCCAGCCTGGGAGGTTCGGCCTCCGGGGCGCCCGCCGCGGCGTCGGCGTCTTGCGCGTCGTCTGCACTCGACGCGCCGAACCGGCTGAGCACGTTTCGCGCGGTCGGCGAATCGAACAACGCCGAGGTGCTGCTCAACATCCGGTTCAGCCACTCGGTGGTGGGCCGTGGTTCGGGCTCGGCGCCGGCCAGCGTCTCGCTACCGGACAGGCTGACCGCGATGGTCAGATCGGCGTTGACGGCCGCGATCGGTGCCATCGGCAGCGGATCGAGAATTCCGCCGTCGGCCAGCAGTCGCCCGTCCAGGGCGTGCGGCGAGATGACGCCCGGAATCGCGATGGACGCCCGGATGGCCTCGTCGACCGGCCCGCGCTGCAGCCACACCGACTTGCCGGCCAACAGATCGGTGGTCACCGCGGTGTAGGGGATGGGCAGCTCCTCGATGGTGACGGCGCCGAGGATGTCGCGCACCGCGTCCAGGATCTTCTCGGCGCGCAGTACACCCGCGGCGGTGAGCGTCGGGTCCAGCAGCCGCAGAATGGCGCGCTGCGTCAATGACCTTGCCCAGTCGGCGAATTCGTCCAGTCGGTCCGCCGCCTGCAATCCGCCGACCAGTGCGCCCATCGACGAGCCGGCGACACCGACGATCTGATAGCCGCGATCGTGCAGTTCGTGGATCACCCCGATGTGGGCGTATCCGCGGGCACCGCCGCTGCCGAGCGCCAACGCGACCCGGGGCCGGGGAGTGTCGAGTGGTCCCGGCTCGCGCGTGATGTCTGAGTCGGTCATGGGCTACATCTTTGCCTGCACGGAGCGGGTTTTATCAATCGTGATCCGAATTACCGGGCACCCCCCGACGGCTCAGCCGCATTCGTCGCCGGCGGCCGCGTGGGCAGCCACGATCACCCCGGCCTGCCGGGCCAGCGGCAGCGCCGCCCAGGCGATGTTCCAGGTCCCGGGACCGACGACGCCGGGTGTTTGCACCGCCGCCAGGTACCTCTCGGCCAGTGTCTGTTTGTCGCCCGGATGGGCCTGCATCCACACCGTCGCCGCATGACAGGCCTGGAAATACTCCTCTTCGGTCGAGTGCGCCGGAACGTCGATCTTGGTGGTGACGCCGGCGGGAGACAGAGCGACGACGCTCGGCGCCGCGATCGCGCTCGTTGCGCTGGGCGGCGTGACCGGTGGGGCTTGTGAGTCGTTGGCTGAGCAGCCGGCGGTCAGGACAGCAACCGTGCCCCACAGCAGAGGACGACATCGGCGCGACCGCACCAAGCCAATCTATGCAAGACTGGCGGCCGTGATGCAGCGAACCCGTGTTCTGGGAAGTGGTAGGCGGGAGTGTTGTCGGCCCTAGCCTGCCGCCGTCCTCAGATACCCCGTTCGTCCTGGAGTTCCTGCATGGTTTCCACAAACGTCGTTGCCGCCCCCGTCCGATCCCGGCGCTCGCCGCTGCGAGCCGTTCCCGGCCCGACCCGGCTGCGGCTGGCCGACCTGCTGCACCTCACCGACCGGACCGCTGACGACGTGCTCAGCGGCCGCTACGACCACATCGTTCCGCCCAGTGGGGTGCCGACCGACGATCGTTGGTTCGCCCGACTGCACGGCGACGACGAAGTCGACGTCTGGCTGATCAGCTGGGTTCCCGGGCACCGAACCGAGCTGCATGACCACGCCGGATCGCTCGGTGCGGTGACGTTGCTGTCCGGGTCGCTGGACGAGTTCCGTTGGGACGGCGAGCAGTTGCGCCGCCGACGACTCGCGGCGGGGGATCAGGCTGCCTTCCCGCTGGGCTGGGTGCACGACGTGGTGTGGGCGCCGACCGGCCCGCGCGGCTCGGTGACGGCGTCCGGGCCACCTGAGCCGGCGCTGAGTGTGCACGCCTACTCGCCACCATTGACGGCGATGTCGTACTACGAGGTGACCGATCAACATCGGTTGCGGCGCAATCGAACTGAACTGACCGACCAACCGGAGAAGTGATGAGTCGTATAGATCACGTGCTGGAGTCAGCGCGAAACCGGTTGCGCCGCTTGGCGGCCGACGAGGTGCCCGCTGCACTGCGCCGCGGCGCGCTGCTCGTCGACATTCGGCCGCAGGCCCAGCGGAAGCGCGAAGGGGAGGTGCCGGAAAACCTGAATGCGCTCGTCATCGAGCGAAACGTGCTGGAGTGGCGCTGCGATCCCACCAGCGACGCCCGTCTGCCGCAAGCGATCGGCGACGACGTGGAATGGGTGGTGCTCTGCTCGGAGGGCTACACCTCGAGCCTCGCCGCGGTCGCGCTGCAGGACCTCGGACTGCACCGCGCCACGGACATCATCGGCGGCTACCAGGCGCTGCTGGCGGCCGGCCTAGTGCTCAGTTCGGCTTAGCCACCGCCCCCGCCGCCCCCGCCATCGGAGCCCATGTTGTACCACCAGTCGTTGGTGTCATTGGGGTTGTAGTACTCGCCATGCCTTGCCGGCGGTGCCGGCGGCTCCGTCTGCGGGTCGGCCGGTAGCGGAGCCGGTAGCACGATCGGTGCGCCGCCGGGAATTTCACTCGCATAAGCGGGGATGCCCACCGCGGCGATCGGGATCGCGGTCAACACCCCCGCCGCCGCCAACTTGGCAAATATCCAGGTCATCAACCTCTCCCTCCACGGGGATCATCAATACTGTGAATAGTGCCACTAGACACTTTGATCCCGTAGCCAGTGGAGCGAAACCATTGGGATACTCACAGCGTCCGTTCACCCGCCGTTAGCTGTCGCTGGCATGCAACAGCGGGCGAAGCTTCGCGGTTTTCTCCGGCGTCCAACCCGGCGGCTGCAACACCGACGCCCAGCCGTTCGCCACGTCGGCGACGTACACGTGACCATGGCCTGGCGGCACGCCGGTGGCGACCGCCATATCGGCGGACACCTGCAAGAACGTCACCACCGGAATCCAGGTCGTCTCGGGAAGCACGTCATAGCCACGCCGTTCGCGCAGCCAGTCCGGTTTGCTGAACAGAAGACCGGGATGCCACCACGCGATCGGATCGGACGCATGCTGCAGATAGACCACCCGCGGTGTATTCCATTGTGGATCAGGGCGATTCAGGTCATCCGGTCGTGCCACAAAACGCACGAAGCGGCCGCGATCGTAGATCGGGAGCCACTGCGGTGAGCCGCGGTCACGCGTCGAGGTCAGGTCGGTCCAGATGGTGTTCTGGAACGTCGGCCCGGAGAACAGTGCGCCGTCGGAACGGGCCAACACGTTGTTGAGACTCATAAACGGCGCCTCGCCGCCGAACGAGCCCAGGCTCTCACCGAAGACAACGAGCTTGGGGCGCTGCGCTTCCGGAAGCTGACGCACCATCCGGTCGACGGCCTCGAATAGCGCCTGACCCGCGTGACGCGCATTCTCCTTGTCCACCAGGAACGACAGCCAGCTGGGCAGGTACGAGTACTGCATGCTGACGATCGCGGTGTTTCCGTTGTACATGTACTCCAGCGCGGCGGCCTCGGCCTCGTTGATCCAGCCGGTGCCGGTGGTGGTCGCGACCGCGATGACGGCACGGCGTAATCCGCCCTGACGCCGCAATTCTCGTGCGGCCAACTCCGCGGCGGCGGTGATGCCGTCGGCGGAATCCAACCCGGCATAAGCCCGAACGGGTTCGGTTGCCGGGCTGCCGTTGAAGGCGGACAGCTGCGCGACGCTGGGCCCGCCGCGGACGAAGATACGGCCCTGATGTCCCAGCGACTCCCAGGACACCAATGAGAACGGCCCACCGGATCGCAGCGGTGTGCGCGGCGCTTCGCTGTCCGGAGCCATTTCGTTGTTGACGGTGGCGAAGGTGTTGTTCATGGTGTGCATCGCGAACTTCACCACGACGCCGTTGAGTATCGCGGTGGTCAGCACCACCAGCAGCGTCGCCACGATCACTGCCGAAACCCGCGGCGGCGCAAAGCGATCCAGCCGCAAATCGAGAAAGTGGACCAGCCGTCGGATCAGCTGGCCGGCTTCGACAACGCCGAACAGCACGACCAACGACAGGGCGGTGGTCAACGGGTAGTCGTGCCAGGTCAGGTGCTTGACGCCCATCAGGTTGCGAACCCGGTCCTGCCAGACGTGAAACCAGATCACCATCGTGACCATGCCCACCGCGCCGACGACGATCAGCGCCAGCCACGCCCGGCGCGGAGCCGGCGGGCTGGAGTCGCGCGAACGCATGAACCGAACCAGCCATACCGCGAAAACCCCGATGCCGTAACCGATTGCACCGGCCAGACCGCTGACCAACCCTTGAAACAGCGGTCCTCGCGGCAGCAGCGACGGCGTCATCGAGAACCAGATGAACACCAGCCCGACCGCGGTGCCGGTGAACGTGTAATGCCGGACCCACCACGCTTTTCCGCGCCGCGGCTCCGACTCGGTCACCAGAACTCCTAGCGGTGGGTGAAGTTGGGGGGCCGTTTGTCGATGAACGCGGCCATTCCTTCGGATTGGTCGTCGGTCGCGAAAGCCGAGTGGAACAGTCGGCGTTCGTAGAGCAGCCCTTCGGTCAGCGTGGACTCGAATGCGCGGTTGACTGCCTCCTTGGCCATTCGGGACGCCGAGAGCGACATCTGCGAAATGGTGGTGGCGATGGCCTTGGCCTCGGTGAGCAGCTCGGCGGCGGGGACCACTCGCGCCACCAGGCCGCTGCGTTCGGCTTCGTCGGCGTCCATGTTGCGTCCGGTCAGGATCAGGTCCATCGCCTTGGCCTTGCCGACCGCGCGGGTCAGTCGCTGCGAACCACCCATGCCGGGCAACACGCCCAGTTTGATCTCCGGTTGGCCGAACTTCGCTGTGTCGGCGGCGATCAGCACGTCACACATCATCGCGAGTTCGCAGCCACCGCCGAGCGCGTAGCCGGCCACCGCGGCGATCGTGGGGGTGCGCACCGCGGCGAGCTTGGCCCACGGGGCGAAGAAGTCCGCGTCGAACACCTCGGAGAACGTCAGGTGCGACATCTCTTTGATGTCGGCACCCGCGGCGAACGCCTTCGCCGAGCCGGTGATGATGATCGCGCCGATGCCGGGGTCGTTGTCGAATTCGGCTGCCGCGGTGGTCACTTCGTTCATCACCTGGCTGTTGAGCGCGTTGAGCGCCTTGGGCCGGTTCAGCGTGATGATGCCGACCCGCTCGTCACGCTCGACCAGGATGGTTTCGTAGGTGTTGGTCATCGCTGCCTTTCTAGAACGTCAGTTCGTCGTCGACGGGTGCGAAATATGCCTCGACATCGGCCGCGGTGACCTGCGCCAGCGACGCCGGCGACCACGTCGGATTGCGGTCCTTGTCCACCAGTTGGGCGCGGATTCCCTCGACCAGATCGTGTGAGCGCAACGACGCCGACGACACCCGATAGTCCTGGGCCAGAACGTCTTCGAGCGTGTCGAGCTTGGCCGCACGGCGCACCGCCGCCAGCGTCACCGACAATGCGATGGGGGACCGGGTCGCGATCAGGTCCGCGGCGTCGCTGGCGGGGCCGGCGCCGTGGGCGCGCAGCGCGGCGACGATGTCGGCGACGGTGTCCCCGGCGTAGCACTCGTCAATCCATTCATGTTGCGCGGCAAGCTCACTCGGTGGTGGCTCGACGGCGTGGGCGGCGATCGCCTGGTCGGTGCCGACTTCGGCGATCGATTGACGCAACGCGTCCAGCTTGTCGTGCGGCACGAAGTGATCGGCGAAACCGAGCGCGATCGCGTCGGCCCCGGAGAACGGTGCGCCGGTGAGCGCGGCGTGTAGGCCCAGCGATCCCGGTGCGCGCGAAAGCAGGTATGCCCCACCGACATCGGGAATGAAGCCGATCCCGACCTCGGGCATCGCGACCTTCGACGTATCGGTCACCACGCGGGTGTTGGCGTGTGCGCCGACCCCGACGCCGCCGCCCATCACGATCCCGTCCATCAGTGCAACGTAGGGCTTCGGGAAACGGCCGATCGAGGCGTTCATCAGGTATTCGTCGCGCCAGAACCGCCGTGCCTGCACGCCGTCGGAGCGGGCGCTGTGATAGATCGCCACCACGTCGCCACCGGCGCACAGACCGCGTTCGCCGGCCCCGGAGAGCACCACCGCGCCGATATCGGAGTCCTGCTCCCAGTCCGTCAGCACCGCGCGCAGGCCGTCCACCATGCTCTGGTTCAGCGAATTGATCGCCTTGGGCCGGTTGAGCGTCAGATAGCCGATCCCGTTGTCGACGCGGCTGAGAATGTCGGAATCGTCCGTCACGCGCGCAATCTCCCTGGTCGAGTGCTAATCGGGCCTGACAGGCAATCTAGATCGTTACCTGCCCCGAGGTGCCCGCGGGTAAGGTTTGGGCAGAGTAGTTCCGCTGGGAACCTGGCTGGACTACCGTTCGTTGATCAGTTGTCCCATAGCTTGAAGTCACAGCTCACGAGAGGAACCGACGGTGCGGGAGACCAGTAACCCCGTATTTCGTTCGCTGCCCAAGCAGCGTGGCGGATACGCGCAGTTCGGAAGCGGCGCCGCGGGCGCCGCGACCCAGTCAGTCCACCAGGCTGACCCCTACGCTCCGTACGTCGACCAACGGGCAGGGGTTTCGCGCCCGCTGACCATCGACGATGTCGTCACCAAGACCGGGATCACCCTGGCAGTGCTGTCCGCCGTCGCGGTCGTCTCGTACTTCATGGTCGAGGCCAACCAGGCGCTGGCGTCTATGTTCACCTTCGTCGGCGCCTTCGGCGGTCTGGCCGTGGTGCTGATCGCGACGTTCGCCCGCAAGCAGGACAACCCGGCGATCGTGCTGACGTACGCCGCGCTGGAGGGGCTGTTCCTCGGCGCGATCTCGTTCCTGCTGGCCAACTTCTCGGTCTCGAGCACCAGCGCCGGCGCCATGATCGGCCAGGCCATCATGGGCACGCTCGGGGTGTTCGTCGGGATGCTCGTGGTCTACAAGACCGGCGCGATCCGGGTCACGCCGAAGTTCACCCGGATGATCGTTGCCGGCATGTTCGGTGTGCTGGCCCTGATGCTGGGCAACCTGGTGCTGGGCATGTTCGGCGTCGGCCACGGCGAGGGCCTGGGTCTGCGCAGCGGCGGCCCGCTGGCCATCATCTTCTCGCTGGTCTGCATCGGTCTGGCGGCGTTCAGCTTCCTGATCGACTTCGACGCCGCCGACCAGATGATCCGAGCCGGTGCGCCGGAGAAGGCGGCCTGGGGTATCGCATTGGGTCTGACCGTGACCCTGGTCTGGCTGTACATCGAGATCCTGCGGCTGCTCAGTTATCTGCAGAACGATTAGCGCTTGACACCAAAAAACCCGGCACGCGCGCGTGCCGGGTTTTTTTTGATGCGTCAGCGTCGTGGCGTCGGCTCAGCCGGACAGTCCGTTCTTGATGGCGGTGTCCTGCTTTTGGCCGAGTTCGGTGACGAAATCGGGCGGCGGCAGCATATCGGGAGGGCCGACGAAGCTGAGCGTGGTGAACGTCTTGCCCTCGGTGAAGAGCAACATCGCCACGCTCTTGGAGCCGTCGGGCGAGTTGCCCGAGACGCTGGTACCGCGAGCTCCCACTAATGCCGGTGCGGGTGTCCCTCGAACGGAATCACCCAGCTTCGCGTTGGCAGCGTCCAGCGCGCCGGCCGCCGCGGCAGGGTCGCCGAACACCAGGACGGTGTCGTGGATCTGGCGAGTTTTGTCATCGTTGCTGAACGTCGTCTCCGCCCCGGCTTGGCCATTCGGGTTCGGTGTCACCGAACCGGCGGTGAAGGCCATCGGCGTGTCGATGTCTGTCACCTTGATCAACAGCCGGCTGTAGTCGTCGGACTGGGCTGGCGCCGGAGTCGCCGTCGAGCCGTGGCCTGTTGTGGCCGCCGCTGAATTCGAGGAGGCCGGAGATGACGTCGGCTTGCTGCTGCAACCGGCGGCCGACGCCGAAGTGACGGCCACCGCGGCGGTCACCAGGACAATTGTCTTTAGCGAAACGCTCATCGCGCCGAACCGTATCCCAGTCCGGGTGATTGCATGCCCGAACCGCGCGGTTACCCCAGTTTCGGCAAAAGGAGGCGGGTACCGCGCGGCCCGGAAACAGTCAGCGGGTCAGCTGAGCCGCTCGATGATCAACGCCATACCCTGACCGCCGCCGACGCACATGGTTTCCAGGCCGAATGTCTTGTCGTGGGTCTGCAGGTTGTTCAGCAGCGTGGTGGCGATGCGGGCACCGGTCATGCCGAACGGGTGGCCCAGGGCGATCGCGCCGCCCGAGACGTTGAGCTTGTCCTCGTCGATGCCCAGCTCGCGGGCCGAGCCGAGCACCTGCACCGCGAAGGCCTCGTTGATCTCGAAAAGGTCGATGTCCTTGACCGACAGACCCGCCCGCCGCAGGGCCATCTTGCTGGCCTCGATCGGTCCCAGGCCCATGATTTCCGGAGACAGGCCGCTCACGCCGGTCGACACGATGCGGGCCAGCGGCTTGAGGCCGAGTTCCTTGGCCTTGGTATCGCTGGTGATCACCACCGCGGCGGCGCCGTCGTTCAGCGGGCAGGCGTTGCCCGCGGTGACCGTGCCATTGGGCCGGAAGACGGGCTTGAGCTCGCTGATCTTGTCGTAGGTCGTTCCCGGCCGTGGCCCGTCGTCGGTGCTGACGGTGGTGCCGTCGGGCAGCTTGACCGGGACGATCTCACGCTCGAAGAAGCCGGCCTTGATGGCTTCCTCGGCGCGGTTCTGACTGCGCACGCCCCAGTGGTCCTGGTCCTCGCGACTGATGCCGGTCATGATCGCGACGTTTTCCGCGGTCTGACCCATCGCGATGTAGACGTCGGGGATGTTGTTGTCTTTGCGCGGGTCGTGCCAGTCGGTCGCGCCCTCGGCGGAGGTGGCCGTCCGCTGGGCGGCGTCGTCGAACAGCGGGTTCTTGGTGTCCGGCAAGGAGTCCGAGCTGCCCTTGACGAATCGGGACACCGTCTCGACGCCAGCGGAGATGAACGCGTCGCCCTCGCCGGCCTTGATCGCGTGGAACGCCATCCGGATGGTCTGCAGCGACGACGAACAGTAGCGGTTGACGGTGGTGCCCGGCAGGAAGTCGTAGCCGAGTTCGACGGCGACCACGCGGGCCATGTTGAAGCCCTGCTCGCCACCGGGGAGGCCGCAGCCCAGGATCAGATCGTCGATCTGGTGGGGGTTCAGCGCCTGCACCTTGTCGAGTGCGGCGCGCACCATCTGCGCGGCGAGGTCGTCGGGTCGCATGCTGACCAGCGACCCTTTCATCGCGCGCCCGATCGGCGAGCGGGCAGTTGAAACAATGACGGCTTCCGGCATCTCGGCTCCATCCACGGGGATCTGGTCTGGACCCGAATCTAGCCTTGCCAGGAAGCGAGTTGCTTAGCCGGGGGCAGATACGACGAGCGGTGCCGGCACCCCGGTCGTGGGTCGCTGCCATAGTCGCGAGATCAGCCGGAGCACCAAGTTGCCGGGACCGGCCTCGGTCGCGGACGCCGAGGAGAGGGCCGGCTCGCCCTCCCAGTGGCCGAGCGCCTGGCAGAGCGCCGGCAACAGCTGGCTTGCCGCCAGGGCGTACCCGGCCGCCGACGGGTGGAACTGGTCATCGGACAACATCCGCTCGGGCGCATGCCGGAATTCGTCGTTGACCAGCGAGGCCAGCGGCACCGGCACACCACCGGCGGACCTGACGGCGCCGGACTGGGCTCGGGCCAGCCGCAGTCCCAGCGTGCGCACCGTCCACCGCAACGGTTGAGGGATCGCCTTGACCACACCGAAATCGGGGCAGGTGGCAACGACGACCTCGGCGCCGCTGGCTTTCAACCGCTGCACCGCTGCGCCCAGCCTGCGCGACGAGGCGCCGATGCCGTTCAGTTTGGTGACGTCGTTGGCGCCGATCAGAATGACGGCGGCATCGGGCGGCGGGCCGGCGATGAACATCGCGTCGACCTGCCCGGACAAGCCCTTGGAGGTGGCTCCGACAATCGCCTTGGTGCTCAACCGGACACGTTTACCGGTCTGCTCAGCCAGTCCGCGGGCGATCAGCACGCCGGGAACTTCGTCGGCGATCCGGCAGCCGTATCCGGTTGCGGTCGAGTCGCCGAAGATCATCAGGTGCAGGTCGACGTCTATCCCGCGCTCCCAGCGCTGCACCGGGCCGCCGCCCGGGGCGTACACGCCGTCGGCGCGCGGCGGGACGTCCCACGATTTCGGGATGAGGCTGCGCGCCTTGGCGGCCTGGCTGATCAGCAAATTGCGGGCACCCACGTAGGCGGTGCCCGTCGATGCCAGCGCGCCGATCGCGGCCAGCGCAGTGATCGAACCTCGCGGTGCGCGTCGTGCCACCCGAACAGTTTATGTCGCACATCGCTAGTCACTCCGGACCCGGGCCTCGCGCCATTACGGGTCGGAGCAATGTTGGTATCGAATCAGACTCTTTGATTGTTGAACTTCTTTACAGTGTCAAGCTAAGTTCACGAAGTTGTTCGAGGGGACCTAAGTGACTTCGTCGACATGTTTATCGCACTACAACGGCGTAGGAGTGTTGAGCATGACCGCACCGAGCAAGGTTTCGGGCTCGCCCCGGACCTCAGTGCGGCCCCGTGACGTGTTGCGGGCCCGCAGATTTCCCGCCAGCGACGGCGTACCCGTCGAGGTCGTCGAGAGCGGTCCAAGCCTTGCCGCGACGCTAGCGGCGCTGGCCTGCCGCATGACGATCCGCCCGGCGCTGGGTGCGGTCAGCTACATCCCGCACGTCCCATTTCCGTTCGGCATCATCGATTTCGCCGCGCGGGTACTGCTTCCCATGCCGGAGAGTGTGCGCACAACCGTCGAGTTACCGCACTGCACAGCGCAGTTGGTCCGCGCCGCGGGCGTGCTGCCGGCCGACGGCACGCGGCGAGTGGTGCTGTATCTGCACGGCGGCGCCTTCCTGACCTGTGGAGCCAACTCGCACAGCCGAATCGTCAACGAGCTGTCCAAGTTCGCCGATTCGCCGGTGCTGGTGGCCAACTACCGCCTCATCCCGAAGCACTCGGTCGGTCAGGCGCTCGACGACTGCCACGACGCCTACCGCTGGCTGCGGCTGCGTGGATATCAGCCCGACCAGATCGTGGTGGCCGGCGACTCGGCGGGGGGATACCTGGCTCTTGCTTTGGCGCAACGGCTTCAGCAGACCAACGAGGAACCGGCGGCACTGGTGGCGATCTCGCCGCTGCTGCAGCTGGCCAAGGAGCCCAAGCAGGCGCACCCGAACATCAAGACCGATGCGATGTTCCCCGCCAAGGCTTTTGACGCATTGTTCTCCTTAGTCGCCAAGGCGGCCCGCAACCACATCGTCGACGGCGAGCCCGAGCGGCTCTACGAGCCGCTGGACCATGTCGAGCCGGGGTTGCCCCGGACGTTGATCCATGTGTCGGGTTCGGAGGTGTTGTTGAACGACGCCCGCCTGGCCGCCCGTGCCCTCGCCGCGGCGGGCGTGCCGACCGAGGTGCGCGTCTGGCCCGGCCAGATCCACGACTTCCAGCTCGCCGCGCCGATCGTCCCCGAAGCGGTCCGTTCACTGCGGCAGATCGGCGAGTACATCCGCGAGGCGACCGGCTAGCTGCACGGGGCCGGGCCGCACCTGAGACGATTTAGTCCATGCGGATCGCGCGGCACATCAGTGAACTCATCGGAAACACTCCATTGGTTCAGCTGAACTCGGTGGTGCCGCCGGGCGCCGGCCGGGTGGTGGCCAAGGTCGAGTACCTCAGCCCGGGCATGAGCAGCAAAGACCGGATCGCGGTCAAGATGATCGACGCGGCCGAGGCCAGCGGCGAGCTCAAGGCCGGTGGCACGATCGTCGAACCGACCTCCGGTAACACCGGCGTGGGTCTGGCGCTGGTCGCGCAGCACCGCGGTTACCACTGCGTGTTCGTCTGCCCGGACAAGGTCAGCGAGGACAAGCAGAACGTGCTGCGCGCCTACGGCGCCGAGGTGGTGGTGTGCCCGACGGCCGTGCCCCCAGAGCACCCGGACAGCTACTACAGCGTGTCCGACCGGCTGGTCCGCGATATCGACGGCGCCTGGAAGCCCGACCAGTACTCCAACCCGCAGGGCCCGGCCAGCCATTACGAGACCACCGGGCCGGAGATCTGGGCCGACACCGACGGTCAGATCACCCATTTCGTCGCCGGGATCGGAACCGGCGGGACGATCACCGGGGCGGGCCGCTACCTCAAAGACGCCTCCGGCGGGAAGGTGCGCGTCATCGGCGCCGACCCGGAGGGGTCGGTGTACTCCGGCGGCACCGGGCGGCCTTATCTGGTCGAAGGCGTCGGGGAGGATTTCTGGCCGTCGGCCTACGACCCGGCGGTGCCCGACGAGATCATCGCCGTCTCGGACTCGGATTCGTTCAACATGACGCGGAGGCTGGCGCGCGAAGAGGCCATGCTTGTCGGTGGCTCGTGCGGCATGGCGGTGGTGGCGGCGTTGAAGGTGGCCGAGCAGGCCGGACCCGACGCGCTGATCGTCGTGCTGCTCCCCGACGGCGGCCGCGGCTACATGTCGAAGATTTTCAACGACGCGTGGATGTCGTCGTACGGATTCCTGCGGACCAGGCTGGACGGTTCGATCGAGCAACCCACCGTCGGCGACGTGCTGCGGGGTAAGTCCGGGCACCTGCCCGATCTGGTGCACACCCATCCGTCGGAGACCGTGCGCGATGCGATCAGCATTCTGCGCGAATACGGGGTGTCGCAGATGCCCGTCGTCGGCGCCGAGCCGCCGGTGATGGCCGGCGAGGTGGCCGGCAGTGTCTCCGAGCGCGAACTGCTGTCGGCCGTCTTCGAGGGTCGCGCCGGTCTGGCGGACGCAGTCGGCTTGCACATGAGCCCGCCGCTGCCGATCATCGGCGCCGGCGAACAGGTCAGTGCGCTGGCCAAGGCACTCCGGGATCTGGACGCCGTGATGGTCGTCGAGGAAGGCAAGCCGGTCGGGGTCATCACCCGCTACGACTTGCTTGGCTTCCTGTCCGACGGCGCGTTACGCAAGTAACCCGCAGGCAAAGTACTGCACGCAGAGAGAAAGGCGCCGATGACCGAACAACCGCAGCCGCCGTCGTCGCCTCCGCCGCCGCCGGGAGGCGGCAACTACCCGCCGCCGCCCCCGCCATCGGGCGGATACGTTCCGCCACCGCCGGGGCCGGCGCTGCGGGGGCTGACCCGCGACGAGTACACGCCGTGGATCATCCGGGTCGCGGCCTACCTCATCGACCATCTGCCGCTGGCGTTGATCCTGGGCGTCGGCTGGCTGGTGCTGGAGAACTCCATCGACAGCGCATGTCTGACCAACATCACCATGAGCACCGTCGAGCAGTTCTGCTCCATCGGCTACTCGACAATTGGACTCACCGTGATGTGGATTGCGGCGCTGATCGGATTGGGCTATTTCGTCTGGAACTTCGGCTACCGCCAGGGCGCCACCGGATCCAGCATCGGCAAGTCGTTGCTGAGGTTCCGGGTCGTCAGCGAAAACACCGGTGAGCCAATAGGATTCGGCATGTCGACACTGCGGGCGATCGCCCACGCGGTCGACGCTGTGATCTTCTGCGTCGGCTACCTGTTCCCGCTGTGGGACGCCAAGCGTCAGACACTGGCCGACAAGATGATGGCCACGGTCTGCCTGCCGCTCGACCCGCCGGCCGAGGAGACCTCGCCCTAGCTCATCGCCGTGCCGGACGCCGGGCGATGACTAGGCTGAACCACGATGAGCGGTCACGAAAACTTCGCCAAAGCGGGCCTGTCCACCAAGGCCATCCACGCCGGCTACCGGCCCGACGCGGCGACCGGTGCGGTCAACGCCCCGATCTACGCCAGTAGCACGTTCGCCCAGGACGGCGTCGGCGGCCTGCGCGGCGGATTCGAGTACGCCCGCACCGGCAACCCGACCCGGGCTGCGCTGGAGGCCGCACTGGCCGCCGTCGAGGACGGCAGCTTCGGTCGCGCGTTCAGTTCCGGCATGGCAGCGGGCGACTGCGCGCTGCGCGCGGTGCTGCGACCGGGCGATCACGTGGTGATTCCCGACGACGCCTATGGCGGCACATTCCGGCTCATCGACAAGGTCTTCAGCCACTGGGGCGTGCTGCACACCCCGATCGCGTTGTCCGATCTGGACGCGGTGCGCGCGGCGATCACGCCGCAGACCCGGCTGATCTGGGTCGAGACTCCGACCAACCCGCTGCTGTCGATCGCCGATATCGCCGGAATCGCCCAGATCGGCGTCGAAAACGGCGCAAAAGTATTGGTGGACAACACCTTTGCTTCACCGGCACTGCAGCAACCGTTGAGCCTCGGCGCCGACATCGTGCTGCACTCCACTACGAAGTACATCGGCGGGCACTCCGACGTGGTCGGCGGCGCGCTGGTGACCAGCGACGAGGAGCTGGACGCGGCGTTCGGTTTCCTGCAGAACGGCGCCGGCGCGGTGCCGGGGCCGTTCGACGCCTACCTGACACTGCGCGGCTTGAAGACGCTGGTGCTGCGCATGCAGCGGCACAGCGAAAACGCCGCTGCGGTAGCGCAATTCCTCGCCGAACACCCCGCAGTGGATTCGGTGCTGTATCCGGGTCTTCCGACCCATCCCGGTCATCAGGTCGCGGCCCGGCAGATGAGCGGTTTCGGCGGCATGGTGTCGGTGCGGATGCGGGGCGGCCGCGCCGCGGCGCAGGCGTTGTGCGCCAACACGCGGGTGTTCATCCTCGCCGAGTCGCTCGGTGGGGTCGAGTCGCTGATCGAGCACCCCGGCGCAATGACGCATGCGTCGACGGCCGGTTCCCAACTAGAGGTTCCCGACGACCTGGTTCGGCTGTCGGTCGGCATCGAGGACGAGGCCGACCTGATCGCCGATCTCGAGCAGGCGTTGAGCTAGTTCGTCTGGGTCGTGCCGGCGGCCGACGGGATGGGCCACTGCCACACTCCCCGGTAGCTGGGGATGTCCAGCTGCAGAACGGCGGCGTCCTTCGGGGCACTGACCACCACGGAGGTGCTTGTGTGGGCACCGGGCACGACGGGCTCGGCGACCGCCTCGGTGCCGCGACCGCATTTCGCGTGCATGTAGAGGCTCCCGGTGGCTTTCCCGTTGCTATCGCGAACACTCCAATGGGGTAGAGCTAGCGCGTGTGCGGTGGCCGGGTTCGCGAATTGATCGACGTCCGACCACACTTCGAGGTCAAACCGCAAATATTGCGGATAGTCGATGAGCAACCCGTGCGGTTCGACGCACGGCGCATTTTGCTCGATCTTCGTTACCAAAAACGACAGCTGGTTCGTCAACCAACCCCTGGCGTCGTCGCCGTGATCCGACGACTGAGCGATGCGTCGAGGCCAGAGAATGTTCTCGCGGTTGTGGTTTCGCTCCCAGATCGGGAGGCTCGCGAACAGACCCGTCGACAACACCGCCACCAACGCAAACGAGACCTTCGTGGCGAAACTTCGGCAACGAGCGGTGCCGGTGCGGCGCTCGCGATAGCAGGAACTCAGTTCCATACTCGCGAGAATGGTCAGCGCCACGGAAATCAGGCCTATCGCCACGCTGGCGATGTTCACCGAATTGCTTGCAAGGAACTGAGTTACGGCTTGCGTCACGGCTGCTACGCCCAGCAGAGCGACCGCCGGTATCAAGAGCAGCCGGACGATCAGGTCGAGTTCGAGCTCATGGACCGGACGAGCTCCCAAGGCGGCGAACGCTTTCCCTTCCAACTCAGCCAACCGGGCCCGCCTGCGACGGACGATGTAGAACGCCGGAAGCAGCGGCACCATCGCCACCACAGCCGACCAGGCGACGATCATCGCTGCGCCGGCGAAAAAATAGGCCTCGAGCGGGTGTTGTAACTGCGCTAGGCGGTAGGCACTTTGCACTGCCTCGATCGCGGCGGTCCGGTTCACGGTGATCGCCGCGGCCATCAGGTCACCGAAAAGGTTCCGGTAGCCCGTGTCGCACAGCCACGCCAGCAGATAAGCGACCGACAGCACGATCATCAGCCCCACCGGAACCACGAGTGCCAGTCGCAGCCTGGGGGGCAGCGACTCCTCGAAATGCTCGAGCATCTCGAGATTGCCCTTGGGGTCGTCCGTGGTGATGGACACGACGCCGCGCCTCATCGCGCCGGACTTCAGCGCGTCAGCGCACCGATAGAGATACCGCACGAACAGGCTCGTCACGAGCCGACGTGGGGCCGGGAACGCCAGCTGCCGCAGCAGCCGTGGATTCTCGAGCGTCAGCCACAACACCGCGGGTGAATTGTTCACCTCGTCCAGCGCGTCGGTATAACCGCTGAGCAGAGCATGCAGTTCGAATGCACTGCCGAACAATGCCGCGGTGTCGCCTGCAGGGTCGGGGGATCGTCGAGTGGGCGCTTTGATGGTGCCGCTGATGGTGTTCATTGCAGGTCCCAGGTGTGTGCGAGGTGTTCGAGAGCCTAAGCCGACCCCGCTGACACCCGCCCGAGTAGCGCACTACTCGATTCCTGCAACCCTTGCGATCGCGCTACCGCGCCGAGTGCGAATCCGCCGACGCGACACGCTGTTGGAGCGTCGGCGGATTCACACTCGCGCCGAGAACTAGGAGTGGTAGGGCTCCGCGCTGACCAGGGTCACCTTGACGATGTTGCCATTGGGCACGGTGTAGCTGCGCGTCTCGCCTTCTTTGGCGTCGATCAGCGCGCCGCCCAGCGGCGAGTTCGGTGAGTACACCTCGAGCTTGCCGTCGTTGACGGCCTGCTCGCGGGTGCCGATCAGGAACGTCTCGGTGTCCGACTTGTCGCCGTCGTAGTAGACCTTCACCACCGAGCCGGGCAGTGCGACACCGGACTGCTTGGGCACCTCACCGACCTTGGCGTTGTTCAGCAGGTCCTGCAGCTGGCGAATGCGGGCCTCTTGCTGGCCCTGCTCTTCGCGGGCGGCGTGGTAGCCGCCGTTCTCGCGCAGATCGCCTTCCTCGCGCCGGTCGTTGATTTCGGCGGCGATGATCGGACGATTCGCGATCAATTGATCGAGCTCGGACTTGAGTCGATCGTGTGACTCCTGGGTCAACCAGGTCACCTGGGTGTCCGTCATCTCGTCGTGCTCCTTGTGGTGTCGGTTGGGCGGTGTAGCGCCGCGGCAGGCTGTCGGTCGTGCTGCCGGGCGGTCCACCACGGGTACTGCCGACCTCAGTAGTCGGGCGAACCCCCTGTGCGGCACATGGCCGCTAATGCAGCAATACACGGTCCCAGCCGGAACCGTGCATCCGGACAGCCTACCACCGTCGCCGCGACGGCCGAGGGTATTTCCGCAGTTCGCAGTTTGCTCGCCAGTGACGGGTCAGGGCGCGCGCAGATAGTCGGGCACATCGGTGCCGCAGCCGTAGATGTCGCCGACGACCGCGGGCTTGCTGGACTTCAGCACCGCCGTCACCTGCACGGTTGCCTGTGTCGACGGCGGGACCAGCACCTCGCGCCGGCCCGTCTCACTGCCGTCTTTGGCGCGCACCCGCACGATGCAATCGACCGGTCGCGACGGGTCTTTTCGGGTCACGCTGATCGTTACCGAGACGGTCTGGCCGTCGATCAACCGGTAGCCGGCCAGCGTCCCTTCGACGTCACCGCGGCCCAGCCGCTGGTAAGCGATCAGCGCGAGCGCCACGCCGGCCGCGACAGCCACGATCGACAGCGCGATGAACCAGCGCCGCGACGGCCGTAAACCGTGGCGGCGTCCGTAGCGGGATTGCGGCGGGGCCGGGGAGCGTTCAGTCATGGTGTCTTGGGGTCGACGCCGGGGGTTTCGGAGGACCCGGCGTCCAGGATGGAACTATTAGACCTGGAACTATAAGCGCGGAAGACAGCACACAGTCAGGGAGCACGTGAGCGAACTGCGGTTGATGGCGGTGCACGCCCACCCGGACGACGAGTCCAGCAAGGGCGCTGCCACCCTTGCCCGTTACGCGGACGAGGGATACCGCGTGCTGGTGGTCACCCTGACCGGGGGCGAGCGCGGCGACATCCTCAACCCGGCGATGGACCTGCCGGAAATACACGGACGCATCGCCGACATCCGCCGCGACGAGATGGCCAAGGCGGCCGAGATCCTCGGCGTCGAACACACCTGGCTCGGCTTCGTCGATTCCGGCCTGCCGCAGGGCGATCCACCACCTCCGCTGCCGGACGACTGCTTCGCGCTGGCGCCGTTGGAGGTGTCCACCGAGGCGCTGGTCCGGGTGGTGCGCGAATTCCGGCCGCACGTGATGACCACCTACGACGAGAACGGCGGCTACCCGCACCCCGATCACATTCGCTGCCACCAGGTTTCGGTGGCCGCCTACGAGGCCGCCGGTGACTATCGGCGCTTCCCGGAGGCGGGCCCGGCGTGGTCGGTGGCCAAGCTCTACTACAACCACGGATTCCTGCGACAGCGGATGCAGAAGCTGCAGGACGAGTTCGCCAAGCGCGGCCAGACCGGGCCGTTCGAGAAGTGGCTCAAACACTGGGATCCCGCGCACGACGTCCACGCCGACCGGGTGACGACGCGCGTCGAGTGCTCGGCGTACTTCAGCCAGCGGGACGACGCGCTGCGCGCGCACGCCACCCAGATCGACCCCAAGGGTGATTTCTTCGCCGCGCCGATCTCCTGGCAGCAGGAGCTGTGGCCGACCGAGGAATTCGAGCTGGCCCGCTCCCGTGTTCCGGTCCGGCTGCCCGAGACCGATCTGTTCGCCGGAATCGAGGACGAGTTGTGACGCATCTACACCTTGCCGCGTTGGCCCTGCTGGCCGAGGACGGGCCACACAACAGCGGACCGGACTTCGGGAAGGCCAGCCCGTTCGGCCTGCTGGTCGTGGTGCTGCTGCTGATCGCCGTGGTGTTTCTGGTGCGCTCGATGAACCGGCACCTGAAGAAGCTGCCGGAGTCCTTCGACCCGCAACACCCCGAGCCCGATCAGGCCGTCGACGACGGCACGATCGACACACCGCCGCATGAATCCAGCTGAAACCGCCGGGGGTAACCAGCTGGCCGGGGCCGCCAGCCCCTACCTTCGCCAGCACGCCGACAATCCGGTGCACTGGCGACAATGGTCGCCGGCCGCGTTGGCCGAGGCCGCGGAACGCGATGTGCCCGTGCTGCTTTCGATCGGCTACGCGGCCTGCCACTGGTGCCACGTGATGGCCCACGAGTCATTCGAGGACGACGAGGTGGCCGCGGCGATGAATGCCGGCTTCGTCTGTATCAAGGTGGACCGCGAGGAGCGGCCCGACATCGACGCGGTCTACATGAACGCCACCATCGCGCTCACTGGGCAGGGTGGCTGGCCCATGACCTGCTTCCTGACGCCCGACGGGCGGCCGTTCTTCTGCGGCACCTACTATCCCAAAGCCGGTTTCCTGCAGCTACTTTCGGCGGTGTCGGAGACGTGGCGCGACCGTCGCGACGAGGTCGAGCAGGCGTCCGACCAGATCGCGACCGAATTACGGTCGACGTCCTCGGGCCTCCCGGGTGGGGGGCCACAGGTCGACCCGGCGCTCTGTGACCACGCGGTCGCGACGGTGTTGCGCGAGGAGGACACCACGCACGGCGGGTTCGGTGGGGCGCCGAAATTCCCGCCGTCGGCCTTGCTCGAGGCGCTGCTTCGGCACTGGGAGCGGACCGGCTCGCCGGCGGCCCTGGCCGCGGTCCAGCGCGCCGGGACGGCGATGGCCCGCGGCGGAATGTATGACCAACTGGCCGGTGGGTTCGCCCGCTACAGCGTCGACGATGCTTGGGTGGTACCGCATTTCGAGAAGATGCTGTACGACAACGCCCTGCTGTTGCGGGTCTACGCGCACTGGGCGCGACGGACCGCCGACCCGTTGGCGCGCCGCGTGACCGCCGAGACAGCGCGGTTCCTGCTCGACGAACTGCGCGACACCAACGGCATGTTCACCTCGTCGTTGGACGCCGACGCCGCCGGCCGCGAGGGCTCGACCTACGTCTGGACGCCCGCCCAGCTCGTCGAGGTGCTCGGCGACGACGACGGGCGTTGGGCCGCTTCGGTTTTCGCTGTCACCGAGGCCGGCACGTTCGAAGACGGGGCGTCGGTGCTGCAGCGGCCCGTCGACCCCGACGATCCCGACCGGCTCGAGCGCGTCCGCTCCGCGCTGGTGTCCGCCCGGTCGACCCGGCCGCAGCCGCCCCGCGACGACAAGGTCGTCACCGGCTGGAACGGCCTGGCGATCACCGCGCTGGTCGAAGCCGGCGTGGCGCTGGCCGCGCCCGAATTGGCCAGTGCCGCAGCCGATTGCGCGAAGGCGTTGCTGCGCCTGCATCTGGTTGACGGGCGACTGCGTCGGGCCAGCCTCGGCGGCCAGGTCGGCGAAAGCGAGGCAATTCTTGAGGACCACGCGATGCTGGTCACCGGTCTGCTCGCGCTCTATCAGCTGACGCCGCACCCCGCCTGGCTCTCCGCCGCCACCGCGCTGCTCGATATCGCGATGGCGCACTTTGCCGATCGCGACCGGCCGGGTCGCTGGTTCGACAGCGCCGACGACGCCGAGCGACTGGTGCTGCGGCCCGCCGATCCGTACGACAGCGCGACTCCGTCGGGCGCGTCGGCGATTGCCGAGGCGTTGCTCACCGCGGCTCACCTGACCGGCGCGGCGCGCTACCTGCGAGCGGTCGATCCCACGCTGCAGGCGCACACCGTGCTGCTGGCCCGCGCGCCGCGCTCGGCCGGCCACTGGCTGGCCGTCGCGGAGGCCGCCGTGCGCGGGCCGTTGCAGATCGCGGTGGCCTGCGCGGGCCCGGACTCGCGGTTGCTGGCCGACGCCCGCCGGATCGCGCCCGGCGGCGCGATCGTGGTCGGCGGCGCGCTGGATTCGTCGCCGCTGCTGGCCGGCCGCGACCGGATCGGCGGCGCCGACGCGGCCTACGTGTGCCGCGGCCGGGTCTGCGATCTTCCCGTCACGCGCGCCGAGGAACTGGCCGCCGCTCTGGCCCGGTGACGATGCGGGTCATGAGGCCTGGCGCGGTAGCCTCCCACCCATGCCGAGTGCCGAACAGATCACCGCCGTCGTCAACCGCTACATCAGCCTGGTCGCCAAGGGCACCGCGGATGATCTGGTCGAGTTGTACGCCGACGACGCCACCGTCGAGGATCCGGTCGGTGCCGAGGTGCACATCGGCAAGCAAGCGATCCACGGCTTCTACGCCGCGGTGGAAAACGTGCAGCGGGAATGCGAGCTGGTGACGCTGCGGGTGGCCGGAAACGAGGCGGCGTTCCACTTCACGCTGACCGTCACGGCCGGCGACACCAAGATGGTCATCGAGCCGATCGACGTGATGGTGTTCGACAGCGAAGGCAAGATCAGGTCGATGAAGGCCTACTGGTCGCCCGAGAGTGTCACCCAGCTGTAGCAGGCCGTGAAGCGGCCTGAGGGGGAGGCGCGCAATCCAATCGAGTCAGAAAACCGCGAACCAGATCGCGATGTAGTGGCAGATGGCGACGATCGCGGTGCAGGCGTGGAAGAACTCGTGATAGCCGAACGTGGTCGGCCACGGGTCGGGCCAGTGCAACGCATACATGATTCCGCCGATGCTGTACAGCAGGCCTCCGACAGCCAGCAGCACCATCGCCGCGACTCCGGCGTTGTGCAGGATGATCGCGATGTAGAACGCCGAGACCCAGCCCAGGACCAGATACAGCGGAACACCCACCCAGCGCGGCGCGGTAGGCCAGCACATCTTGAGCAGCACCCCGGCCAGCGCGCCACCCCACACCATCCAGAGCACCAGCACGCCCGAGTCGTGCGGCATGGCCAGCACCGCGAACGGCGTATAGGTGCCGGCGATCAGCACGAAGATCATCGAGTGGTCGAGCCGCTTCATCCAGGTGCGGGCCTTCACCGATTTCCAGGTGACCACGTGATAGACCGCGCTGACGGTGAACATGCCCACCACCGCGACGGTGTAGATGAACGTGGACATGCCCGCCGCGATTCCGGCCAGCGGCCACGAGACGGAGATCAGCGATGCCCCGGCGAACAGCGCGAACACCGCCGAGACCAGGTGAATCCAGCCGCGCGCCCGGGGCTTGACCAGCGCCTTGGCGGTGTCCTTGGCACCCCCGACGATGTGTTCGGCGACCCCTTCGACGGCGTGGGCCGCCTCGGTCGCACCGGTCTTCGTGGCCACCTCGGTATCGCGACTCAACAGCACTCCAGACATCGCCGATGAACAGTCCAACCCACAGTAATCTGGATCGCTGTGGAGATCATTCCGCCGCGCGTCAAGGAGCCCCTATATCGGCTCTACGAGTTGCGGCTGCGGCAAGGGCTGGCCGCGTCGAAATCCGCGCTGCCGCGTCACATCGCCGTGCTGTGCGACGGCAACCGCCGCTGGGCCCGCGACGCCGGCTATGAGGATGTCAGCTACGGCTACCGGATGGGCGCGGCCAAGATCGCCGAGATGCTGCGCTGGTGCCAAGAGGCCGGCATCGAAATGGCCACTGTCTATCTGCTTTCCACCGAAAACCTGCGCCGCGATCCGGCCGAGTTGGCCGCGCTGATCGAGATCATCACCGACGTCGTCGAGGAAATCTGCGCGCCGGCCAACGGCTGGAGTGTCCGCACGGTCGGGGATCTGGAGCTGATCGGCGAGGAGCCCGCGCGTCGGCTGCGTGGCGCCGTAGAAGGGACAGCGGGCACTGCCACCGTGGGCTTCCACGTCAACGTCGCGGTCGGATACGGCGGCCGTCAGGAGATCGCCGACGCGGTGCGCGGGCTGCTGGGCAAGGCGATCGCCGACGGGGCCAGCGGCGAGGAACTCGTCGAAGCCATCACCGTCGACGCCATCTCGGAGAACCTCTACACCTCCGGTCAGCCCGACCCGGATCTGGTGATCCGGACATCGGGGGAGCAGCGGCTGTCCGGATTCCTGTTGTGGCAGAGCGCTTATTCGGAAATGTGGTTCACCGAGGCGCACTGGCCGGCGTTCCGTCGGGTCGACTTCCTGCGCGCGTTGCGCGATTACAGCCAGCGGCATCGCCGCTACGGCAGCTGATGGCACACTGAGAACATGGCTGCGCTCTCAGCTTTCGTGTTCTCGCTGAGCTGGTGGCTGGGGCTGTATCTGTTGGCCCGCAATCCGCGCAAGCCGGTGTTGGTGTTCTCCGCGGTGGGTCTGTGCAGTTTCGCGGCGGCGGTGGCGCTGGACGCGGTGCGGCTGGTCTCCCACTCCATGCTGCTCGGTCACGTCGAGATCTATCTGGTCGCGGTTCCCGGGGTGGCCTGGTTTGCGGTGCTCATCGAGCTGGCCCGGCCGAGCGACGGCGAGCGCGGGCGGACCGGCGAGGTGTTGCTGGTCGCTCTGGTGGGCGCGCTGACGCTGGTCGGCGCGACGCTGGCCGGCAGCGTCGCCGGCCCGCTGCGGCTGGGTCACCTGGTGATGGGCGCGGTGATCTCGGTGTCGACGCTGTGCGCGATGGTCGCGGCCCTGCGACACCGAACGCAGAAGATTCCGATGGTCGGGCTGATCGTCACCGCGACGATGTTCTTCTCATTGGCCAACGCGATCCTGGTCATTCCGCTGGGCGTGGTGCCGAGCTGGCTGGCGCTGGCGTCGACGGGCTGCGACGTGTTCTGCCTCGGACTTGCGGTGGCGCTGTGGGACGCCTTCGACGAGGGCCAGGCGCTGCGCGCCGACATGCTGCGCTCGTTCACCGGCACCGGGATGGTCGTCGCGCTGCTCGGCGGCCAGATGCTGATCGCCATCGCGTTGACCCGACGCGAGAGCACGGCGCAGGTCGCGCTGACCGTCCTGCTGTTCACCAGCCTGGCGATCGCGGCGTCGGTGCAGGTGCTGGCCGACCCGCTGGCCGGCCTGCT
>DATNFI010000006.1:0-19962 GCA_035606475.1 Mycobacterium sp. | reverse complement strand
CGCTCCTCTCCCCAGCCCCTTCCCGGTCGACTCTCCCGGGTGTCCGCCCCCAAGGGGTTCCACCCCCGTATACCCCACCGGCGCAGCGGGAATCCTGTGCTCAGGGTACGTGACGATGCTGGGGCGCAACAGCTGATCGCGGCCACCGACTCCCGGCGCCGCGACATCGGCTGACCTGCCCGAAGGCGGTGCCGCGGGCGGCACTGACGCGGCCTTGCCGCCGGTCGGCTCGGCGCCGATCCAGCCGCGGATCTTGGCCAGCGCGGCCTGCGCCTCGGGCACCTGGGCCCGCACCATGACCACCGCCACGATCGGCGCCATGATCACCGCGAGCACGAACAGCCGCAGCAACGAGCCGGCGCCGCCGCCGTACGCGGTCAGCCGCTGCATGCCCGTCAGCACGTCGACCAGGTACGCGATCAGCCCGGCCAGCAGCGACGCGGTGGCGGTGACCAGAATCGTTCGCACCTCGACGACGCCCAGCAGGTGACCGCCCTTGGGCCGCAACGCGTTTCGCAGCAGGAAGTAGCCGACGACCGCGCCGGCCAGGAAGCCCAGCCCGTTGGCCAGACCGAGGTAGCCCGCGACCAGGTCGGGGTTGCCGGTGAGGTGTGGCGCCACCAGCGACGCGGCGATCTTGACGATCGTGATGACCACGATGATCGCGATCGGAATCCAGGGCTGCTCGCGGGCGTAGAACACCCGCAGCTGCAGCAGCACGACGGCGTAGGGCAGCAGCGTGAACGCCGACATCGCGATCGCCGCGCCCAGGTGGCTGGCGTCGACGTCGCCGAAATGGCCGTAGGCGAACAGCGCGCTGCCCATCGCGGACCCGCCGACCGTCATGAAGGCCACCGTGGGGATCAGCGTGATCATCGTCAGCCGGGTGGCCAACGACAGGTCGGCGAGTACGGCACCGGTGTCATCGGCGGCGGCGTTGCGGCTCAGCCGCGGCATCACCACCGTCAGCACGGTCACGCCGATCATGCCGTAGGGCAGCATCAACACCAGCCAGGTGTAGTTGTAGATGGCCGGCCCGGAAGCGGCTGCGGTGCTTGCGATCTGGTTGGTGACGATCAGACCGATCTGGCTGATCAGCACATAGAACACCATGGCGACGGCCATCGTGCCGAAGCGCTTGAGCCGGTCGTCGATTCCCCACAGCGGGCGAAGGCTGATGCGGTGCCGCCGGATGGCCACCACCAGCACGGCCGTCTGCGCGAAAACGCCGAGTGTGGTGCCGATGCCGAGGATCAGCAGCTTGGTGTTGCCCATTTCCACCGGATCGACCGACAGCTGTCCCGGCGCCGCCAGGTAGGCGCCCAGCGTCGCGATCGCGACAACGTTGTTGAGCACCGGCGCCCACGCCGGCGGCCCAAAAACGTTGCGGGTGTTGAGGATTGCCATGAACACCGAGGACAGGCCGTAGAAGATCACCTGCGGGAGCAGTAGGTAGGCGAACGCGACGGTGAGCGGTTCGTTGACTTGAGGGTCGCGGCCCAGCATCAATTGCACCAGCAGCGGCGCGGCCGCCACCGACAGCAGCGTCGTGCCGAGCAGCACGGTGGTCGCCAGTGTTACGAGGCGCCGCACGAACGCCGCGCCGCGGTCCGGGTCGTCCTTTTCGGCGCGGGACAGCACCGGCACGAAGATCGCGGTGAACGTCGCCTCCAGCACCAGCGCGGCGACCAGGTTCGGCAGCTGGTTGGCCACGGTGAAGGCACTGGACAGCGCCGCGCCCAGGATCGCGGCCAGCAGCACGATCCGCGCGAACCCGGTGACCCGGCTGACCAGGGTCGCCAATGCCATACCCCATGACCGGGACACCAACGCGGCGTCCGAGAGCTCCGGGCGGGCGGGTGGCTGCGACCCCTGCGACGACACCAGCCCGGTCGGCGGCAGCGGACCGGTCGGCGGCCCCGGGCTGCGCTTATAGGGCTGCGGCGCCGGCCCTGGCACGGCCCGGCTCACGGATTCTGCTCGTCGTCGAAGGCGGCATCGTGTGGGTCCGGACGATCCAGGTCGGCGCGATCGGGCTGACCGCGGAAGCGGTGCCACAGCCGTCGTCCCGCCAGGGCCACCAGCACCGCGGCCGCGGACATCGTGATCGCGAACAGCACCTTGCCGTAGGCGTTCGAATGCACCGAAAGCCGCACCAGCTCACCGAGTGGCACCCCGTCGGGAGTGTGCAACGTGGCGTCGATCGCGACCCGCTGGGTGAAGTTGACCTCGATCGGCACCCGCATCGGCAGGTATCCCGGAGGGAGCTCGATCTCGCCGGGGTCGGTCACCGTCATCCCGGGCGGCACGGCGAGATGCAGCCGCACCCGGATCGGCACGGCCAGGCCGTTGTGCAGGGCCAGCGGCAGCGGACTGTGCTCGGTGGCCAGCGTGTAGGAGCCGGCCGGGGCGACGATGGTGACCGCGCCGAAGAGATCGTTGAGCGCGTGAGCGACCACGTCCAGCCGCTGCTGAGCCAGCCCGTTGCGGGTGTCGGGCGGGTCGGCCTGGCTGACCGCGCGCAGCATGTCTTCGCGCAGCGGTGCGGTATAGCTGGCGCCGGTCAACCCGGTGCGGGTATCGGTGGTCAGGGCTGCGGTCAGGCCGGCCAGCCGGCCCATCTCGGCGGAGATCTTGGTGATGACGGCGTCGCTGAACCCGCCGCGCACGCCGGCGGCTTCGTCGGCAGGCTGCTCGGTCCCGTTGACCGGCGGGACCGCCGACGCTTCGTTGATCAGCGCCGGGAGAGCGCGGGGCACCGCCAGTCCCGACCGGATCGCGGTGGCCAGCGTGGTCATGATGGCGCCCGCATCGTCGGGACGCAGGTTCCAACTGGTCGGTGGCAGGAAGACCTGGGCACGGGGAGTGACCTTGGGCTGCAACGCGCGCCACAGCATCGAGCCCAGGGCGTCTTGCCGGCGCGCGACGTCGGAGTCGTGCCGAAGCCGAACCTGTAGGGCGTTGTTGAGATAGCTGGGCGCGACCGGATCGGACCCGGCGGCGGCAAAGGCGGCGCCGACGGCGGGGTCGAACGGCGCGAGCACCACCTGCGGCGACAGCCGCCGCGGGGCGGTGTCCGGGGTGGGTGGCAGCGGGGCATTGGAGTCGCCGAGGGAGGAGTCGGCGGCGGCGATCACGACGGTGTTGCCGGTGGCGCTGAGCAGGTCGACGCCGCGGCGCGATAGCGAGCCGTCCGGGATCAGGGTGGCGCCGCGGACCGCGACGATACCCAGGATCTGGTCGACGACGTCGCCGGCCGCGCTGGTCGCGGTCGCGCTCAGGCCGGGATCGCCGATTCGCTGGACGGCGTCGAGGTCGGCTTGGGCGTAGGGCAGCGGCGCGACACATATCCGGTGCGCGAGAGCCCGCAGGCGGTTCAGCCAGCTGACCGCCGCGGCCTGCCCGGTTCCGGGATGCGCTGCGCCGGCGGGTGATCCGGGGACTCCACCCGAAACTAGGTAGCCGGCCGTCATCGCGTTGACCGTGACGAGCAGGTCGGGATCCACGGCCAGGCATACCGAGCGCCCGACCGCGCCGTCGGGGTCGACGTCGTGGCTGGTGGCGAACTCGGCGGCGGCGAGCAGCACATCCAGCCGGCCGCCGCTGGCCAACGCCGCCGCCAGCTCGTCGTCCATCAACCGCACCGGAATGGTGCCGCCGGGTACGCCGGGCGCCAGCCGCGGCCGGTCGGCCAGCGGCCACAGCATGGTGACCGGCACGGGTTTAGAGGTGTCGGGCGCAACGACCGCAGCCAGCGCATCGCCCGCGGTGTCGAGCGGGTCCGGCGGTACGCCCAGCACCGGCAGCAGAAACCGGGCGTTGTCGAGGCGCGCGGGTTCGCCGTAGTCGGGTGTGCCGTTGACGTTGACCAGCAGCGGGTAGACGCCGGGCCCGGAGATATCCAGCGAGTGCTTGCCCGCGGAGCGCAGCGGGGCCGACAGGGCGAATTTGGCCTTCTGGCCGCGCTGCAGCACCGGGGAGACCGTCGCGAAATCCATCGCGGCCTGGTACTGGTCGGTGTCGCCGTCGAGGTTGGTACGCAGTCCCATCGACGTGGGCACCGCCGGAGCGCGCTCGAGGCGCAGCATCAGGTCGTGGACCGGGCGGTCGCCGATGTTGGTGATGGTGCCGGCGACGCTGACCGCCGGCTCGCTGGTGGTGGTCGCGACCTGCGGGCTGACCTGGTCGATGTGGATCTGGACGAAGGGGTTGGCGCCGGGCTCTCCCGCCGCGGCGGTCGGAACCACGCCGACGCTCAGCCCGGCCAGGATGCCAATGACCACCAGCAGGCGCGCCAACGCGTCCCGCCGGAATCGCTGCGCCGTCGATCCGCTGGTCGTACCCGCACGCCGGTGGTGCGCCCACCTCGAGTTGCTCTGCATCGTTATCGGCTACGGCCCGGGACCGCGACCGTTCTTCCGGCCCGGAACGGGCTCGTCGGCCCGACGCATGCGGGTGCGTGAATGGGTTTGCGGACGCCGCCGCGGCGTGCTGGGCGGAAGCGGCGGAAGCGCGGCTTCGCCGTCGCTTTGCAGCTTGTCGATCAGCTCATCGGCCACTTCGGCCAATTTGCGTTCGTCGGCGTAGGCCAGCCGGGACGGCAGCTCGGGGATCGGCACCCACGCCACCTCGGCGACCTCGACGTCGTCGTCGGACAGCTCGCCGCCCGAGAAACGCATCAAATAGTGATGAACCGTCTTGTGCACGCGCCGGCCGTCGGTGACGAACCAGTAGTCGATGCGGCCCAGCGCCGCCAGCACGCTGCCGTGAATCCCGGTCTCCTCGGCGACTTCCCGGATCGCGGTCTGCTCCGCCGTCTCACCGAGCTCGATGTGGCCCTTGGGCAGCGACCACAGCATCCGGCCCCGCCGGTCCATCCGGCCGATCAGGGCGGCGACCTGCTCCTCCCGGGGACGGTCGATGTTGTCGATGACCAATCCGCCGGCCGAGGTCTCGTGCACGGTCCGCAACCGTTCCGCAGCCCGCCGTGCGGGACGTCGCTGGCCGGCCTTCGCGGGCTTGGCAGGAGTGCCGGCGACCGTGGCCTCGTTACCGGATTTGGCCTCGCCTGACCCCGCCGAGCGCCGACCGCGGCGCCTCCCCCGACGCCGACGTGGTTGCGGATTTTCGCCGTCGGACACCTTAGCGATGGTAGCTGGCGTGCTCAGACGCTCCGGGCCCACTCGCCGGTAGTGAGCTGCGGACTATCCTCTGCGCCGGACTATCCTCTCCGTCCGTCGACGATGCGGGCCGAAACGGCCTGAGGAGGAGCCGGACTATCCTCTCTCCGTGCCCGAAGACCCCCAGGATGCCGAGCTGTTGGCCGCTGCCGCGGTGGCGTTGAACAGCCACGCCGACGTCCTGCGCGAGCTCGGCGGCGTGTTCGCCGGTGCCGGCCACGAGCTCTATCTGGTCGGCGGTTCGGTGCGCGACGCCGTGCTGGGGCGGCTGAGCAACGACCTGGATTTCGCCACCGACGCGCGGCCCGAGCAGTTGCAGAAGTTGCTGCGGTCGTGGGCCGACGCACTGTGGGACACCGGCATCGAGTTCGGCACCATCGGCGCCGAGAAGAACGGTCAGCGCCTGGAGATCACCACGTTTCGGGCCGACCGGTACGACGGGGTGTCGCGCAACCCGGAGGTCCGCTTCGGCGACTCGCTCGGCGACGATCTGGTGCGCCGCGACTTCACCGTGAATGCGATGGCCGTGCGTGTAACAGCCTCTGGCGCAGCCGAATTCATCGATCCGCTGAACGGCTTGACGGCGTTGCGGGCGCGGGTGCTGGACACCCCGGCGCTGCCGTCGATGTCCTTCGGCGACGACCCGTTGCGGATGCTGCGCGCCGCGCGGTTCGTCTCGCAGCTGGGCTTCGGTGTCGCGCCGCGGGTGCTGGAGGCAATCATCGACATGGCCCCGCAGCTGGAGCGAATCACCGCCGAACGGGTGGCGGCCGAGCTGGACAAGCTGCTGCTGGGCGCCGACCCGGTGGCGGGCATCGACCTGATGGTGCAGACCGGGATGGGCGATGTGGTGCTGCCCGATGTCGGTGGCATGCGGATGGCGATCGACGAGCACCACCAGCACAAAGACGTCTACGAGCATTCGCTCACTGTGCTGCGACAGGCCATCGCGCTGGAGGACGACGGGCCAGACGGAGGGCCCGATCTGGTGTTGCGCTGGGCGGCGCTGCTGCACGACATCGGCAAACCGGCGACGCGTAGGCACGAGGCCGACGGGGGTGTCAGCTTCCACCACCACGAGGTGGTCGGTGCCAAGATGGTTCGAAAACGGTTGCGCGCCTTGAAGTATTCGAAGCAGCTGGTCGAGGACGTGTCCCAGCTGGTGTACCTGCATCTGCGATTCCACGGCTACGGCGGCGGCCAGTGGACCGACTCGGCGGTGCGGCGCTACGTCACCGACGCGGGACCACTGCTGCCGCGGCTGCACAAGCTGGTGCGCGCCGACTGCACCACCCGCAACAAGCGCCGGGCGGCCCGGCTGCAGGCCAACTACGACGACCTGGAGACCCGGATCGCCGAACTGGCCGCCAAGGAAGACCTACAACGGGTACGCCCGGACCTGGACGGCAACGAGATCATGGAGCTGCTAGGCATCCCGGCCGGCCCGCAGGTGGGTGAGGCCTGGCGGCACCTCAAGGAGCTGCGGCTGGACCGCGGGCCGTTGACCCGCGAGGAGGCGACGGCAGAGCTGAAGTCCTGGTGGGAAGCGCGCGGGAACCACTAGCCGGGGCGCACCGTCGGATCAGGCATGGAGTACTGCCTGAGCGCCGATGACGGCGGAGCGACCATCTGGGACCGCGGCCCGGACCTCGACCTCGACGGCGACGGCCGCCTCGACGCGGTCGGGCTGGATTTCGACCACGACGGCCTGGTCGACGATGCGCTAGCCGACCTGGACGGCGACGGCGTCGCCGATCACGCCGTGCTGGACGTCAACGGCACCGAGCGGTATTTCACCGACGACGGCGCCGGCACCTGGGCGATCGCCGTCGATCGGCCGCCGCGCACGGCGTCGGGCCTGCGCTGGTTCGGCCTCGACGGCGTCGAGCACACCGGCAAGCCGCTGACCGACTTCGACCCCGGAAGTCGAACGGACCTACGGCTGCTGGACAGCGACGGCAACGGCCTGGCGGACCGCGCCCTGATCCCCGGGGCCGACGGCGTGACCGGGTACGTCGATACCGACGGCGACGGGCGGTGGGACGTCACGCTCACCGACACCGACGGGGACGGCGCCGCCGACGCGGCCGGCGTGTTGGGGCCCAAAGTGTAGGGCCCTGTCCGCGGCGACTGCCCGGTACTGTGACGGCCCATGACCTCCGACTTGTCGCGCCCGGACTCGGTCGGCGCTGCCCTGACCGAGATCCTGCGTGACGACCTCAACATCGACGTCAGCCGGGTGACCCCGGAGTCGCGGTTGGTCGACGACGTGGGCCTGGACTCGGTGGCATTCGCGGTCGGCATGGTCGCGATCGAAGACAAGCTCGGCGTCGTGGTCAACGAGCAGGAGCTACTGGGCTGCGACACCGTCGGCGACCTCGAGAACGTCATCCGGGCAAAGGTCCCGGTCGGCCAGTGAGCGTGCTGGCCACCGCCCTGTCCGGGGCGATGCGCACCTCAGCTCACGACCTGGTGGTCTTCGACAAAGCGGCCGATGCCTGGACGCGGCGGCCTTGGTCGCAGGTGCACGCCCGCGCCGAGGGCATCGCCGCGCGGATCCTCGACCAGCCGCACCTCGGCGCGGTCGGACTGGTCGGCGAGCCGACCGCCGACTTCGTCGCGGCCATCCACGCCACCTGGCTGGCCGGTCAGAGCGTGTCGATCCTGCCCGGCCCGGTCCGGGGCGCCGACCCGCAACGGTGGGCGCAGGCGACGCTGACCCGCTTCGCCGGCCTCGGCGTGCGGACGGTGTTCAGCCACGGCGATGAGCTCGCCCTGCTGAGCGGACACGACGGGCGGACCGTCTTGGACCTGAACGCCGTCGCGCACGAACCGTCGACCACCTTTACGCCCGTCGAGGCCGCGGCCGGGACACCGGCGATCCTGCAGGGCACCGCGGGCTCTACCGGAAATCCGCGCACCGCACAGCTTTCCGCGGAGGCGGTCCTGAATAACGTCAACGGCCTGCTCGCCCGCATCGGTGTCGACCCGGCGGTTGACGGGGGCTGCACGTGGCTGCCGCTCTATCACGACATGGGGTTGACGTTTCTGCTCAGCGGCGCACTGGGGATGACGCCGGTGTGGCTGGCCCCCACCTCGGCGTTCACCGCGTCGCCGTTCCGCTGGCTGCGTTGGCTCAGCGAAAGCGGGATGTCGCTGAGCGCCGCACCGAACATGGCCTACAGCATGATCGGCAAGTACGCCCGACTGGTGTCCGACGTCGACCTCGGCCGGGTGCGGTTCACCATCAACGGCGGCGAGCCGGTCGACTGCGCCGGTATGGAACGGTTCGCGGATGCGTTGCGCCCCTTCGGTTTCGACGCCGGAGCGCTCGCGCCATCGTACGGGCTGGCCGAATCCACCTGCGCGGTCACCACCCCGACACCGGGCCTGGGCCTGCGCTACGACGAAATCGACTCTGGCACAGCCGAACCGCGCCGGCACGCGTGCTTGGGCGAACCGATCGACGGCATGGAAGTCCGTGTCAACCACGAGTCTGAGCACTTCGCCGAAGTGCCCGGTCGCGATGTCGGCGAGATCGAGATCCGCGGCACGTCAATGATGTCCGGCTACCTCGGCGATGCCCCGCTCGAGCCCGGCGCCTGGTTCCCGACCGGCGACCTGGGCTACCTGACCGACGACGGCCTGGTGGTGTGCGGGCGGGCCAAGGAGATCATCACCGTCGCGGGCCGCAACGTCTTTCCCGCCGAGGTCGAACGGGTCGCCGCCGAAATCCGCGGTGTGCGTGAGGGTGCCGTGGTCGCGGTCGGCACCGACGACGACGCCACCCGGCCCGGCCTGGTGATCACCGCGGAGTTCCGCGGCCCCGACGAAGCGGGTGCCCGCAGCGAGCTGGTCGCAAAGGTGGCCTCCGAGTGCGGCATCGTGCCGGCCAACGTGGTGTTCGTCCGGCCGGGAACCCTGCCGCGGACCTCGTCGGGCAAGCTGCGGCGCCTGGAAGTCAAACGCAATCTGACGGCGGCGACCACATGACCGACGAGCTGAGCATCGACGAATACCGCGCGTTACTCGGCGAGGTGTTCAACGAGGACGTCATCAAGTGGACCGCGGAAGCCGAAGAGAGCGAACGTTTCCCGCGAAAGCTGATCGAGCATTTGGGGGAGCGCGGCGTCTTCGCGCAGAAGTGGCTGGGCGGCCAGCACCCGGACGTGGCCAAGCTCGTGGCACTGGCGATCGAGTTGGGCAAGCTGGGCTCGGCGGGCATCGGCGTCGGCGTCAGCCTGCACGACTCGGCCGTCGCGATCCTGCGGCGCTTCGCGCGCTCGGAGTATCTCAAGGATATCTGCGAACAAGCCATCCGCGGTGAGGCCGTGCTGTGCATCGGTGCCTCCGAGGAGTCGGGCGGCTCGGATCTGCAGATCGTCGAGACCGAAGTACGTTCTGTCCGAGGCGGATTCGAAGTCAAGGGAGTCAAGAAGTTCGTGTCGCTGTCGCCGGTGGCCGACCACATCATGGTGGTTGGTCGCGGGGTGGACGACGACTCGACCAGCCGGCACGGCAACGTCCTGGTGATCGCCGTGCCTTTAGAGCAGTGCGAGATCCAGATGCCCTACCGCAAAGTCGGAGCCGGGCCGCTGGACACCGCCGCCGTGCACATCGACACCTGGGTGCCGGCCGACGCGCTGATCGCCCGCCCCGGAACGGGTTTGGCGGCGATCTCCTGGGGGCTGGCGCACGAGCGGATGTCGATCGCCGGGCAGGTCGCCGGCGGCTGCCAGCGGGTGCTCGGGATCACCCACGCCCGGATGATGGAGCGGCGGCAGTTCGGCTCCACCCTGTTCGAACATCAGGCACTGCGGCTGCGGATCGCCGATCTGCAGGCCCGCGTCGATCTACTTCGCCACGGGCTCAACGGAATTGCCGCCGAGGGTCGCCTCGACCTGCGGGCCGCGGCTGCGGTCAAGGTCACCGCCGCGCGGCTGGGTGAAGAGGTGCTGTCGGAATGCATGCACATCTTCGGCGGCTCCGGGTACCTGGTCGACGAGACGCCGCTCGGCCGCTGGTGGCGCGACATGAAACTGGCCCGGGTCGGCGGCGGCACCGACGAGGTGCTGTGGGAATTGGTCGCTGCCGCAATGAAACCCGACTACGACGGCTACCACGAACTACGCGGCTAGCGGGCCTTCGGAACGTCGTCAGGTGTGCGCGGCAATGCGTAGAGCGCCATCCGCCGGTTGCTCATGTCGTGCTCGCCGAGAAACGTACAGCCGGCGTACTCGCACAGCCGGCGCGCCGCGGTGTTGCGATGATCGGGGTCGAACATGATTCGGCGACAACGCGGTTCGACCTCGAAGACGCTCGCGACGATGCGCGGCAGCAGAAACGGCCCCAGCCCCTTGTTGACGATCGACAACTCGGCGATGGCGGCGTGCAGGCCGACGTCGTACGGATCGGCCGCATAGCGGGTCGCGATGGAATCCTTTGCGGCGCGGTATACCTCGACGTAGCCGCTGTCCTCGCCGTTCATGCTGCCGATGAAGGGACGGGAGTAATCGCCCGCGCACTGAGCCCGCAGATAGTCGCGCCATCGATCCGCTGGCCAATCCGATTCCCAGGCCTCGACCAGGTGCGGCATGTTCATCCACCGTGAGATCATCTCCGCGTCGGCGTCCGGCTCGACGGGCCGCAGCGCGTACGGGGCGGCCAGCTCCGGAGTCGGCGGTGGGGGAGCGGCGCGGACCTCGTCGCTGATCTCGGTCAGCTCCCGGGGCAAGATCACGAGCGGTGAGCCTACCGGAAATGAGGTTAGGGTTACCTACCCAACCTAGCGACCGCCGCCTGGCGGGCCGGCGAACGCCTGCGCGATCGGCAGCCAGCGCGCCGCGTCGTCACCGATGGCGGTCACGTCCAGCTCACGCAGCGGACGCCGCTGGGTGACCAGAAAGCAGAAGTCCTCGGCCGACCCGGTCACCCGCTGCGCGGCAGCCTCCGGTCCCCACGCCCAGAGGCTGCCATCAGGGGCACGCAACTCAACCCGGAATGGTTCACCCGGCGGCGTCAGCTCGTTGATCACGAACGCGAAATCGCGGGTCCGCACCCCGATGTGGGCGATCGACCGCAGCCGCGCCGTCGCGGGACGGGTGACGCCTAAGGCGTCGGCGACGTCGAGGCCATGCGCCCAGGTCTCCATCAATCGGGCGGTCGCCATCGACGGCCCGCTCATCGGCGGGCCGAACCACGGCAGCTTGCGCCCGTCGTCGACCGTGAGCAGCGCGTCGTGCAGCCGCGCGCGGGTCGCCCGCCAGTCGGCGAGCAGCTCGGCGGGCGGCACCGCGGCCAACTCGTCGGCTGCGGTGTTGACGAAGCCGACCGGGTCTTCCAGCGCCGCCTTCACCACATCGGCGAAGCCGTCGGGGTCGGTGACCGACACCAGCGCGCCGCGGTCGGTCCACAGCAGGTGCCCGATCTGATGGGCGATCGTCCAGCCCGCGGCGGGCGTCGGCGCGCGCCAGCGGTCCTCGGCCAGCGACGCGACCAGCGCATCCAACTCGTCGCTTTCGGCGCGCAGGTCGTCGACAATCTGAGCAAGCTCGGCCATCAGTGCACCTTAACGACTGGCCGCGCGCCCGACGACGGAGTGGGCGGCAAGGCCGCAGAGGTAGACGACGGCGCCGGCCACGATCAGCGCGGAGGAGTGCCCGTTGCCGGGAATGACCCGGGCCGCCAGGGTAATCGCGGCGAGGAACGCCACCCAGAACAGCGAGTCCTGCACCGCGAACACGTGTCCGCGCAGCGCGTCGTCCACGTCGATCTGGATCGCGGTGTCGGCGCACAGCTTGACCACCTGACCCAGCCCGCCGAGCAGGAAGCCAGCCATCACCAGCACCCACACCTGCAAGCCGACACCGGCGATCTCGACCGCGGCGGCAATCGCCAGGGCGCCGTTCGCGGCGGCGTACCGGCCCCACCGGCGCACCGCCAGCGGCGTCACCACGTTGCCCAGAAAAGATCCGGCACCGGCCGCGGCGACGAACAGCATTGCGCTACCCAAGGCAGACACCGCGCCGGGGCCGCCGCTGCGCACCAGCAGCAGCATCAGCAGCGAGTTGATGCCGAACACCATCCGGTGCGCGGCCAGCCCGGAGAGCGTGGCCGCGACGGTCGGCCGGGCCAGCACGGTCCGCACGCCGTGCAGCCAACCGGTGACGACGGCGTAGAGCACCGACCCGTGGATCGCGCGCCGGGTGTCGTCGGGCCCCAGCACGTGGTCGGCGAACCGCAGCGAGAACAGCAGCGCGATCAGCAGCGGGACGATGACCAGAAAGATGGTCGACGCGGCGCCGGAGTCGCCGGAACCGATCAGCTCGCGGGGCACCAACATGAAGTTGGCCCCGAGAAACGCCGCCACTGCACCGACCGCCGACGCGATCGAGTTCATCGTGACCACCTGCTCGCGCGGCACCACGTGCGGCAGCGCGGCCGACATGCCCGACGAGACGAAGCGGGCCAGCCCGTTGACCACCAGCGCGCCGCACAACACCGATGCGTCGCGGGCACCCAGCGCAAGGCAGATGCCCACGACGGCAACCGACACCACCCGCCCGGCGTTGGCGCACACCAGCACCAGCCGACGATCCCAGCGGTCCATCAGCGCGCCGGCGAACGGCCCGAGCAAGGAATAGGGCAGGAACAGCACCGCGAACGCGCCCGCGATGGCCAGGGGGCTCGAGGCCCGCTCGGGGTTGAACAGCAGTGCCCCGGCCAGCCCGGCCTGAAAGAGGCCGTCGGCGAATTGGCTTGCCAGCCGCAACTCCAGTAGCCGCCAGAAGTCAGGTAGCTCGCGCACCGACCGCCAGACAGCCACCGGCGCGCGCGGATGAGTCACGGAACCTGCTTCCCATTGGCCCGGCGGTGTTGGGCGCCGAGTTACAACACTACAAATTCTCGTCCGGCGGCCTGCTTGTTGACCACGGTCGTCCGGCCCGGATGCCATGATGGACACGTGGCGCAGTCCGAGGACCCAGAGGATTTCATTGCCCCTGCCGCACACCGAGTGCGAGCGGGTACTTTGCTTCTGGCCAACACGGATCTGCTCGAGCCGACCTTTCGTCGCAGCGTGATCTACATCGTCGAGCACAACGACGGCGGCACGCTGGGTGTGGTGCTCAATCGGCCCAGCGAGACCGCCGTGTACAACGTGTTGCCGCAGTGGGCCAAGCTCGCGTCGAAGCCGAAGACGATGTTCATCGGTGGGCCGGTGAAGCGTGATGCGGCGCTGTGCCTGGCGGTGTTGCGGGTCGGTGCTGACCCCGACGACGTGGAGGGCTTGCGCCATGTGGCCGGCCGGATGGCGATGGTCGACCTGGACGCCGACCCCGAGGCGATCGCCCCGGCGGTCGAAGGTGTCCGCATCTTCGCCGGCTACTCCGGCTGGACAATCGGCCAGCTAGAGGGCGAGATCGAGCGCGACGACTGGATTGTGTTGTCGGCGTTGCCTTCTGACGTGCTGGTCGAGCCGCGAGTGGACCTGTGGGGTCGGGTGCTGCGGCGTCAGCCGCAGCCGCTGTCGCTGCTGGCCACCCACCCGATCGACGTCAGCCGAAACTAGGCAGCTACCGCGGCGGGTTCCTCACCGCGGGAGAGTCGGCTGGCGATCACCGAGCACACGATCAGTTGGATCTGGTGAAAGATCATCAGCGGCAACATGATCACGCCGACGGTCGCGGCCGGAAAGAACACCAGCGCCATCGGCAGGCCGGAGGCTAGGCTCTTCTTCGAGCCGCAGAACAGCAACACGATGCGGTCGCCGCGGTCCAGGCCGATCAGCCGACCGAGCAGGCCGGTGAATCCCAGCACTATTCCCAGCAGCACGGTGCTGACGCCGGCGATGATGGCCAACTGCCACGGGTCGACGCTGGCCCAGATGTGTTCCACCATGCCCATCGAGAACGCGGTGTAGACGACCAACAGGATCGAACCGCGGTCGACCAGTTTGGTCAACGCCGAGTGCCGGGCCACCCAGTCGGCGATCCACGGCCGCATCAATTGGCCGGCCACGAACGGCAGCAGCAGCTGCACCACCACGTCGCGGATCGCGGAGGCGTCCAGCTGGGCTCCGCCCTTGGTGTTCATCAGCAGCACGACCAGCAGGGGGGTCAGCGCGATGCCGACGATGTTGGACAGCGACGCGCTGACGAGGGCGGCCGAGACATTGCCCCGCGCAATCGATGTGAACGCGATCGAGGACTGCACCGTCGAGGGGACCAGGCACAAAAACAGCAACCCGTTGTAGAGATCGGTGTTCAGTAGCCAGGGCACCAGGCCTCGGCAGGCCAGCCCGAGCAGCGGGAAGATCACGAACGTGGTGGCCAGCACCAGCAGGTGTAACTGCCAGCGCTTGACGCCCTGCCAGGCCTGCTGCGGGGAAAGCCGGGCGCCGTAGAGCCAAAACAGCAGCGCGATAACGACTTTCGCGGCCACCGACATGAAATCGGCGAACGCGCCGCGGGCCGGGAACAATGCCGCGATCGCGACGGTGACGGCCATGGCCAGCAGGAAGGTGTCGATCGGCAGCGCCGACAGCTTTTTCAGCATGCGGACGCGCCGGTCAGTGGCAGGACAACGTGCAGGCCGCGCAGCTTCCGGTGCACGTGCCCGCGGACTCTTCGTTGCGCAGCGCGAACCGCGCGGTCTGATACGACCCGGCGGCGACCGTGCCGAGAGCGCCGACGATGCAGACGCAGACGACCGTCAGCGCGGTGGCCGCCGGCGCGGCCAGGGCCACCGCTCCGGCGACGGCCAGCATGGTCGCCGCGGCCAGTTGCGGGGGCGCGACGGACCGCATCACCACTGCGGCGGTGCTGGTGGCGGCGGGACGGGTCAGCGACCGCAACCCGAGAACGGCCAGGACGACCGCCGCGCAGACGCACAGCACTCCCGCGATGAGCATGCAGACACCATACGAGGCGCCCCGGTCCGGTGCAGCGCGGGTGTTAGTGAGCGAGTGCCTGTGGGGGTGCGACCACCGCGGGGGGCGCGGCGGCCGCTTGCGGCGGCGCGACAGGCGGGGCCGCGGCCGGGGGAGGAGCCGCGGGCTGGTTGGACCCGGGCGCCCCGGCCCGGAAGCCGTTGACGATGCCGTCGGTGGCCTGCGCTTCGCCGACCCCTCCGCCGGCTTCGGTGCTGACGGCCAGCGAGACCAGGTACTTGTCCGGCCCGGACGTGACGATGACGTGGCGTCGCGAGGTGTTGAGCGTCATCTCGTTCTGCCGGTAGGTGCCCTCGATGAGCGACGACGGGCAGCCGTTGTAGTCCACCAGCGAGGCGTCGGTGGTGCGCCACGCGGGCAGCTGCTGGCTGTCGAGGTAGCCGTGGGTGATGGCCTCATGCGGATCGAAATCGCCGACCAGTCGGTAGACCACGAGCTGGGCGTTCGGGGTGTACAGGCTGGGGCTGCGGCGGTTGGCGATCACGACGAACGCGTCGGGGACGTTGGGGTCGGGAACCTGGGTCCAGCCCTGCGGCACCGGCAGGACGAGGTCGAGCGCGGTGAAGCCGGCGGCTTTCTGCGGCTCCATCTTGACGCCCTTGCCGTTGAAGAAGTCGCGCAGCGTTCCGGCGGTGGCGGGCATCAGCGCCGGTGGCGCGGCCGCCGCCGGTGCGGGCGGCGGCGCGGCGAGGCCCGGAGCCGCGACGGGCCCCGGGGGCACGGCCTGCGGCGCGAGGCCCGGCATCGGGTTGCCCAGGGCTCCGGGGGCGGCCTGCGGGGCGGGGATCGGCGCGGGGACGGGCCGGGGCGGTAACACCGGGTCGGCCGACGCGGCGGGGCCGGCAACACCCAGCACACCGGCGGCGCCGACGGCCAGGCCCGCGACCGCTACGCGCCAGCTACGGGGCAGGTGCTTCATCAGGGTCGATCCTTCCGGTGATCTGACCGGCCTCGGGGTAGGTCGAAGTCGCAGAAAGCGACTGTAACCAGGCAGAAGCGGCGAACTCCAGCACCGCAACCGACCTTTGACACACCTGGAATGAACCCCTGACCGGTCTGCAATCCAACCGAGACCGTCGGTGGTCGGCGGGTCGCTCGACTCCACCCTTATAACCTGTTGGGCGTGACCGACTCCGACCCCGACGCGCCGCGGTACCGCTACACCGCGGACCTGGCCGGCCGCATCGAACAGACCTGGCAGGACAACTGGACCCGGCTGGGGACGTTCAACGTGCCCAACCCGGTCGGTTCGCTCGCGCCGTCGGACGGCTCACCTGTTCCCGACGACAAGATGTTCGTCCAGGACATGTTCCCGTATCCGTCTGGTGAGGGATTACACGTCGGCCACCCGCTCGGTTACATCGCCACCGACGTCTACGCCCGCTACTTCCGGATGCTGGGCCGTAATGTACTGCACGCGTTGGGCTTTGATGCGTTCGGTCTACCCGCCGAGCAGTACGCGGTGCAGACCGGCACCCACCCACGCACCCGCACCGAAGCCAACATCGTGAACTTCCGCCGTCAGTTGGGCCGGCTGGGATTCGGTCACGACAACCGCCGCAGCTTTTCCACCACCGACGTCGACTTCTACAAGTGGACGCAATGGATCTTCCTACAGATCTACAACGCGTGGTTCGACGCCGCCGCCGGCAAGGCCCGCCCGATCGCCGAGCTGATCGCCGAATTCGACTCCGGTGCACGCCAATTGGACGACGGCCGGGCCTGGTCGACGCTATCGGAGGGCGAGCGCGCCGACGTGATCGACAGCCATCGGCTGGTCTATCAGTCCGATTCGGTGGTGAACTGGTGCCCGGGCCTGGGCACGGTGCTGGCCAACGAAGAGGTCACCGCCGACGGCCGAAGCGAACGCGGCAACTTTCCGGTGTTCCGAAAGCGCCTGCGGCAGTGGATGATGCGGATCACTGCCTACTCCGACCGGTTGCTCGATGACCTCGACGTGCTGGACTGGCCGGAGAAGGTCAAGACCATGCAGCGCAACTGGATCGGCCGGTCCACCGGCGCGGCGGCACTGTTCTCCTCGGCGGCGGGCGATCTGGAGGTGTTCACCACCCGGCCGGACACCCTCTTCGGCGCGACGTATCTGGTGCTGGCGCCCGAACATGAGCTGGTCGACAAGTTGGTGGCGGCGCAGTGGCCGGATTCCGTCGACCCACGCTGGACCTACGGCGCGGAGTCCCCCGCGCAGGCCGTTGCCGACTATCGGAAGGCGATCGCCGCGAAGTCCGACCTCGAGAGGCAGGAGAACAAGGCCAAGACGGGTGTTTTCCTGGGCGCCTACGCGATCAACCCGGCCAACGGCGAGCAGGTGCCGGTCTTCATCGCCGACTATGTACTGGCCGGCTATGGGACCGGCGCGATCATGGCCGTCCCCGGACACGATCAGCGCGACTGGGAATTCGCCCGCGAATTCGGTCTGCCGATCGTCGAAGTCATTGCCGGCGGCGATGTTTCACAAGCCGCCTACAGCGGCGACGGCGTCCTGGTGAACTCGGACTACCTGAACGGCTTCGACGTCGCGGCCGCCAAGGAAGCCATTACCGCGCGGCTGGAGTCCGACGGTCGCGGCTGGGCCCGCATCGAATACAAGTTGCGCGACTGGCTTTTCGCGCGCCAACGCTATTGGGGCGAGCCATTTCCGATCGTGTACGACAGCGACGGGCGCGCGCATGCGTTGGACGACGCCGACCTGCCGGTCGAGCTGCCGGATGTCCCGGACTACTCACCGGTGCTGTTCGACCCCGACGACGCCGGCAGTGAGCCGTCGCCTCCGTTGGGCAAGGCCACCGACTGGGTCAACGTCGAGCTCGACCTCGGTGACGGGCTGAAGCCCTACACCCGCGACACCAACGTGATGCCGCAGTGGGCCGGCAGCTCCTGGTACGAGCTGCGCTACACCGATCCACACAACCCGGATCGCTTCTGCGGCAAGGAGAACGAGGCCTATTGGATGGGGCCGCGACCGGCCGAGCATGGCCCGGACGACCCCGGTGGCGTCGACCTCTACGTCGGCGGCGCCGAGCACGCGGTGCTGCACCTGCTGTATTCGCGGTTCTGGCACAAGGTGCTCTACGACCTCGGCCAGGTCAGCTCCCGCGAGCCCTACCGGCGACTGATCAACCAGGGCTACATCCAGGCCTTCGCCTACACCGATTCCCGCGGCGCGTACGTCACGGCCGCCGACGTCGTCGAGCGCGGCGGAAAGTTCTTCTACCCCGGACCGGAAGGGGAAATCGAGGTCTTCCAGGAGTTCGGCAAAATCGGTAAGAGCCTGAAGAACTCGATCTCACCGGACGAAATGTGCGACGACTACGGCGCCGACACCCTGCGGGTGTATGAGATGTCGATGGGCCCGATCGAGGCGTCGCGGCCGTGGGCCACCAAGGATGTGGTTGGGGCACAACGGTTTCTCCAGCGGGTGTGGCGGCTGGTCGTCGACGAGGGCTCCGGCGAAGTCCGGGTCACCGCCGACGAGTTGGACACCGATACGCAGCGGCTGCTGCACCGCACCATTGCCGGGGTGTCGGAAGACTATGCGGCACTGCGTAACAACACCGCGGTGGCCAAGCTGATCGAGTACACCAATCACCTGACCAAGCAACACCGTGACGCAGCCCCGCGGGCCGCGGTCGAGCCGCTGGTGTTGATGCTGGCGCCGGTGGCGCCGCACCTGGCCGAAGAACTGTGGCAGCGCCTCGGCCACCCGAGTTCGCTTGCGCACGGGCCATTCCCGGTCGCCGATTCCGCTTACCTCAGCGAGGACACCGTCGAGTATCCCGTGCAGGTCAACGGGAAGGTGCGTGGCCGAATCACGGTGTCCGCCAGCGCGGATGCCGATGCGGTGGAGGCCGCGGCGCTGGCCGACGAGAAGGTGCAGGCGTTTCTGGCCGGCGGAACCCCGAAGAAGGTGATCGTGGTCGCCGGCAAGATGGTCAACCTCGTCGTCTAACTGGCGCGAGCAGACGCAAAAGGCCCTGACACGCCGGGGAATTGGGCGCTTTTGCGTCTGCTCGCGCTCAGCGCGGGCGCAGTATCACCTCGTGCAGATGCCCATCCGGCGGCGTGCTCACAGCCTGAGCGACGGCCGCGGCGACCGTGTCCGCCCGCAGGAATTTGTCGGCGTCATAGGCGCCGCCCTCGAACGACACCAATTCGCGTTGCATGTCGGTGTCGGTGCGGCCTGGGTAGACGGTGGTGACCCGCAGCGCCGGCTCGCTCAGCCGCAGCGAGTCGGCGAACGCGCGTAGCGCGAACTTGCTCGCCGAGTATGACGCCATGTTCTCCGACGCCTTGCGGCCCGACCCGGAGTTGATGAACACCACCTGACCCTCGCCGCGTCGGAGGGCGGGCAGCAGCGCGAGCGTAACTGCCACGGCGCCAACCACATTGACATCGAACGTAGTGCGCCACTGCTCGACGGTGGATTCGGCGATGCGGCCGGGAATCGATACCCCGGCGTTGTGCACCAGCACGTCGAGCTCGCCGACCGCAGCAGTGGCGGCCGCGATCGAGTCGGTGTCCGTGACATCCAGCGGCAGCGGCGTGGCGCCCAGTCGCTCTGCGGTGGCCTGCAGCGCGGGCGACGGTCGTCCGGCGAGGAGCAGGGTGTGGGTCGGCGCGAGGGCGTCGGCGATGGCGGCGCCGATCCCGCGGCTGGCACCGGTGATGAGTGCGGTCGGCATGCCCGCCAGCTTAAGCGACCAAGCGCGGCAAGGGTTTACGCGGTGGCGTCGCCGTTGGTCGCGGCGGTCGGTGTGGTCACCGACTCGCTGGCGGCCAGGTGCTCCAGCGGCGCCAGTGCCTTCGTCAGCGCCT
>DATNFI010000005.1:0-14853 GCA_035606475.1 Mycobacterium sp. | reverse complement strand
GGCTCCTGACTCGACTATCGCTGCACCCCAACAGCTTTCGCGGCTGCGGACGTTCGCCCTAGCCGCCGAGGGCCGGCCCGCGCTACTGGGCTTCCTTGGCGCGGTTCTCATCACGACCGGCGGACTGGGCTCGGGCAGCACTAAGCAGCACGACCCGCTGCTGGAGTCGTTGCACTTGTCCTGGCTGCGCTACGGGCACGGCCTGGTGCTGTCGTCCATTCTGCTGTGGATCGGCGTGACGTTGATGCTGAGCGCCTGGCTTTGGCTCGGCCGACGCGCATTGGCCGGTAACGCAAGCGAATACGCCATGGTCGCCAGCGCCGCGTTCTGGCTGGGGCCGCTGCTCCTGTCGGTGCCGCTGTTCAGCCGCGACACCTACTCGTATCTTGCTCAGGGGGCACTGCTGCGCGACGGGCTGGATCCTTACGCCGTCGGGCCGATCGACAATCCGAATCCCTTGCTGGACAACGTCAGTCCGATCTGGACCATCACTACCGCACCCTACGGCCCGGCGTTCATCATGATCGCCAGGCTGGTGACGATGCTGGTCGGCAATCACGTGATCGCCGGGACGATGCTGCTGCGCTTGTGCATGCTGCCCGGGCTGGCATTGCTGGTCTGGGCGACCCCGCGGATCGCCCGGCACATCGGCGCGAATGTGCCTATCGCGCTGTGGATCTGCGTGCTCAACCCGCTAGTGATCATCCACCTGATGGGTGGCGTTCACAACGAGATGTTGATGGTGGGCCTGATGGCCGCCGGCATCGCGCTGACGTTCGAGCGGCGCCACATCGCCGGCATCGCCGTGATCGCGGTGGGGATGGCGGTCAAGGCCACCGCTGGGCTCGCGCTGCCGTTCATGGTCTGGGTGTGGATGCGCCATCTGCGTGATCGTCGGGAATACCGGCCGCTGCGGGCGTTTTCGATGGCATCCGTCGCGTCGGTGCTGATTGTCGTCGCGGTGTTCGCCGTGCTGTCCGGGGTGGCCGGAGTGGGACTCGGCTGGCTCACCGCGTTGGCCGGCTCGGTGAAAATCATCAACTGGCTGAGCGTTCCGACAGCGACCGCGAACCTGGTTCACGCTGTCGGCGGCTTGTTCTTCTCAGTGAGTTTCTATGGGACGCTGCAGGTTACCCGCGCGATCGGGATCGCGATCATCGCGATCGCACTGCCGCTGTTGTGGTGGCGATTCCGCCACGACGACCGCGAGGCACTCACCGGCATCGCGTGGGTGATGCTCGTGGTGGTGCTGTTCGCGCCGGCCGCCCTGCCGTGGTACTACTCCTGGCCGCTGACGGTGATAGCCCCGCTTGCCCAGTCACGCCGCGCGGTCGCGTCGATCGCGGCGTTCTCGACGTGGATCATGGTCATCTTCAAACCCGATGGGGCCCACGGGATGTACTCGTGGCCACATGTGCTGTTGGCGACGGCGATCGCGCTGTTCGTCTGGCGCACCCTGGACCGCCCCGCGGCGGCAGAGGTCAGTACGCCATAGCTTGCGCGCGGCGCAGCACTTCGCGCGCCTGGTGAGCGTGTAACGCGTCGACGGGGCGGGCGTTACTGAGCGCGTCACGCGAGCCGTCCCGCGTCACCGTCAGCGACGGATCGGGGGTGAACAGCCAGCGGACGATCTCGGTGTCCTGGTAGCCGCCGTCGCGCAAGACCACCAGCAGCCCCGGCAGACTCTTGACCACTTCGCCGCTGCTGTTGAAGAAAATCTGCGGGATCACCACGTCACCGGCGCGCCGCACCCCGACCAGGTGGCCTTCTTTCAGATGCTGCTGCACTTTGCTCACCGCCACGCCGAGCAAGTCGGCGACATTGCGAAGATCGTAGGTCGGTTCGTCGGGGTCGAGAACATCGTCCCCAGCCGGAATCCTGCTCACCCGAAGTAGTGTACGACCGGACGCACCGCAAGGTCAGGCTCGCGGCGTAAAGGTTTCGGGCGCAGCGCTGGACGGCGCCTACGATGGGCGCGTGACTGCAGCGGCAAGCGACGATCTCGAGGGCGTGTTGCTCGAGGGGCGCTATCGCGTTGCGACCAAGATCGCCACCGGCGGCACCTCGACGGTGTATCGCGGCCTCGACACCCGGTTGGACCGCCCGGTGGCGCTGAAGGTGATGGACTCCCGCTACGCCGGCGATGAGCAGTTCCTGACCCGTTTCCAGCTGGAGGCCCGCAGCGTGGCCCGCCTGAAGGACCCTGGGCTGGTCGCCGTCTACGACCAGGGCCTGGACGCCCGGCACCCGTTCCTGGTGATGGAGCTGGTCGAGGGCGGCACACTGCGCGAACTTCTGACCGAGCGCGGGCCGATGCCACCGCATGCGGTCGCCGCGGTGCTGCGCCCGGTGCTGGGCGGGCTGGCCGCCGCGCATCGCGCCGGCCTGGTGCACCGCGACGTCAAACCCGAGAACGTGTTGATCTCCGACGAGGGCGACGTCAAGATCGTCGACTTCGGGTTGGTGCGCGCCGTCGCCGAGGCCGGAATCACGTCCACCAGCGTCATTCTCGGCACCGCGGCCTACCTCTCCCCCGAGCAGGTCAAAGACGGAAATGCCAGCCCGCGCAGCGATGTCTACGCGGCCGGAATCGTCGCCTACGAGCTACTGACCGGCCAAACGCCGTTCTCCGGCGACACATCGTTATCGGTCGCCTATCAGCGATTGGACACCGACGTGCCGCCGCCGAGCGGCGTGATCACCGGAGTGCCTGCACAATTCGACGACCTGATCGAGCGCGCAACCGCACGCAACCCCGTCGATCGGTACGCCGACGCCCAGCAGATGGGCGCCGAATTGGACGCGATCGCCGACGCACTGCGGCTGCCCGACTTTCGGGTGCCCACACCACGCAACTCGGCGCAACACCGCTCGGCTGCGGCGCAGCGCAGCCACGTCACGACCGACCAGCGCCGCACCCCAGACCTGCGTCAGCCGCCGGCCGCGCGTCCGCCGGTGCACCGGCCAACCCGTCAGCTGATCCGTGACCCGCAGGGCCGGCCGGCCGAATCCCACGACGCGGCAAGGCGATTCGCCGGTATCGACCTGATCGAGTTCGCCTTCGAGCGCGAGCGGGCCCGACGCATGATGCTGGTCTGGATCGCGGTCGTATTGTCGATCACCGGGATGGCTGCCGCCGCGGCCTGGACCGTTGGCAGCAACGTGGCCGGACTGCTCTAGTCGCCGAAGCGGGTCGCCACTAGTCGCCGTGGCGATCGCGAGCGCGGCGGAGCCGGGCGAAGCGGGTCGCCACTAGTCGCGAAGCATCTCCGCGACCAGGAACGCCAATTCCAGCGACTGCTGGGTGTTCAGCCGTGGGTCGCAGGCGGTTTCGTAGCGTCCGCTGAGGTCGGTGTCCGAAATGTCTTGCGCACCACCGAGACACTCGGTGACATTCTCGCCGGTGATCTCGACGTGGATACCACCGGGATAGGTGCCCAGTGCGCGGTGCACCTCGAAGAAGCCTTGCACCTCGTCGACGATGCGGTCGAAATGCCGGGTCTTGTACCCGGTCGACGACTCGTGGGTGTTGCCGTGCATGGGGTCGCACTGCCAGATCACCTGATGCCCTGTCGCCTGGACCTTTTCGATGATCGGCGGCAACAGGTCACGGACCTTGTTGTTGCCCATCCGGCTCACCAAGGTGAGCCGGCCCGGCTTGTTGTGCGGGTCGAGGCGTTCGACGTACTCGACAACCTGATCCGGTGTGGTCGACGGCCCGATCTTGACACCGATCGGGTTGGCGATGACTTCCGCGAACGCGATGTGCGCGCCGTCGAGTTGACGGGTGCGGTCCCCGATCCACAGGTAATGCGCCGACAGGTCGTACAACTGCGGCTCGCCGTCCTCTTCCGAGGACAGGCGCAGCATGGCCCGCTCGTAGTCGAGCACCAAAGCCTCATGGCTGGCGTAGATTTCGGCGGTTTGCAGGTTGCTGTCGGCCACCCCGCAGGCGCTCATGAACTTCAGGCCGCGGTCGATCTCGGAGGCCAGCGCCTCGTAGCGGGCACCGGCCGGCGAGGTCCGGACGAATTCCCGGTTCCAGTCGTGCACCAGGTGCAGCGACGCCAGACCCGACGAGGTGAGCGCGCGCACCAGGTTCATCGCCGCACCGGCGTTGGCGTATGCGCGCACCAGGCGCGACGGGTCGTGCTCGCGCACCGCCGCGTCGGGGGCGAATCCGTTGACCATGTCGCCGCGGTAGGAGCGCAAACCCAGCGCATCGGTGTCGGCAGACCGCGGCTTGGCGTACTGGCCGGCGATGCGGGCCACCTTGAGCACCGGCATGCTGGCCCCGTAGGTCAGCACCACCGCCATCTGCAGCAGCGTGCGGATGTTGCCCTTGATGTGCGGCTCGGTGTTGTCGACGAAGGTCTCGGCGCAGTCGCCGCCCTGCAGCAGGAATGCCTCGCCGCGGGCGACCTGAGCCAGCATGTCCTGCAACCGCACGACTTCCGACGGCACCGCCACCGGCGGCACGCTTTCCAGAACCTTCCGCCACGGCTCGACCTGCTCGCGTGTCCAGCTCGGCTGCTGAGCTGCCGGTTTGGCCAGCGCAGCGTCCAGCCGGGTCCGTAGCTTCTCCGGCAAGGGAGGCAGCGACGGCAGCTGCTCGATCGGTAGGTCGACGGTCGAATTCACCCGTCTATGGTAACCGGGTCGCGGACGCCCCCAATCCGGCCGCGATCAGCGCCGATCCGAGCCGCCCGCATCGTCGTCGCCCATGATCACCCGGCCGACTCCTCAACGGGCGCCCGAGCCGCCCGCATCGTCGTCGCCCATGATCACCCGGTAGCGCGCCAGCTGATCGCGCGCGTCGACCAGCGCGTCGTGCACATTCTCCGACCGGCGCGGCATTCGAGGGCTACCGCGGTCCTCCCAGAGCTGTCGCAGCTCGTGAGTGAATCGCGGGATCGGCGGCGGCAGATGGGTCATCGGCCCCCACAACTGGCACAGCGCCACGTGGTCGTACGCGCCGACCCAGGCCCACAGCTCGATCGGCTCCGACCCGTCGATGTCGAAGAACGTCTCGAGGTCGTTGCGGATCTGCGATCGCGACCGCCACACCTTCGACGACGGCGACGGCAGCTTGGGCAGCACATTCGTGCGCACCCATTTCCCCGCCCGCTCCGGATTGAATTCCGTTGAGACGGCGTAGTATTCGCGGTCGTCCTCGGCGACCACCCCGATCGAGATCAGCTCGATCGTGTAGCCGTCGTCGATGAACTCGGTGTCGTAGAAGTAGCGCACTGGGAGCTACCCCACACCGAGCCCACCGGTGAGCACGGTCGGCACGTGCTCGGGCGGGGGCGCTGGGTGCACTTCACGGTCCAGCTGCGCGTCGACCATCCGGTGCGACGGCACCCGCGGCGTGCCGGCGATGGTGGATTGCACCCACAGCTTGGCCCGCACCACCGGCCGGCGCAGGGTTCGCTCGCGCTGCAGGGCGCGGCTCATCTTGTCCAGCCGGCGCATATAGAGGTAGCGGGCCCACGGCGCCTGCGGGCGAGACAGCCTGATCGCGCCGATGACCAGCAGCGGAACGAAGAACATGCCGATCAGGCCGGTCCACACCTTGCCCTTGAGCACGACCAGCATCGCCAGCGGCAGCGTCAGCACCAGCGCGACAATCACACCGGCTCGCAGCACCGTCGAGTGGGTGGTGTCGCGCCAGAGACTGATAAAGAACATCAACGGGTGCAGCCCCAGGACCAACAATCCGCCCACCGCGACCGCGGTGAAGACGGCGTCGACCGAGGTCCGTCCGTCTTCCTCCCAATACACGTCCGACAGATGCAGGATCAATGCGTACTCGTCGAGCACCAGCGCGGCACCGATGCCGAAAAGGATTGACACCGCAGTGAATTCGACCTCATTGCCGGTGACCGACAACGTCACGAGCGTCACGCCGGAAATCATCACCAGCACAACACCGATCACCACGTGGTGGATGTGCTTGGACCCGATGTGGAGGTTGCGCGGCTCCCACCACCGTGGTGGCCTGCCGATGCTCTGGCGACGACGGATCAGGCGCACGGAGGTCCGCGTCACGAAAAACGTCAGGATGAAGGCGATCAGACAGCACAGCAGCGGCAGTCGACCGCGACTGATGATGTCGTGTTCGAACCACTGCAGCACGCTTAAAAGCTACGCGCACGTACCGCCGACGACCGTCCGCGACACCGTCCGACGCCCGGACACCGATAGTCTGTCTCTCGATATGACTAGATGGCGCTCGCCCGACGCGGGCAGTTCGCGCGGGCCAGAAGCCACCGCGCAATCGACTAGCTGGCGAAAGGCCGGCTGGTTGCTGCTGCAACTGGCGGCGCTGGCAGCACTGGGATACGCCGGATGGCGGGTGCTCGGCAGCACTGTCTACCGGATCGACATCGACGTCTACCGGATGGGCGGTCAGGCCTGGCTGGACGGCCATCCGCTGTACAGCCCCGACGTGAAGTTCCACACACCGATCGGCCTCAACCTGCCGTTCACCTATCCGCCGCTGGCCGCGGTCATCTTCGCCCCGTTCGCATGGCTGGGCATGCCGGCGGCCAGCGTCACCATCACGCTGATCACGCTGGTGCTCCTGCTGGTCTCCACGATGATCGTGCTGACCCGCCTCGAGGTGTGGACCACCAGCCGGGCGGTGCCCGGCCCCGCGTGGTTGCGCCGGTGGTGGCTGACCGCTCTGGTGGTGGCCTGGGCGACGTTGTACTGGGAGCCGATCCAGGCGAACTTCGCCTTCGGGCAGATCAACGTCGTGCTGATGACCTTGGTGATAGCCGAGTGCGTGCCCCGACACACGCCATGGCCGCGCGGGCTGCTACTGGGGCTGGGCATCGCGCTCAAGCTCACACCGGCGGTGTTCCTGCTGTACTTCCTGCTGAATCGGGACCGCCGCGCCGTTGTCACGTCGCTGGCCTCGGTGGTGGCCGCGGTCGCGGTCGGATTCGCGCTTGCCTGGCAGGATTCCTGGGAGTACTGGACCCACACGGTGCGCAACACCGATCGGATCGGATCGGCGAGCCTGAACACCAACCAGAACATCGCCGGCACCCTGGCGCGGCTCGGCCTCGACGACCATCAACGCTTCCTGCCGTGGGTGGCGGCCTGCTTCCTGGTGCTGGCGCTGACGGTGTGGGCGGCGCGGCGGGCGTTGCGGGCCGGCGAGCCGGTATTGGCGGTCATCTGCATTGCACTGTTCGGCCTGGCGGTGTCGCCGGTGTCTTGGTCGCACCACTGGGTGTGGATGCTGGAGGCGGTCATCGCCACGGCGGTGCTGGGCTGGCGGCGGCGCAACGCCGCGCTGGCGTTCGTCAGTGCCGCGGGGGTGGCCGCGATGGTGTGGACTCCGATCGACCTGATGACCAAGCATCACGAGGTGGCCGCCCCACTGTGGCGTCAATTGGTCGGGGTGTCGTACTTGTGGTGGGCGCTGGCCACTCTGGTCGCCACCGGGGCGACCGTCGTCGTTCGGACCGCTACCGAAACCGCGCCACGGGCCGCCGCGCCCGCGCCGGTAACAGCCTGATCTCTTAGCCGGCCGCCGTCTCAGGAATCCGAGACGGCGATGCTTTTCCCGGTGACTCCGAACCGTCGCCGTTCTTCAGCGTCGCGGCGTAGATGTCGACGTACTCCTGACCCGACAGCCCCATCAGCTCGTAGATCACCTCGTCGATGACCGCGCGTTCGATGAAGCGGTTGCCCGCCAGCCCGTCGAACCGGGAGAAGTCCATCGGCTTGCCGAAGCGAACGGTGACCTTCGCGAACCGCAGCATCGAGGTTCCGGGCGGGTTCACATTGTTGGTGCCGATCATCGCGACCGGGATCACCGGGACGCCGGTCTCGAGCGCCAATCGCGCGAGCCCGGTCTTGCCCTTGTACAGCCGGCCGTCGGGTGAGCGGGTTCCTTCGGGATACATCCCGAGCAGCTTGCCCTCGCCCAGAACCCGCTTGGCGGTGTCGAGCGCGGCCTGCGCCGAGTCGGCGCTGCTGCGGTCGATCGGCACCTGGCCGACGGCCGTGAAGAACCACTTGCTCCACCAGCCCTTGAAGCCGGTTCCGGTGAAATATTCCGACTTCGCCAGGAACGTGATCCGGCGACGTTCCACCAGCGGCAGGTAGAAGCTGTCCATCACCGCCAGGTGGTTGCTGGCCAGAATTGCCGGGCCGGACTGCGGGACATGTTCCAGTCCTTCGACTTTCGGCCGGCCGAGCAGTGCGAGCAGCGGGCCCAGAAGGATGTACTTGAAAATCCAGTACGCCATCAAGCCTCCTTCTCAGCCGCGTCAACAGTGTTCAGCGCCAAGAGTACCGATCCCGTGTGTGTGCGACCACATGGCACTGACGACTTGCGAACACAGCGACGCCGAGTCGGCCGATGTGATAGGCGGCCGTCTTCGCTATTCCTCGACGGTGACCGTGATCGGCTGGTAGCGACTGGTCGTCGCGGGTTCGTCCGCGCCGTTTGCGGCCGCGCTGCCGTCGGGCGGACCATCCGGCGGTGGCGGCGTCGGCTGGTCGACTTGATCGACGATCGCTCGGATCACCGCCAGCAGCGCGACGCTGTGCTCGGCGATCACCGTCAGCAACGGATGCTCGTCGCCGGTGACCAGCGCGGCCAGCGCGCAGACCGGGCACCAGACCTGCTGGCAGGTGCCGGTGCCGGCACCCTCGCCGACGGCGCGCGCCGCCGCCAATCGAATCGCCGGGTCGATCTGGTCGAGAACGTTCTGGGCGAGTTTGCGCAACTCCGGTCCGATGTCGGGGTGTACGCCGCTCATCTCGGCCACACCTCCGGATCTGGTTGAAAACGCACCGTCAATTCGCTGCCGCGAAGATGCGCGTCCATGACGGTGCATCGCCGCAGAACGGACGCCAGTCGAACTCTGCGTCGCAGGCCGGCGGCGCCGACGATGAGGTCGTCACCGACCCGGCCAAGGGTAAGCGCGCCGGACTCAATCTGCGGCAACTCTAGCCGCAATCGGTAGACCGACTCGAGTCCGGAGCCTGATTCCAGATCCACCACCGGCCGCACCGGCCCGGGCGGCGCGGACCCGTCCCGGCGGCGGGCGCTGTCCAGCAATTCGGCCAACGCCTTGGCGCCGATCGGCTCACCGGCCAGATGCGGTGTGAGAACCAGCGCCACGTCACCGATCGCGGCGTCGAGTTCGTCGAGCACCGTTCGCTGCTCGTTGATCCGCTCCGAGTACCAGTCGAAGGCCGGGTGCGCAGGTAGATTGCGGTACTCGTACGAATCGTCTTGCATCAGAATCTGGTTGACGATTAGTTCCTCGACACGCACGCCCATCAACGCCAGCGAGCCCAGCGTGCGGATCGCTTCGGCCGCCACCACCCGTTCCGCGGTGAGCACCAGGTGCGCGCTCACCAGCGTGCCGTCGGCGAGCAGCGCACTGAGTTTTTCCACGCTGGCGCTGATGCGTTCCAGCAGCTCCACCACCGCAGCCGACCGCACGTCGTCGGCACCGGCGGACAGCCTGCGGTGCCGCGGCCATGCGCGCTCGACGTAGAGCGCGAACGTCGCCGGTAGCGTCAGCATCCGCAACGCGTCCGCGGTCGACGCGCAATCCACCACCAGGTGATCCCATTGCCCGCACCCGGCGAGCTCGCCGACCTCGTGCAGACCGAGCACTTCCTGAACTCCGGGTAATGCCGAAAGTTCTTCCGGCGCAATATCTCCCAGCTCAGATTCGGGGAAGCGGCGACTCAGCGTCTCGACCACCGTGCGCCAGCGCGCCTCGAGCAGCGCCAAGGTGTCCATCGCCAACGCGTCGAGGGAACCGGTTTCAAGGTCGGCCATCACCCGGACCGCATCGCGGCGACCGTTCGGCAAGACCGGCACGCCGAGCACGTCGCCCAACGAGTGCGCCTGGTCGGTGGACACCAGCAGCACGCGCTGACCGGCGCGCGCTTCATGCACGGCCGTCGCGGCCGCCAACGTGGACTTCCCTACCCCACCCTTGCCGACGAAAAGACTGATCCGGGATGGCGTGGGCGCTACTGGTTCATCCAGCTTCACTCAGCTTCACCCAGACTCACTCAGCCTCGACTCGTTTCTTCAGATCCTTCAACGCGGTGTCGGTCAGCCTGCGCTCGGCTTTCCGCTTGAGCAGACCGATCATCGGCATAGCCAGATCGACGGTGAGCTCGTAGGTCACATCGGTCCCAGATCCCTTGGGCGCCAGGCGATATACGCCGTCAAGCGATTTGAGCAGCGAACTGGAGACCAGCGACCAGCTCACCGACTTCCGGTCCTTGGGCCACTTATAGGACAACACCAGGGTGTCTTTGAGGACGCTGGTGTCCAGCACCAGGCGCGCCACCTTCGGGTTGCCGGCGGAGTCGGATTCAAGGACCTCAGCTTCCTTGTACTCCGACACCCAGTCGGGATACGAGCCGATGTCGGCGATCACGTCCATTACCGTGCCCGGGTCCGCGTCGATGTAAATCGTCTGGGCCGTCTTCTCCGCCACCTGGTTGCTTCCTTCTCCGCGCTACGCGGGTTGGGCTGCCCTGCCCACCGCTATGCCTGCGTCACTGGGCTCGAACCTCCGCCCACGGCAGAAACGGTACTCCCCGGACGGGCTCAGGCCTGGTCAAGCACCGGAGAAACCCCAACGGGGCGGGAACTCTCCAGCGTCGTTTTCACTTCGAAGGCCATCTTCTTGCCCGCGACCCGACGCCGATGCGTCATTTTCGCAAGGTTGAGCTTGGCCCGCTGCGCGCCGGCGGGCTCGGCGTGCAGAAAGTAATGCAGCAGTGCACCGCCCAGCATCGGCTCGAGCCAGATTTCCATCGTGCCGGTCAGCGGCCCGGCCACCGCCCATCGAACGCCTTGCGGCCCTCGATCTTCGGTGACCTCTAGGCGCAGGTCGGGCCACCACCGTCGCCAGTTGGACGGATCGCCGACGGCAGCTCCGATGCGCGCCGGGTCGGCGGCAACGTACGTCTGGTCCGCAATCTGAACGCTGTGCACGGCGACTAGCTTCACATATGACAGCCTCCACCGCGTAGATGCCTGATCACCAACGGGCCCGTCGAGCTCACGTCGTCATCGGACTACACTTTCGTTCGCCTGAAATCATTGAAGCGAGGTCTCAAGAGTGCGCGAATTAACTGTTCCCGCCGGATTTACGGTCGGCGAGCACGACAACATCGTCGCCACGGTGTTCGAGCACGAGCGCAACGACCCCGACGCGGTGATCTACAACCGGCTGGTCGACGGGACCTGGATCGACGTCACGTGCGCACAGGCGGCAGCTGAAATCCGATCGACCGCACTGGGTTTGATCGCTGAGGGAGTGTGCGCAGGCGACCGGGTGGCCATCTTCTCGGCCACCCGGTACGAGTGGGCGATCCTCGACCAGGCCATCCTCGCGGTCGGCGCGGTCACCGTCCCGATCTACGAGACCTCCTCAGCCGAGCAGGTGCGCTGGGTGCTGAGCGACTCGGCCGCGGTAATCGCATTCGCCGAAACCGATGCCCACGCCAAGATCATCACCGAGTTGGCGGGCGAGCTCCCAGAACTGCGGCGGGTGCTGCACATCGACGGTTCGGGCCCCAAGGCGCTCGACCAACTCCAGGAGAAGGGCGCGTCGGTCGACCCGGCCGAGCTCACCGCTCGCCTGCAGGCGCTACGCAGCGACGACCCGGCGACGTTGATCTACACGTCGGGAACCACCGGCCGCCCCAAGGGCTGTCAGCTGACGCACGCGAACCTCGTCTACGAGACCCGCGGGACCAAGGAAGTGCTGCCGACTCTGCTGAACAAGGGCGAGCGCCTGCTGATCTTCCTGCCGCTGGCGCACGTGCTGGCCCGCGCGCTGACGTTGTGCGCGTTCCATAACAAGGTCGTCGTCGGATTCACCAGTGACATCAAGAATCTGGTGCCGATGTTCGCGGTGTTCAAGCCGACGGTGGTGGTCTCGGTTCCGCGGGTGTTCGAGAAGGTCTACAACACCGCGGCGCAGAACGCCGCCAACGACGGCAAGGGCCGCATCTTCCAGATGGCCGCGCAGACCGCCGTCGACTGGAGCGAGGCGTCCGACCGCGGTGGCCCCGGCCTGCTGCTGCGCGTCAAGCATGCGGTGTTCGACAAGCTGGTGTATCACAAGCTGCGCGCCGCGCTGGGCGGCGACTGCCATGCGTCGGTGTCCGGTGGGGCGCCGCTGGGCGCCCGGCTGGGCCACTTCTACCGCGGCGTCGGCCTGACCGTCTACGAGGGCTACGGGCTGACCGAGACGAGCGCGGCGATCACCGTCAACCAGGTCAACGCACTCAAGATCGGCACGGTCGGAAAGTTGGTGCCCGGCAACAGCATGCGGATCGCCGACGACGGCGAGTTGCTGCTGCGGGGTGGCGTGGTGTTCCACGGCTACTGGCACAACGACCAGGCCACCGATGAGTCGTTCGAAGACGGGTGGTTCAAGACCGGCGACTTGGGTGCGGTCGACGAAGACGGGTTCTTGACCATCACCGGCCGCAAGAAGGAGATCATCGTCACCGCCGGCGGAAAGAACGTTGCCCCAGCGATTTTGGAAGACCAGTTGCGCTCGCACCCGCTGATCAGCCAGGCGATGGTGGTCGGCGACGCCAAGCCGTTCATCGGCGCGCTGATCACCATCGACCCCGAGGCGATCGAGGGATGGAAGCAGCGCAACGGTAAGCCCGCCGGCGCGTCGGTGGGTGATCTGGTCGACGATCCCGACCTGCTGGCCGAGGTGGACACGGCCGTCAAACAGGCCAATCTGTCTGTGTCGCATGCGGAGTCGATCCGCAAGTTCCGCATTCTGCCGGTCGACTTCACCGAGGACAGCGGCGAGCTGACCCCGACAATGAAGGTGAAGCGCAAGGTGGTTGCCGTGAAGTTCGCCAACGATATCGACGCGATCTACCGCAAGGATTAGCCGCGGATCAGGTCGGACAGGCGCCCGGCCAGATCGTCGGAGCGCCACTGCGCGGTGACCCATTCGCGGCCGGCGGCGCCCATCTCGGCGGCACGGTCCGGGTCGGCCAGCAGCTGGCTGACCGTGTCGGTGATCTGCTGCACCGAAGTCCCGTCGACCACCATCCCAGTCTTGTTGTGCTGCACCGTTTCCGGTGCCCCACCGGAGGACCCTGCGACGACCGGTACGCCGGTGGCCGACGCCTCGAGAAAGACGATGCCGAGCCCTTCTACGTCGAGTCCGGCGCCTCGAGTGCGACACGGCATGGCGAACACGTCGGCCATCGCGTGGTAGGCGGGTAGTTCGGCGACCGGGACGCCACCGGTGAACGTGACGTGATCGGTGACGCCGGATCGCTGCGCCAGCCCGCGCAGCGTGTCGAGATACGGCCCGCCGCCGACGATGACCAGTGCGGCGCCGTCCACCCGTTGCCTGATCGCGGGCAGCGCGCGGATCAACATGTCTTGGCCCTTGCGCGGCACCAATCGCGACAGGCACAACACGGTGGGCCGCTCACCTAGGCGATGGCGGGTGCGCATCTCTTCGCGACTGGCCGGATCGGGCCGGAATCGCTCGGTGTCGACGCCGGGTGGCAGGTGTTCCAGCGCGGCTCGCGGTCCGAACGCCGAAGCGAAGCGCCCTCGCGTGTAACGGCTGACGTAGGTGACGACATCGCAGTCGTCACCGATTCGGCGCAGCACCGAGCGGGCACCCGGCAGCATCGACCACCCCACCTCGTGGCCGTGCGTGCTCGCCAGCACGCGACGCGCGCCGGCCTGACGAGCGCGCGGGGCCAGCAGCGCCAACGGCGCGGCGGCACCGAACCAGACCGTGTCGATGTCGTGCTCGGCGATCAGCCGTCGCATCCGCGAATCGACGGTGGGTACCGGCAACATCAGCGTCCCGGGATGGCGCACGACGCGGTAACCGGCCGTCCGGGCGTCGAAGGCGTCGGCGTCCTTCCACTGCGGCGCATACACGGTCAGCGTGTGCTCCCCCGCGGCGGCCAGCCGGGTCACCAGGTCGGCCAGATACGACTGGATCCCGCCGCGCCGAGGCGGAAAGTCGTTGGTTACCAGCAGGACCCGGGACACCTAGGAAGGCTAGCGTGACGTTCAGCGGCCGGGCTGACGGGTCAGCCACTGCTGCCAGTCGGCGAGTATCCCGGCGTCGTCGGTGCCGAGCACGTCGCGCACGGCGGTGGCCAGGTCGGTGTGCCGGTCGCCGCAGGCGGCGACGTAGAGCGCGCGCAACGTCGGCGCCCCGCGGGTATCGGCGACAAACAGCGCGAACAGCCAGGCACGGTCGTAGGCCTGGGACCGCTGCGGGCCGGGATCGGCGAGGTCGGCGTCGGACGGCAGGGCGGCCGGAGACGCGATCTCGGGCAGCGGGATGGGCGGCCGGGCGACGTAATCCGCGACGCCTTCGGTCAGCCAGCGGGGCGCGTCCAGCGCCGTGTCGGCGCGGACGGCGTAGTGAAAAAGCTCATGGGTCAACACGATTCGCAGTGCGCGCTCGTTCATGGCCGCCGCGCCGGGCGCGAACACGATCCGCTGGCCGAGCGCGATCCGCCGGGCCGGGTCGACGCGGTCGGCGACGGCGATCGCGGCGATATCGGCCCATTGTGCAGCCGGGCCACCACCGGCCTTCGCCTCGAACTGCGGCTGGGTGCCGGTGGCGACCACGTCGATGTCGTGGGGCCAGTCGCTGCCCCAGAATGCGTCCACCGCGGCGATGGCCGGGCCGATGTCCGCGGCGACGCGCGTCAGCAGGGCTTGCTGCTGCGATCCGCCGAGATTGGTCATCCGCACGGTGCGGTCGCCGACGCCCAGACGCTGCGGGGCGCTGACCGACCGACGGTCGTCGCCGGTCCGGGTAGCTACGAAGG
>DATNFI010000004.1:0-3430 GCA_035606475.1 Mycobacterium sp. | reverse complement strand
TTGTACCCAGAATCGACCCCACCGGGCCGCGGTGGTCATCGATGCCCTATCCGGCCCGGTAAGCTGGCACGTCGTGACCGATCGCGCCGACCTGCGGCTACACGACACGGCAGCCGGTGCCGTCCGTGATTTTGTTCCGCTGCGCCCCGGGCACGTTTCCATCTACCTCTGCGGCGCCACCGTGCAGGGGCTGCCGCACATCGGCCACGTGCGCAGCGGGGTGGCGTTCGACATCCTGCGGCGCTGGCTGACGGCGCGGGGCTACGACGTCGCGTTCGTCCGCAACGTCACCGATATCGACGACAAGATCCTGAACAAGGCCGCCGCCGCGGGCCGGCCGTGGTGGGAATGGGCCGCGACCTACGAGCGGGCGTTTTCCGCCGCCTACGACGCGCTCGGCGTCCTGCCGCCCTCGGTCGAACCGCGGGCCACCGGTCACATCACGCAGATGGTGGAACTGATCGAGCGACTGATCGAGTCCGGCAACGCGTACGAGGGTTGCGGCGACGTCTACTTCGACGTGAAGAGCTACCCGGAATACGGCCAGCTGTCCGGACACAAGATCGATGACGTCCACCAAGGCGAGGGTGTGGCGACCGGTAAGCGCGATGAGCGCGACTTCACCCTGTGGAAGGGCGCCAAGCCCGGTGAGCCGTCCTGGCCGACGCCGTGGGGGCGTGGGCGGCCGGGCTGGCACACCGAATGCGTGGCGATGGCACGCGAATACCTAGGTCCTGAGTTCGATATCCATTGCGGTGGAATGGATTTGGTCTTCCCGCACCACGAGAACGAGATCGCGCAAAGCCACGCGGCGGGCGACACGTTCGCCCGGTACTGGCTGCACAACGGCTGGGTCACCCTCGGCGGCGAGAAGATGAGCAAGTCGCTGGGCAACGTGCTGGCGATTCCGGCGATGCTGCAGCGTGTGCGCGCCGCCGAGCTGCGCTACTACCTGGGCAGCGCCCACTATCGGTCGATGCTGGAGTTCTCCGAGGCGGCGTTGAAGGACGCGGTCAACGCCTATGTGGGGATCGAGGAATTCCTGCATCGGGTGCGTACCCGGGTCGGTGCCGTCGAACCGGGCGAGTGGACGCCGCGGTTCGCGGCCGCGCTCAACGACGACCTGGCCGTGCCGACCGCGCTGGCCGAAGTGCACGGCGCCCGAGCCGAGGGCAACCGCGCGCTCGATGCCGGCGACCACGACGTCGCGCTGGCCCAGGCCGGCGCGATCCGGGCGATGATGGGCATTCTCGGCTGCGATCCGCTCGACGAGCGGTGGGAGTCGCGCGACGAGACATCGGCCGCGCTCGGTGCCGTCGACGTGCTGGTCCGCGCCGAGTTGGAACGGCGCCAACAGGCTCGCGTGCAACATGATTGGAAGCTCGCCGACGAGATCCGGGATCGGCTCAAAGACGCCGGCATCGAGGTCACCGACACCGGCGACGGCCCACAGTGGTCATTGGAATCCGATGGCCGGTAACTCGCAGCGCCGCGGCGCGATCCGTAAGACGTCCAAGAAGGCCCCGACCGTCGGCTCCGGCGGTCAACGGCGCCGCGGGCTGGAAGGTCGCGGCGCCACCCCACCCGCGCATATGCGGCCCAACCATCCGGCAGCCAAGCGGGCCAAGGTGCAGGCCCGCCGCCCCGCGAAGCGCAAAGACGACGCTGCCGAAACCGTGTTGGGACGCAACCCGGTGCTGGAATGTCTGCGCGCCGGAGTTCCGGCGACCGCGCTGTACGTGGCACTCGGCGCCCAGGCTGACGAGCGACTCAGCGAATCCGTCACGCTGGCAGCCGATTCCGGTATCGCGATCCTGGAAGTGCCGCGCACAGACCTGGATCGGATGACCACCAACGGCTTGCATCAGGGCATCGCGCTCCAGGTGCCGCCGTACAACTACCTGCATCCCGACGACCTGCTCAAGAGGGCGCTGAACAATCCGCCCGCGTTGCTGGTTGCGCTGGACAACATCTCCGATCCGCGAAATCTCGGCGCGATCGTCCGCTCGGTCGCGGCGTTCGGCGGTCACGGGGTGCTGATTCCGGAGCGGCGATCCGCCTCGGTGACCGCCGTCGCCTGGCGGACCAGCGCCGGCGCGGCCGCCCGGACTCCCGTCGCGCGCGCCACCAATCTCAATCGGACACTGAAGGATTGGGCCGACAAGGGCGTGCAGCTGGTAGGCCTCGACGCGGACGGCGACACGATGGTCGACGATGTCGACGGCGCCGGACCGATCGTCGTCGTGGTGGGATCCGAGGGCAAAGGGCTGTCCCGGCTGGTACGGCAGAGCTGCGACGCGGTGGTGTCCATTCCGATGGCCGGCCCGACCGAATCGCTGAATGCATCGGTCGCCGCTGGAGTGGTGCTGGCCGAAATCGCGCGGCAACGCCGGAGTTAGCCGAACGATGGACCGGACGCGCGACCACAAGATTCTTGCCGCCACCGGCGCGTTCGCGGTCTACACCGCAACCATGCTTGTTCTGGAACGCCGAATGCGGGCCACCGGCGGCCCAGGGATCATCGCATTCGAGTTGGCCGGCAGCGGTTTTCGCGCCGAACAGATTATGGCGCAGTGGGGCCGCGACGGCCAGCGGGCAGCGCGGGCGTCGATGTGGCTCGACTTCGGATACATGACGACCTACGGCGTCCTGACGGCGCTGCTGCTCGAGCGCGCTCGCCGCCGTTGGGGTCATCCCCGGGCGGTCATCTCCGCCGCCGCGGTGGCTGTCGCCGGTGATGCGATCGAAGGTGTCTCGTTGATCAAGGTCCTCGATCGCGACCGCGTCGACCTTCACGCGCGCCGCGCGCGGGGAGCCGCCCTGGGCAAATTCGCCGCGCTGGCCGGCGCGCTTGGCTACGTCGTGGCCGAGGCTGCGCGCCCGCTATTTTCCAGATTTCGGTGAAACCGGTTGCCGGCCAAGATATCCGGCGAGCAGGCTGACGATCTCGTCTTCGAGTTGCTGAGGGTCGACCGGGTCCGGCGAAGCGATCAGCCGATGTACGAGCGACTCGATGGTGGCCACGACGACGCGGGCGCTGAGTCGACCTTTTGCCTGCACCGCTGGATGGTTGTCGAGCAGTCCGGCGGTGGCGTCGACCATCGACTCCTCCAAATCGTGCAGCCGCGACAAGAAAGCCGGTGCCCGCGGCGCTTCCTCGAACAGCACGCGGTGCAGCCGCGGGTTGTCACGATGATTGTCGATGGTGGCGTGGGCGAAGACGCGCAGCGCCTCGTCGAGTTGCTCCGGCAGACCATCGGCCAATCGCTTGGCGAGCAACTCGGCTCCCGCGTCGACGTGGGCGTCCATCAGGGCGTGCAGGATCGCGTCCTTGTTCGGAAAGTATTGGTACAGCGAACCGATGGAGACCTCGGCGCACTCGGCGATGCGGTTGGTTGTCCCGGCCGAATAGCCGTATTCACCGAAAATG
>DATNFI010000003.1:0-6100 GCA_035606475.1 Mycobacterium sp. | reverse complement strand
TGTCGACGAATCATTATGTGAGGCCAACGGATTCTGTGAATCGCTGGCGCCGGACATCTTCGAGATCGGCACATCCGACGTGGTGCACGTCGCCGACGGCGAGGTGCCCGAGCATCTGAAAATCGACGCGGCGGCCGCGGTCGACCAGTGCCCGAAAGCCGCGCTTCGTATCGTCGACTAGCGGGCCCGCAGCGTTATCGGCATCTCGTCGTAGATCGACATGTTGGTGGTCAGGTTCGGGTAGCTCACCTGAGCCGGTCCAAGTGTGAATCCGTCACCGCGTAACAGCAGTTCGTCGAAGACCGCGCGCAGTTCCGCCCGGGCCAGCATGGCGCCCAGGCAGTGGTGCGGCCCGCCGCCGCCGAAGGCCACGTGCGGATTGGGCTGGCGCCCAACGTCGAACGTGAACGGCGAGGAGAACACCTCCTCGTCGCGATTCGCCGAACGCAGCATCGCCACCACCCGCTCGCCTTTCGGGATGTGTTGGCCGTCCATCTCGATGTCGACCGCGGTGGTGCGGGTCCAGTACGCGACCGGGGACGCCCAGCGCAGCACTTCCTCGACGGCGCTGGACCGCAACGACTCGTCCTCGCGGTACCGCTCGATCTGTTCGGGGTTGGCGACAAAGGCCTGCAGCCCGATCGCCAACGCGTTCTTCGTGGTGTCGCTGCCGGCGAACGCCAGCACGAAGAAGAAAAACTCGAGTTCGTTAGTGGCCAAGCTGAATTGTTCGCCGTCGTCGCCGGTGATGACACCCGACGCGATCGTGCTCCAGATGTCGTCGGCCGGATTCCGCCGCTTTTCGGCGGTGAGCTCCATCGCGTAGCCGAATATCGAGGCGAACACTTCGGTGTCGAGCTGTCCTCCGGTGGCCTGCGCCTTGAGGATGCGATCGAAGGTGTCGAAGATGCGCGGCCGGTCTTGCTCGGGAATGCCGATGATGTCGCCGATCACCGTCATCGGTAGCGCATCGGCGACGTCGTCGATCCAGTCGCCACCGCCGCGGGCGAGCAGGCCGTCGATCATCCGCGACGCCCGGGTCCGGATGCCGTCCTCGAGCTTGGCGATCGCCCGCGGGGTGAAGGCGCTGGAAATGAGTTTGCGATGCTTGCTCTGTTCCGGGGGATCCAGCGTGATGATGGTCGGATAGGACGAAAACAGATCGGCCGGTTGAATAAGCGGACCGTTTACCGCGGTGAACGACTCGTAGTCACGATGCAGCCGCACGGCGTGCCGATGTTTGGTGGTCATCCAGAAGTCCCGCTTGACGGTTTTCTCGACGCCCGGTGTCAGGCCGTGGCGGAACAGCGGCCGCTCGCGCCGCAGCTCGGTGAACACGTCGTCGGGAAAGCCGTTGCGCCACAACGTGAAATCGGACAGATCAACGGCGGCGGTGGTCATGCGCAACCCCATCATCAGCGAGCAGTTGACGTGCAATCACTAAAATAGTAACAATAGGTGAGAGGCCGACGTCGAGTAGTTGCGCGATTCGAAGCGATTCCGCCACCACAAGTCGACGCTCGGCCAGGAACGGAGCAGCCAATGACGGACACGATTTCGGACTCGTCGCTCGATCCGTCCGAACGAGAATTCGGGCCGAGCGGCATCAGCCTGTCGCCGTACCGATTCCCGACCGGGTGGTTCATCATCGGTTTCGCCTCGGAGTTGGCGCCGGGCGACGTCAAGCGGGTGCACTACTTCGGCGAGGAGATGGTGCTGTTTCGCACCGAGTCCGGCGAGGTGAACGTGATGGACGCGTACTGCCAGCACCTCGGAGCCAACATGGGTGTCGGCGGCACCGTCGAAGGCGAGAACATCGTCTGCCCGTGGCACGGCTGGCAGTGGCGTGGCGACGGTACCAACGCGCTGATCCCGTACAGCAAAATCGGCTGCAAGAACAACGTCCGCATCCGGACCTACCACAGCACCGAGTGGTACGGCTTCATCCTGGTGTGGCACGAGCGGCACGGCCGCGCGCCGTACTGGCAGCCGCCGCTGCTGCCTGAGTTGGAGACCGACGAGTACTACCCGCTGCACCCGCACAGCCGCATGCTGAACAGGGTCAAGGTGCACGCGCAGATGATCATCGAAAACGCGGCAGACCCGTATCACGTGCAGTACGTGCACAAGGCGGCGAACCCGGCTAACACGACGTCGTTCGAGGTGGCCGGCTATCACTTGCATGCCACGGTCAGCGCCCACTTCGGCGGCGGCCGGTCGCAGACCTGGCTGACTCCGAACGGTCCGGTCGACGCCAAGATCGTCTACGACAACTACTCGCTGGGCCTGGGAATCGTTCGGTTCCCCAGCGACCTGGTGGCCACCATCGAGGTGACCGGTCAGACGCCGGTCGACGAGGACTACACCGACTACTTCTATACGCAGGCGTCGGTGCGCGAGCCGGGCGACTCCGGCGACGTGCCCACCGGCCGGGCCGCCAAATTCCTGGCCCTGCAGCAGGAAGTCATCAAGCAGGACTTCTTCACTTGGGAGAACATGAAGTACCTGGAGAAGCCGAACCTCGCGCCGGAAGAGGCGCACGACTATGCCGCGCTACGGCGTTGGGCGCACCGCTTCTACCCGGGCGAAGAGGCCGCGCCGGACGACTTCGGCTACACCGCCAGCGGTGATCCGGACCCGGCGGCTGCGAAGGTTTAGAGGAGCCCGGATGGCCCGCGTGCCGGCTGGGGCGGCATCCGCATGCGACGGAAAGCCCATCCGCCCGGCGGATTTCGGCGTCGAGCGGTTCAGCGTTGCGACGGTCCTGGATCGTCGAGCCGAGCAGCACCCCGACCGGGTGATGATGTCGATCGATGGTGTCGACGTGACCTTCGAGCAGATGCGCCGGCGCTCATGCGCGGCCGCTCTTGCGCTGCGGGACTTGGGTGTTGGGCCCGGCGACGGTATCGCGTTGTTCGCCGGCACCCGCCCGGAATGGGTCTACTTCTGGTTGGGCGCGGGTCGCATCGGCGCGGTGGCCGCAGCGGTGAACACCGCCAACAAGGGTGACTTTCTGTTGCATGCGCTTCGACTGTCGCGGGCGAAAGTGGTGGTCACCGACACCGAACGTCAGTCGCGGGTGGCCGAGGTGGCGGACCGGTTGCCGGGTATGGCCAGCGTTGTGCTGCAAGCCAATTCGTGGGACGACGGCGCCGACGCGGTTGCCGAGCATGTTGGCGATGTCGCTGATACCGGACCGTTGTTCTTCACCTCCGGCACGACCGGGCCGTCGAAAGCCGTTGCCACCACGTGGCACTACCTGTTTACGGTGGCCGCCACCGCCGCCGCGGCCTGGGAGTTCGGTGCCGGCGAGGCGTTGTGGACGGCGATGCCGCTGTTCCATCTCAGCGCGGCGCCCGTGGTGCTCGCGCCGATGCTGGTCGGCGGGACAACGGTATTGGCGTCGGCCTTTCATCCCGCCTCGGTGTGGGATGAGGTACGGGCCTGCGGCGCCGTGGGTTTCGTCGGCGCCGGCGCGATGGTCTCGATGCTGATGCATCAGCCGCCGGATCCGCGCGACGTCGAGTTGCCGCTGCGCTTCATCTCCGCAGCGCCGATTGCCGCCGAGGACTACCGCGACATCGAAAAGCGTTACGACTGCCGGATCGTCACGATGTACGGCATGACCGAGGCCTTTCCGATCGCGCTCAAGGGAGTCGCCGAAGACGGGGTGCCCGGTACATCGGGCCGACCGAACCCCGACTTCGACGTGCAGATCGTCGACGCGGACGGCACGCCGCTCCCGGCCGGCACGGTGGGCGAGATCGCCTGCCGTCCCCGCCATCCGCACGTGATGAGTGAGGGCTATCTGGATCCCGCGGACCACACGGTTGTTCCACATCCGGAATGGTTTCGCACCGGCGACCTCGGTGTGCTCGATAGCGACCGGAACCTGACCTATGTCGACCGGGTGAAGGATTCGCTGCGGCGCCGAGGAGAGAACGTCTCATCGGTCGAAGTCGAGACCGTTGTGATGCGGCATCCGGCGGTGCTCGAAGCCGCGGTGGTCGGCGTGCCCAGCGACCTGGGTGAGGACGACATCCTGCTGTTCGTCACCGTACGACCCGGCAGCGACCTGGATTACGCAGAGCTGCTGGACTTTTGCGGTGCCCGGATGCCGTACTTCTCGGTGCCGCGATACGTGGAGATCGTCGGTGAGCTGCCGAAGACCGTCATCGGCCGGATCCGCAAGGACGTCCTTCGCGCCCAAGGTGTCGGACCCACGGCCTGGGACCGCGAAACCCACGGATACATCGTGAGCCGTTGAGACCGGAAGAACCGATCGACAGGGAGAACAACAGATGGCCATGACCTATCAACAGCAGTACGTCCTCGACGGCGCGGTCGGCCGCGACGCGATCTTGAACCTGACGGCGCGGCACAACCGGTGCTTCTCCGAGCGCGACCTGGCCGGATGGATCGCGACGTTCCGGCACTCGGGTGCCCGCTTCATACGTGACGGAGCGGAATTCACCGATCTGCGTGAGGCTTTCGATGGTGGCGGTGGCCGGCTGGTCACCGTCGACCACGAGATCACCGTCGACGGCGTCAACGCGACGCAGCGATGTGTGGCGTTGCTCTTCACCGCCGGCGACGGCGGCTCGACGCTGCGTGCCACCGGAAGCTATCGCGATCAACTGATCTACGAGCGCGGCGGCTGGTACTTCGCGTCCCGCGAGCTGCAGTGGGATTCGGTGCCGGTATCGGCGTGACGTCGAATCCGATCAGCTACCGGCTTGCGTTCGGCGCCTACGAGGACGCCCTGCGGATGGTCGGGGTGACGTCCGAGCCGCGGGTCGCGGGGACCGTGGTCAGCGCGGCCCGGATCCAAATGTTCGCTGCCACAGTGCAAGACGCTAACCCATCGTATTGGGACGCCGATTTCGCGACCCGAACATGGGGCGGGCTGCTAGCGCCGCCGGCGCTGCTGATGGGCTGGCTGATTCCGCTGCCGTGGGAACCGGGCGGGCGGCCGGCGGGGGCGGCGATCGCACTGCGGGTTCCGCTGCCCGGCACCACAATCGTCAACGCCGCCAACGAAGCCGAGTTTCCACTGCCCGTCGTCGACGGCGACCGGCTCACCATCGTCGAAGAAGTGGTATCGGTGTCACCGGAGAAGAGATCCAAACTCGGCGTCGGGCATTTCATCGAAACCCTGGACACCTTCACCCGCCAGGACGGCGCGGTCGTGGCCACCAACCGGAACACCCTGTTCCGGTTTACCCCGCCGGCGACGATGCAGAGCGCAGCGATGCGGAGGAGTGGCGGATGAGCTTGCGCGGCGACGTCGTGATTCGGTGGGAGGAGGTCAGCGTGCCCACCGAATTGCCCGAGGTGCGCGACGAGATCAGCTACCAACGAGTGGTGATGAACTCCGGCTCCACCTGGGACTACACCCCGGTCCACTTCGACCCGTATTACGCCGAAAAGCAAGGCCATCCGGGCATTTTCGTCAACACCATGCACATCGCGGGATTCGCGGACCGGATCGCCACCGACTGGGCCGGCCCGCGTAGTCGGGTGGTCCGTCGAAAGATGCGGCTCGCCGGTTCGATCTACGCGGGCGACACCATGGTGGGCAGAGCCCGGGTGGTGGCCAAGCCGGCACCGGGGTTGGTCGAACTCCAGATCGACGTCGTCAACCAGCGCGATGAGTTGTGTTGTCCGGTCGAGCTCACTCTGCAGTTGCCCGGGTAGGTGCCATGGCCGACCGCTTGGGCGAACGACACTTAACGGTGTGCCGGAGGTTCGGCGAATCAGTGCGTGCCGCGGCGGGGAAATGGGAGCGCCCGTCGCCGTGTGACGGGTGGGATGCCAGGGCAGTGCTCGAACATGTCATCGGCTTTCACGATGTGCTGCTGCTACGACCATTGGGGCTCAAGCCCGATCGCCCCCGCGACGACCCGCAACGCCGGTGGGAGTCGACCTACCTCCAGCTGGAAAGGGCATTCGAACTCGATATCGGGCCGGACGCCACCGCGATCTTGCCGAACGTGACCCGCGACGTGCTGGTGCACACCTGGGATCTGGCCCGGGCGGTCGGTGCCGACGACCGGCTGGATGTCGATTCGTGTGAGTCGTTCTACGCGGCGTTGCCCGC
>DATNFI010000002.1:0-3025 GCA_035606475.1 Mycobacterium sp. | reverse complement strand
CAGATTGACGAAGTACGCGACGTCTGCGCCGTGCCACGCCCGCGCGACCGGACCCTCGATCAGCGACGTGTTCATGAACGGAATCGCCGCGGCGTAGGCGAGCACGAACACGATCACCGCTGCGGCCGCGTCGCGGCGCTCGGTCGGCTCCTCGGCCGGGTTGATGGTCGCGCGGCCCCGGATACGCAGCAGCCAATCGATGACCACGACCGAGACAAACGCCGGGATCCAGTAGCTCACCAACAGCAGCACATTCTGGAAGCGGCTCGCGGTGTCGGCGGCGTGTAGCCAGAGGATCAGCGGAAAGGCCAGGAGCGTCACGATCACCGCCGACACCGGCCGCCGCACCCGCACCCCGATCGTCTGCAGCGCCAGCGAGCCGCTGTAGTCGTTCATCACACCCGAGCCAATCGACGCCAGCGCGATGATGAGCAGCGCCAGCCCACCAAGCAGACCTCCGCCCATCACCGATCGCACGCCCTCCGCCGTCTGCTCGGAGACCACATTCCCTGCCGCGATGCCGATGCCCTGAATGAAGATGTACGCCAAAACAATTCCGGCAAACGTGAACCCGAACACCCGCGCCCGCGACGAGTCCGCAGGCAGGTAGCGGCTGAAGTCGGCGGCATAGCTGGCCCACGACACCGCCAGGCTGAACGCGATGGTCACCTCGAGGACAAACGCGCCGGCGAGGTCCGCGCCGTGGACACTGGCCGGCGTGACGATCTCATGTCCCCCAACGAGTTTCACCGCGAACACCACGAACGTCACGAACAACACCACGGTCAACACCGCCTGCATCCGGTGGATGACCTCGTAGCCGAAAAAGCCCGCCGCGCCCTGCAGAGCCAGCACGATCAGCACCCCGAGCCAAAACGGGATGCCGAGCAACACCGAAAGCGCTTCCCCACCGAACAGTCCGACGAGCGCGTCCCACGCGATCGTGCCCAGCCATTGCAGAACAGCGGGCAACACGACGCCGCCGCCAAACGCCATCCGGGAGTTGGGCAACTGGCCGGTGCCGGTCCGCGGACCCCACGTCGACAGGTATCCGACCGTGAGCGAGCCGAGAACCGTGCCGATCACCATCGCCAGCAGACCGAGCCAGAAGCCGAGCCCGAGCACGATCGCCAGCGCACCGGTGAAGACCCCGGTCATGTTGACCTGCGGAGCAAACCACACCGTGAACAGCCGGGCTGGCGAACCGTACCGCTGATCCTCTGCGATGGGCGCGATGCCGTGCGTCTCGACGGACAAATCCCCGGCACCGGTAGGTCGGTGACCGGCGAAGGTCGGTTCAGTCAGCGCGCTCATACGTCCATTCGATCACGAGTGTTGGCAGGATTGTCGGGTGACCATGACCCACAGCAGCGATGGCAGGCCACGGGCGCGCGGCCTCGGTATCACCTTGCCCGGCGAGCCAGGACCGCTCAACGCGATCACCGACGTCGGCGGCGTCGAGGTCGGCGTGACGACGTTGATCGGCGGGACTTCTGTGCGTACCGGCGTCACCGCGATTCTGCCGCGCGGCCGCGAAGGGATCGGCCGGCCGTGCGCCGCGGGCTGGTACTCGCTCAATGGCAACGGCGAGATGACCGGCACCACCTGGATCGACGAAGCCGGATCGTTCAATCTTCCTGTCGTGCTGTCGAATACGCACGCGATCGGCGCCTGCCACACCGGCGTCGTCAGCTGGGTCACCCGGCACAATCCACGGCTCGCCCGGCAGTGGCTGCTGCCAGTCTGCGCAGAGACCTGGGACGGCTATCTCAACGACATCAACGGCGGCCACGTCCGACCCGAACATGTCGAGGCGGCGCTCGACGCGGCGACCGATGGTCCGGTGGCCGAGGGATCGGTCGGCGGCGGAACCGGGATGAACTGCTACGAATTCAAGGGCGGCAACGGTACCGCGTCTAGGCAGGTCAGCTACGGGCGACGGACCTTCACGGTTGGAGCGTTCGTGCAGGCGAACTTCGGCTCCCGTATCGAATTGACCGTTGCCGGAAGACGTGTCGGCCCCGAGTTGCTCGACGACAACCCGCTGGCCAACGATTGGTTCGAGGTTGACCTCGGGCTCAAGCCACCGCCCGGCGCCGGCTCGGTCATCGCGATCGTGGCCACCGACGCACCACTGCTGCCGGGCCAGTGCAAGGCTTTGGCACGGCGCGTTCCCTTGGGCCTGGCCCGAACCGGCACGGCGGGCAGCCACTTCTCCGGCGACATCTTCCTGGCCTTCTCCACCGCGGATGTGCCCGGCCTTGCGAGTGCGTTTCCCGTCGGGCCAGTCAGTGACGACGAGTACGGCACGCTCACATTCGTGCCGTGGGGCCGCATGGACGATCTCTACACCGCGGCCGTGCAGGCCGTCGAGGAGGCGGTGCTCAACGCGCTGGTCGTCAACGACGACATGGTCGGCCGCGACGGGCACCGCTCGCCGGCGCTTCCGCATGAGCGGCTGTTGGCGCTTTTGGGCCAACGGACATAATCGAAAGAACCAGAGATGAGCTAACGAGCGGAGCGGGCCGTGGTCGAGACCGAAGCGACGCGGTCCGGCCTCGGCGGCAAAGTACGACCCGGGTTGTTGGTCGCCGGCCTGTCCGTGGTGGTCCTGACCGTCGCCGTGCTGCAGACCGCCGTCGTTCCGGTGCTCGGCATCATCGCCCATCAGCTGAACGCGTCGACGGTCGCGGCCAGCTGGGCGGTCACCGCGAATCTTCTCGCAGCGGCCGCTGCCACCCCGCTGATCGGCCGGCTGGCCGACCTGCACAGCAAGAAGCACGTGCTGTTGGTCGTGCTCGCCGTCGTGCTGCTCGGCTCGGTTCTTGCCGCCACCACCTCGTCGCTGGCGCTGCTGATCATCGCCAGGGTATTGCAGGCAGCATCGTTCGCGCTGTACCCGATCGGCGTCGCGATCCTGCGCGAGGAGTTGACCGAGGACCGGATGGTGTCGGCGATGTCGGTGCTGTCGGGGACGTTGGGCTTCGGCGGCGGGACCGGACTCGTCGTGGTGGGCCTGCTGATG
>DATNFI010000001.1:0-13903 GCA_035606475.1 Mycobacterium sp. | reverse complement strand
GCCGCCTCGACGCCGGCGAGCGTCTGCCGCTGCTCGGTGTCCCGGTCGCGATCAAGGACGACAACGACGTGGCCGGCGAACTCACGACGTGCGGCAGCAGCTCGGTCTCGACCCCGGCGGCCCGCGACGCCGAAGTCGTCGCCCGGCTGCGCGCGGCCGGTGCGGTGATCATCGGCAAAACCGCTGTGCCCGAACTGATGATCTTCCCGTTCACCGAAACGCTGACGTTCGGCGCGACCCGCAATCCCTGGGACACCGCGTTCACGCCGGGCGGCAGTAGCGGCGGTAGCGGGGCCGCGGTGGCCGCCGGGCTCGCGCCGCTGGCACTGGGATCCGACGGCGGCGGCTCGATCCGCATTCCCTCGGGCTGGTGCGGTCTGTTCGGGATCAAACCGCAACGGGACCGGATTTCTCTTGCGCCGCACCACGACGCCTGGTGCGGGCTCAGCGTGAACGGTCCGCTCGCGCGGACGGTCGAAGACGCCGCGTTGTTCCTGGACGTCACGACCACAACGCCCGCGCCCGAGGGCGGCTTCGTCGGCGCCGTCGGCAAGGACCCGGGCCGATTGCGAATTGCGTTGAGCACCAAGGTTCCACCGCCGCTGATCGCCAAGGCCGGCAAGGAGCAGCGGGCCGCCGTCGACGCGGCCGGCGCACTGCTGCGCGACCTCGGTCACGACGTCGTGGTGCGCGACCCGGACTATCCGCCGGCGGCGGTCTACGGCAACTTCCTGCCGCGCTTCTTCCGTGGTATCTACAACGATGTCCGCGTAATGCCGCATCAAGACCGACTCGAAAAGCGCACCCGCAACATGGCCCGCATGGGGTCGCTGATTTCCGACGGGCGGATGGCCAAGATCCGCGCCGGGGAAGCGGCGCTGGCCCAGCGGATCCAGTCGATCTTCGACGACGTCGACGTGGTCCTCACCCCCGGCAACGCCAGCGGCCCGTCGCGGATCGGGGCCTACCAACGGCTCGGCGGCATCGCGAGCCTGCTGGCGGTCGCGCAGCGGGTGCCGTTCTTCGAGATCTGGAATCTGACCGGGCAACCCGCCGCGGCCGTGCCGTGGGGCCTGGACGCCCAGGGCATTCCGCTGTCGATCCAGCTGGTCGGCCGCCCGAACGATGAGGCGACGCTGGTGTCGCTGGGCGCGCAGATCGAGGCCGCCCGGCCGTGGGCGCAGCGCCGGCCACCGGTCTCATGACGGCGCGATAACCCGCCAGGCCTGCAGTTTCCGGCCCGCCGGCATCGCGCGCGCCGGACTGCTCGACGGCAACAGCAGGTAGTCGACCTCCGTACGGACATCGACGAGCCGCTCGTAGAGTCGCTGTGCGGCGCTGCCGTTGAAGCACACCCTCGCGATCGACGGATAGCTGGCGAACAGTTGACGAAAGTCGTTGGCCACCACACTGTCCGGGTCGATCTTGGTGTCGGCGCTGCCCGCGCGACGGCATGAATGCAACACATCCCACAGCGCGACCCCGGCCGATTGCAATGCGGCCAAACGAGTTTCGTAGGGCGCCGCCGCGTCGAAACCGAACAGCTCAGCGGTGATCGGCCAGAACGCGTTGCGCGGGTTGCCGTAGTACTGCCCGCTCTGCAGCGACAGGACGCTGGGAAACGAGCCCAGGATCAGTAGCCCGGCCGTGTGGTCGACGACGGGCGGGAATCCATGGAGCAATGGCGTGAGCATCGGATAACTTGACCACGTGGACCACGCAGAAATCGAGAAGCTGCTCGACGGTCTGGAAGGCGACGCGCGCGCCGAGCGCGCCGAGCTGATCGAGTGGCTCTTCGAGCAGGGCATCACCGCCGAGGAGATCGAGGGCACGTCGGCGCCCCTGTTGCTCGCGACCCGTCGCGTAGTCGGCGACGACGGCACCTATGTGTCGACCCGGGAAATCGCCGACGAGTACGGCATCGATCTCGACCTGCTGCAGCGGGTGCAGCGCGCGATCGGCTTGGCCCGAGTCGACGATCCCGACGCGGCCGTGCACATGCGGGCCGACGTCGAGGCGGCAGCCCACGTCCGACACTTCTCCGAGCTCGGTCTGGATGCCGAGAACCTGGTGCTGGTCACGCGCGTGCTCGCCGAAGGGCTCTCGCACGCGGCCGAGGTCATGCGCTTCACCGCGATGGCGGCCGTCATGGAGCCTGGCACAACCGAACTGCAAGTCGCCAAGCGATCGCACGCACTGGTCAGTCAGATCACGCCGCTACTGGGCCCGTGGATCGAGGAAATGCTGTTCATGCAGCTGCGGAACATGATGGAGACCGAGGCCGTCAACGCCAGCGAGCGCGCCGCCGGGGCGCCGTTGCCCGGGGCGCGGCACATCACCGCCGCATTCGCCGACCTGGTCGGGTTCACCCGGCTTGGCGAGGAGGTGCCGGCCGAGGAGCTCGGGCAGTTGGCCAATCGGCTCGCCGACATGGCCCGTGACGTCGCGACACCGCCGGTGCGGTTCATCAAGACGATCGGCGATGCGGTGATGTTCGTCTGCACCGAACCGGCGCCGCTGCTCGACGCCGTGCTCAAGCTGGTCGATATGACGGACAGCGACAACGACTTTCCGCGATTGCGGGCCGGTATCGCGTCGGGTTCCGCGGTCAGCCGGGCGGGGGACTGGTTCGGCAGCCCGGTGAACACCGCCAGCCGGGTAACGGCGGCGGCTCGACCGGGGACCGTGTTGGCCGGCGAGTCGGTGCGCGACGAACTCGGCGACGAGGCGGGCTTCAGCTGGTCGTTCGCCGGCGCGCGCCGGCTCAAAGGCATCAAGGGCGAGGTCAAGCTGTTCCGCGCCCGTCGCGGCGAAGGCTAGCCGCTTAGTACGGCTTTCGCGGAGAGTGAAACCGCCTTGACGTGGGTTGTAACGCTGTAATCATGTAAGCATGAAACAACATCATGGACACGGGCGGCGCCACGGCCGCCCCGGCGGCTGGCAGCAAGCCGGCCAACCCGAAGCGGGCGACGCCGCCGACTGGTTCGCCGGTCGCCTGCCGGACGCCTGGTTCGACGGCGACCCGACCGTCGTCGTCGACCGCGAAGAAATCACCGTCATCGGAAAGCTGCCGGACTCCGACAAGGGCGAGAGCGGCGCGCACGCCGAGGGTCGGGCGTCGCGGTTCCGCGAGGACACGCGCTCGGAGCGGATGCACATCGCCGACGAGGCGCAAAGCCGCTTCGGACGGAAGGTTTCCTGGGGTGTGGAGGTGGCCGGCGAGCAGGTCTTGTTCACTCACATCGCGGTCCCGGTGATGACGCGGTTGAAGCAACCGGAGCGTCAGGTGCTCGACACCTTGGTCGACGCGGGAGTGGCGCGGTCGCGCTCCGACGCGCTGGCCTGGTCGGTCAAGTTGGTCGGTGAGCACACCGAAGAGTGGCTGGCCAAACTGCGTGACGCGATGACTGCGGTTGACGATCTGCGGGCCGAAGGGCCCGAGCTCTAACCCCAGCAGTCACAGGCTCTGAGGGCACCGCCTTTTTTCGTTTTGTGACCACGGGCGATATCACGGTTTCGGCGGTGATATCGCCCGTGGTCACGTTTTCAAAAATGGGTGAGGGCTGGGAGCTGGTGCTGGCGTGGCCCGTGAGACCAGATTGGCTACGCCTGCGTCATCCGGAAGTAGGCACCACGGCGGGCCAGCAGCTCGCCGTGGTTGCCCTGTTCGACGATCTTCCCCGACTCCATCACCAGAATCACGTCGGCGTCGCGGATCGTCGAAAGGCGATGAGCGACAATGAAACTCGTTCGGTCGCGGCGAAGCTCGTGAGTAGCCTTGGCGATCAGCAACTCGGTACGGGTGTCCACCGAGCTGGTCGCCTCATCCAGTACAAGCAGCTGCGGGCGGGCCAGGAAGGCCCGCGCAATGGTGATCAGCTGTCGCTCGCCGGCGCTGATGTTGCTCCCGCCGTCGCTCACCTGGGTGTCGTAGCCGTCGGGCAGTGAATGCATGAACCGGTCGACGTAGGCCGCCTTGGCCGCTGCGACCACTTCCTGCTCGGAAGCGTCGGGCCGCCCGTAGGCGATGTTCTGCGCGATCGTCCCGCTGAACAACCAGGTGTCCTGCAACACCATCCCAATGCGTGAACGCAGCGAGTGCCGGCTGACGGTGGTGATGTCGACGCCGTCGATCAGGATCCGGCCGGCGTCGACGTCGTAAAACCGCATCAGCAAGTTCACCAACGTCGTCTTGCCCACTCCGGTCGGTCCGACGATCGCGACGGTACTGCCCGGTTCGGCGGCAAACGAGAGATCGTCGATGACCGTGGCTCCGGGCTGGTAGCCGAAGCTGACGTGGTCGAATTCGACTCGGCCCGTTGGTCCTTCGGGCAACGAACCGGGGCGGTCGAAAGGTTCCTCGGGTTCGTCGAGCAGCTCGAAGACCCGCTCAGCGCTGGCCACCCCGGACTGCAGCGCGTTGTACATCGAGGCCACCTGGTTCAGCGGCGCGTGGAATTGGCGCACGTATTGGATGAAGGCCTGGATGTTGCCCACGGTGATCTGCCCGGTCGCCACCTGAATGCCGCCGACGATGGCGACGGCGACGTAGCTGAGATTGCCGATGAACGTGGTCGCCGGCGCCACCATGCCTGAGATCAGTTGGGCGCCAAAGCTTGCCTCGTACATGTCGTCGTTGAGCTGGCGGAACTCGTCTTCCGTCCTGGCCCGCTGCCCGTAGGTTCGCACCAGGGTGAACCCGCTGTAGCTCTCTTCGATGTGTGCGTTGAGCCGGCCGGTGTTGGTCCACTGTGCGAGGAACAGTCGCTGGGAGCGCCGAGCGATCGCGCGCGTCACGACGATCGTCAGTGGCACGGTCAGCAGGGTCAGCCCGGTCAGCAGCGGCGAGATGCTCAGCATCATCACCAAGACGGTCGCGACGGTCAGCACCGCACTGAGCAATTGGGTGATCGTCATCGACAGCGACGTCTGCAGGTTGTCGATGTCGTTGGTGACCCGACTGAGGATTTCGCCGCGTCGCCGGGTGTCGAAATAGGCTAGCGGCAGCCGGTGCAGCTTGTCTTCGACGTCAGAGCGCAGCGCCTGCAGCGACCGTCGCACCGTGATGTTGAGTAGCCGGGCCTGCGCGTAAATCATCACCGCGGCAAGCAGATACATGGCCAGTGCCAGCATGAGCGTGCGCGCGACCGCTCCGAAGTCGACGCCGTGACCGGGTACCACGTGCATTCCGGACAGCAGATCGGCGAACGCGTTGTCGCCGCGCGCCCGCGCCGCGGCGACGGCCTGAGCCTTGGTCATGCCTGCGGGCAGTTGGCGGCCGATCACGCCGTTGAACAGCAGGTCGGTGGCGTGGCCGAGAATCCGCGGGACGACGACACCGACGACGGTGCCGAGGATGCTCAGCGCCATCACCGCGACGGCCGTGTGCCGTTGCGGTGCAAGCAACTTCACCAGGCGGACCGTCGATCCCCGGAAATTCCGCGCTCGCATGGCGGGGGGAGCGGGTGCAGGTCGGTTAACCGTCGTCATCGCGCACCGCCCACTTCGGCGTCCAGCGACTGCGACTCGGCGAATTCGCGGTAGGTGGGCGATTCCGCCATTAGCGACTCGTGGGTGCCGGTCCCGACGATGCGCCCGTCGTCGATGACGATCACCTGGTCGGCGTCGATGATGGTCGAAATACGTTGCGCGACAACGATCACCGTCGCACCTCCGGCCACCGAGGCGAGTCTGCCGCGCACCAGCGCGTCGGTGTGCACGTCGAGCGCGGAGAAGGCGTCGTCGAACACGTAGATCGACGGCCGCCGGATCACCGCCCGCGCGATGGCCAACCGCTGCCGCTGCCCGCCGGAGAAATTGATCCCACCCTGCGCGACGCGCATCTGCAGGCCGTCGGGGTGGGCGCCGACGAAGTCGGCGGCCGCGACCCGCAGCGCCTCCCACATCTCGTCGTCGGTGGCGTCCACTTTGCCGTAGCGCAGATTGTCGGCGACGGTTCCGGAGAACAGATAGCCGCGTTGGGGTACCAGTCCGATGGTGGACCACAACTCGTCGATGTCGCGGTCACGCACGTCGACACCGCCGACCCGGACGGCACCGGCCGTCGCGTCGTACAACCGGCAGATCAGCGCCACCAGAGTCGACTTACCGGAACCGGTGCTGCCGATGATGGCGGTCGTCGTACCGGGTTGCGCGGTCAACGAGATATCTTGCAGCACAGCCCGATCCGCACCGGGGTAGCGGAATGACGCACCGTCGAGCTGAACCTCGCCTAAAGCCGCCACCGGCCGCACCGGATTCGACGGATTGCGCACCTCCGGGGTTGTCGACAGCACCTCGGTGATCCGCTCGGCGCACACCGCGGCCCGCGGCAGCACCATCACGGTCATCGTCGCCATCAGCACGGCCATCAGGATCTGGGCGAAGTACACCAGGAACGCGATCAGCGATCCGACTTGCATCTGGCCGTTGTCGATTCGCAGGCCGCCGAACCAAATCAGCGCCACGCTGGAGCCGTTGATGGTCAGTGTGGTGACCGGCAGCATCAGCGCCTGCCAGTTGCCGGCGGCCTGCGCGGTGCCCGACAGTGCCACGTTGGCCTCGTCGAACCGCTGACGCTCGAAGGGTTCCCGCGCGAAAGCGCGCACCACCCGCACACCGGACAATTGCTCGCGCATGACGCGGTTGATGTTGTCGATCAGTCGCTGCATGCTGCGGAACAGTGGCAGCGTCCGGGAAATGATCCAGTAGTTGGCGACCACCAGCACCGGAACGCTGACCAGCAGCAGCCATGACAGCCCGGCGTCCTGATGAACGGCCATCGCGATGCCGCCGACGCACATGATCGGCGCGGCGACCAGCACTGTGAAGCCCATCTGGGCCAGAAACTGGATCTGCCGTACGTCATTGGTGGTGCGGGTCAGCAGCGTCGGCGCACCGAAGCGGGCGGTCTCGTGCTCGGAGAACGTCGTGACTCGATGGAACATCGCGGAGCGGAGGTCGCGGCCGATGCCCATGCCCGCGCGGGAGCCGAAGTAGACCGCGCCCACCGCGCACAGCACCTGCAGCGCCGTCACCGCGAACATCAGCCCGCCGAGGCGGACGATCGTGGCGGTGTCGCCCTTTGCGATGCCGTCGTCGATGATCGTGGCGTTGACCGTCGGCAGATACAGCGAGGCCAGGCTGCTGACCAACTGCAGCACCATCACCGCCGCGACCAGCCATCGGTACGGCCGCACGAACTGGCGCAGCAGTGCCACGAGCATCTGGTAACTCTTGCATAGGCGCCGTGGTATCAAACAGGTATCATCGAGCGCATGGGAATGACGCTGCGTACCAGCGATCAGCAGACCGAAGCGTTACGCCGACAGGCCGCGGCGGAAGGGCGGTCCATGCAGGCCGTCGCGCTCGCGGCCATCGACGAGTACATCGCTCGGCGGGCGCACACGGCCAAGGTTGCCGACGCGCTGCAGCGCGTGGTGCGCGAGGAGGCCGAGGTGCTGGAGCGCCTCAAAGACGCGTGACGCTCGCGACCGAATACTTGGACCTCGATGACCTCTTGGAAATCGCGCACGCGGCGATCGGCCCGAGCGTCGTCGTCGCGGACTACGGATTGCTTGCATCAGCACTCGCGCGGCCAAGCGCAGTGGTATTCGGTCGCGATGCTTATCCGGACGTGCATCTGAAGGCCGCGGCGCTCATGCAGTCACTGGGAAGAAACCACGCGTTGATGGACGGGAACAGGCGAGTGGCATGGGCGGCCTGCCGGACGTTTCTAGCCATCAACGGTGAGTGGCTCAGCGCTCCGGCGGACGATCGCTTCGATTTCGTGATCAGGGTCGCCACCGGTGTCGACGGCGACGTCAACGAGATCGCCGGTCAACTACGCGCGTGGAGCCACCGGGAAAGCTGAAGGTCTGCAATCGAATAAGAAACCACAGCTCACCGCGTGTGCGATGGTTGGCATCAGGTGGTGCCGCTACAGTGCAACCTGTGATCAGCAGAAGGTGCGGGTAGCGGTGCGGCGTAACGTGGCGGCGTTTGCTCTGACGGCCGCGGTCTTGGTTCCGATGGCGGCCGGGTGCTCGGATTCCGGCTCCAACCAGTCCCAGTCGCCAGGGTCGACGGGCCCGTCGTCCAGCAACGGGAGCCATGGTCCGTCCTTCCCGCAGTGCGGAGGCGTCACCGATGAGACGGTGAACAAGCTGACGCAGATCAATGGATTGGTCAACACCGCCAAAAACTCGGTGGGCTGTCAATGGCTGGCCGGCGGTGGCATCCTTGGGCCGCACTTCTCCTTCTCGTGGTATCGCGGGAGCCCGATCGGGCGTGAGCGCAAGACCGAGGAGCTGTCGCGGTCCAGCGTCGAAGACGTCAACATCAGCGGCCATAACGGCTTCATCGCCATCGGCAACGACCCACAATTGGGTGATTCGCTGTGCGAGGTGGGAATTCAGTTCAACGACGACTTTTTCGAGTGGTCGGTGAACTTCAACCAGAAGCCGTACCCCGACGCCTGCAACATCGCCAAAGAGCTGGCGCGCCAAACGATTGCGAACGGCAAATGAGCGCCCATGTGCGTCGCCGACTTCTGGTGGGCGTGGCGGTAGTGGCCACCGCCTTGTCGGTGTCGACCGGGTGCACCAGATCGGTCGGCGGCACCGCGCACAAAGCGGGCGCCGGCGACGTGCCCCGCAACAACACATCCGAGCAGCAGTACCCGAACCTGCAGAAGGAATGTGAAGTACTGACCACCGACGTGCTGGCCAAGACCGTCGGTGCCGACCCGCAGGATATTCAGAGTACGTTCGTCGGGGCGATCTGCCGCTGGCAGGCGGCCAACCCGGGCGGTCTGATCGACATCACCCGGTTCTGGTTCGAGCAGGGCAGCCTGGACAACGAGCGCAAGGTCGCCGAATTCTTGAAGTATCAGATCGAGAACCGGGCCATTGCCGGTGTGCCGTCGATCGTGATGAGGCCGAACGACCCCAACGGCTCGTGCGGCGTCGCCAGTGACGCCGCCGGCGTGGTCGGCTGGTGGGTGAACCCGCAAGTACCGGGTATCGACGCCTGCGCGCAGGCCATCAAGCTCATGGAGCTCACGCTCTCGACCAATTCCTGACGGGTCGGCAGGTTGAGTGGAATGGTCATGAGTGGTTGTTGATCAACACTTTGACCTCGAAGGAAGCGCCGCCGAAATGAACGACCCGCAGGCCGATGTCGTCTCCCGCCAATACCAGAAGTATCGGTATCCGGAGCCGATTCAGGATCTCGGGGTGTGGCTGCAGAACAATTGGCAATGGTTCGACCCGACTCATGCGCACCGCGTGTTTTGGCCGGACCGGGAGTACAAGTCCGATCTCGATATTCTGATCGCCGGATGCGGCACCAATCAGGCGGCGGTATTTGCTTACACCAATCCGGACGCGAAGGTGGTGGCCATCGACGTCAGCCAGCCCTCGTTGGATCATGAGCAGTATCTGAAAGACAAGCACGGCTTGTGGAACCTCGAGTTACGGCTACTGCCGATCGAACAGCTCCCGACGTTGGGGCGTGACTTCGACCTGGTGGTGTCGACGGGCGTGCTTCATCACATGGCCGAACCGTTGGCGGGGATGAAGGCTCTGGCGCAGTGTCTGCGACCCGAAGGCGTGGTCGCGGTGATGCTGTATGCGAAGTATGGCCGTCTCGGAGTTGAACTGTTGGAAACCGTTTTTCGCGACTTGGGGCTGGAGCAAGATGACGCCTCGGTGCGCGTTGTCAAGGAGACGATTTCGTTGCTGCCGGCTACCCACCCGGTCCGCAGCTATTTGAAGCTCGGAGGGAATGTGCAGCACGATGCCGTGTTGGTGGATACGTTCTTGCACGGTCGTGCGCGCAACTACACCGTCGATGACTGCCTGGATCTGGTTGGTTCGGCGGGACTTGAATTTCAAAGCTGGTTCCTGAAATCGCCTTACTACCACCATGATCTGTTGTCCTCCTCCCCTGAGCTCTCTCCGGCGATCGGCCGCCTGCCCGAGGCCAAGTTGTGGTCGGTGATGGAACGGCTCCATACCACGAACGCCTGTCACTTCTTCACGGCCTGCCACTCGCAGCGGCCGAAAGAGTCTTACGTCATTGACTTTTCGACGATGGATTGTCTGGATTATGTTCCGCTGATGCGGATGCGCTGCGGCCTGTCCGGCAGCGACATCTTCCGGCCGGGTTGGCAGATGGGCCTCAACGCGGCCCAGTTGCCCTTCGTGCAGCAGATCGATGGAAGCCGCACGATTCGAGAGATCGCTGCGTCCGTCGCGCAGGCCAATGACGGACAGCGAGGCAATACCGCCGATTTCGAAAAATTCGGCCGCAAGCTGTTTGAGGCGTTGTGGCGTCTCGATTTTGTGGCGATGGCACTGAGCCCCTCGGGTTAGCGGCAGGCCCAGTCGTGGTGCTGACGCTTTTCAGCTGCACCTTCGGTGAACCACAGGGAGTTCACAGCCAGTCCAATTTATTGACACCCGAAAGGGTCACAGCCCAATAGTTGAGCCCTATACGATCGACGAATGTCTGAGACACCTTCAAACGAGCCATCGTCCGCATCCGAGGACGTCACCGAATCCGTCGCCGCGCCTACCACCACGCCGGCAACGACCACGACGACGTCGCACGCAAGCCCATCCAAGCTGCCGTTCCGGCTGGCCGTGGCGGCGTTGGTGCTGGCGATCCTGGGCCTCGCGGGCGCCGCGTACGGGTACTTCTACCCGAACGAGAGCGCGGCGGCCTCGGGCAAGTACAGCGACCAGCAGCGCAACGACGCCAAGAAGAAGATTTGCGAGACCTTCAAGATCGTCGACCGCGCCGTGGTCCGCAACTCACACCTGAAGAACCCGGAGAACGGCGGGCCGATCGGCGCGCTGTCGGTCGCGACCGCTCAACGGTTCGCGTTCTACGACGGCGGGGCCTTCCTGCGCGACCGGGTGGCCGACCAACCCGCGACCCCGAAAGATCTGGCGGACAACGCAAACGCGCTCGGCACCCAGCTCGAAGAGCTCAGCATCGGCTACCTCGCCGGTGCACAGGACTTCGCGCAGGACGAACTGCGACAGAACCTCGACGACAAGATCAAGAAAATCGTCGAGATCTGCAAATAACCCGACCTAGCCGCGGCTAACGCGGCACGTGAAAATCGACTAGCTGGGCGGACCCGAGTTCGAGGTTCGCCCAGCTGCCGTTCAGCCGCAGTACCGCGATCGCTGACGTCGGGAATTTCGTCGAGATCCGATCGGCGGCATCGGTGTTGGCAGATCTTGGGTCCGCCAGTCCCAGCGCCAGCTCGCTGCTTGTCGGCTCATGGCCGACGATGAGCAACGTTGACACCTCGTCACTGACGCCGTTGATCTGGTCGATCACGATCCCAGGAGTGGAGTCGTAGAGCCGTTCGACGTAGCGGACCGGCGCGTCAATCCCGGTGCGCGCCAACGTTTCGCGGGTGCGAGTCGCCGTCGAGCAGAGCACCAGGCCGACGGTCGGCAGGCGGTCGCGCAGCCAGTCGCCGGCCAGCCCGGCTTCGCGCTGACCGCGGGGTGCCAGCGGGCGGTCGTGGTCGGCGACCCCGTCGGGGTAGGCCGATTTCGCGTGACGCATCAGCACCAGGGTGCGGTCGTGGTGGCTCACGCGGTCGAGGCTACCCGGCGACCGTCGCGAGGCTCATGTTGCTGGTGTGACGCGTGGGTACGACGCTGTTAGTCCAGAGCCAGACCTGCCGATGGACGTCCCCGGACTTGTCGGCGGGCGGTCCTAAACTCGCGTTGCCCGGTCGTCGTCGGCCGGACATCACGTAGAAGGGACGGGAGCGCAATGCGATTCGTGCACACCGCCGACTGGCAACTGGGCATGACCCGTCACTTCCTCGCGGGCGAAGCCCAGCCGCGCTACTCGGCGGCCCGTCGTGACGCGGTCGCCGGACTCGGCCCGCTGGCGGCTGAGTCCGGCGCCGAGTTCGTCGTGGTCTCCGGCGACGTGTTCGAGCACAACCAGCTGGCGCCGGCCGTCATCAGCCAGTCGCTGGAAGCCATGCGCGCCATCGGGATTCCGGTCTACCTGCTGCCCGGCAACCACGATCCACTGGACGCGTCTTCGGTGTACACCAGCGCGCTGTTCACCGCCGAATGTCCGGCCAACGTGCACGTGCTCGATCGGGCCGGCGTCCACGACGTGCGGCCCGGGCTGCAGATCGTCGCGGCGCCGTGGCGATCCAAGGCACCGACCACCGACCTGGTCGCCGAGGTCCTCGAAGGCCTGCCGGCCGACGGGGTCACTCGGGTGCTCGTCGCCCACGGCGGTGTCGACGTGCTCGACCCCGATCCGACCAAGCCGTCGCTGATCCGGCTGGCCGGCGTGGAAGATGCGCTGGCGCGTGGCGCAATCCACTACGTGGCGCTCGGCGACAAGCATTCGCTGACCGACGTGGGAAGCACCGGTCGCGTCTGGTACTCGGGCTCGCCGGAGGTCACCAACTACGACGATGTCGAAGCCGCTCCCGGCCACGTGCTGATCGTCGACCTCGACGAGGCGGATCCGCAGCGTCGCGTGACCGTCGATTCCCCGCGCGTTGGACGATGGCGGTTCAGCACGCTGAACCGGGACGTGAACAACACCCGCGACGTCGCCGACCTGGACATGAACCTCGACCTGATGCCCGACAAGGATCGAACCGTGTTGCGGCTGGCCCTGATTGGGTCGCTGACCGTCACCGACCGCGCCGCCCTGGACGTCTGTCTGGACAAGTATTCGCGGCTGTTCGCGTCGCTGCGGGTGTGGGACAGCCACAGCGACCTGGCGGTGATACCGGCCGACGGTGAGTTCAGCGACCTGGGCATCGGCGGGTTCGCCGCCGACGCGGTCGAGGAGTTGATGCGGACCGCGCGGGCGGACGACGAGGCGGCGGGTGACGCCCAGGCGGCGCTGGCGTTGTTGTTGCGACTGACCGACCATGGCCAGCAGGGTCGAGGTGCGGCATGAAATTGCATCGGTTGGTCCTGAAGAACTACCGCGGAATCGCCCACCGCGAGATCGACTTTCCCGACCACGGGGTGGTCGTGGTGTCGGGTGCCAACGAGATCGGCAAGTCGTCGATGGTGGAGGCGCTGGATCTGTTGCTGGAATCCAAGGACCGCTCGACGAAGAAAGAGGTCAAGCAGGTCAAGCCGACGCACGCCGACGTCGGATCCGAGATCACCGCCGAGATCAGTACGGGCCCTTACCGTTTCATCTATCACAAGCGCTTCCACAAAAAGCCCGAGACGCAGCTGACGGTCCTGGAGCCGCGCCGCGAGCAATGCAGCGGCGACGAGGCGCACGACCGGGTGCAGGGCATGCTGGCCGAGACCGTGGACACCGAATTGTGGCATGCCCAAAGGGTTTTGCAGGCCACGTCGACCGACGCGGTGAACCTGTCCGGCTGCGATGCGCTGACCAGGGCGCTCGACGTCGCCGCGGGTGACACGGCGGCGCTGTCGGGCACCGAGCCGCTGCTCATCGAGCGCATTGACAGCGAGTACGCCCGCTACTTCACCGCGACCGGTCGGCCCACCGGCGAGTGGATGGTCGCGATCAAGGCGATGGAGGCCGCTAACCAGGAGGTCGAGCGTTGCGCCGCCGCGGTCGCCGAGGTCGACGACAGGGTGCAGCGGCACGCCACGCTCACGGTTGAGCTGGCCGAGCTGACCGAGCAGCAGAAGGCCGCCACGTCGAGGCAGACCGCCGCCCAGGCCGCCGCCGATGACATTGCCCGGCTCACCGAACAGGTGCGGGAGGCCGAGTTGATCGCCACCGCCGCGACCGCGACCAGCACGGCGTCGACGGCTGCCCTCGCCGAGCGGATTCGGTTGCGGAGTGAAAACGACTCGCGCGCAGCCGCAGTCGCGGCCTTGGAAGGCGAAGCCCGCGAGGCGGGCGA